>CAXSGT010000151.1:0-8199 GCA_964236835.1 uncultured Polaromonas sp.
GCTGGCATGACGCCATCCTAACACCATCCAAGTGGATGTTTATTTATTCTGTTATCACCATGCCGCTGGTATGGTTTCATAGGGATTAACCAAATGCCTTCAACCAGCCGCGGCCCGCTCCAGCCGGTCGCGAACGCCGTCCCATTCGGCATTCATAGGCGGGTACTCGATCCAGATCAGCCGGGCGCCCTGAGCGTCGAATCCGCGCAGCACTGAAAACAGCTGCTGCGCGGTCGCCGCCGCGTCGTCGGGCATCCGGCGGTAAATTATGCGGCTCGATTTGATGCTGAACAGCGTTCGCGCATAAACGGCGATATGCGCCGCGTCGGCGCCGAGCAGCTCCAGCGCGGTGCGGATCGCGCCGGCGTCCATCAGCCGCACCTTGGCGTCGGGCGCATAGTGCGCCGCCAGCGTTCCGGATGCGCGCGGCGCGCCGCCCCGCTCCTGCCAATCGTCCTGGTCCGGCACCGGCGCGCCGCACGCCGCTTCGAGCTGCGCGCGCGTCAGCACGCCGGGGCGCAGCAGCACCGGCCGGCCCCGGGTGCAATCGACGATGCTCGACTCGATGCCGACTTCGCACGGCCCGCCGTCGAGCACCAGCAGCGCGTCGCCGAACTCCTGGGCGACGTGCGCCGCGGTGGTCGGGCTGACCCGGCCGAAGCGGTTGGCGCTCGGGCCGGCGACGCCGCTGACCCCCAGTTCCAGGCAAGCAGTCAGGAAAGCCAGCGCGACCGGGTGCGACGGGCAGCGCAGGCCGATCGAGTCCTGTCCGCCGGCGGCAGCGGCGGCAACGCCTTCGCGGCGCGGTAAAATCACCGTCAGCGGGCCCGGCCAGAAAGCCTGGATGAGGCGGACGGCGAACGGCGGCACGCCGCTGGCGTAAGTCTCGACCTGGCCGGCATCGGCCAGATGCACGATCAGCGGATGGTCGGCGGGCCGGCCCTTGGCCGCGAAGATGCCGGCCACCGCCGCGTCGCTCGACGCATCGGCGCCCAGGCCGTACACGGTTTCGGTCGGAAAGCCAACCAACCCGCCGCCCTGGATGCGGCGGGCGGCGTCAAGAATCGCCCGCGGGTCGGTGCTGGGCAGAATCATGCCGCGCCCTCGAAGCCGGGCAAGCCCAGAATCTCCGCCGCCCGGCGCGCGGCGGCTTTCACGCCCGCCACATCGGCGCCGGTCAGCGTCAGGTGGCCCATCTTGCGGCCCGGCCGCGCGCCCTGCTTGCCGTACAGGTGCAAATGCGCGCCCGGCAGCGCCAGCACCGCCGACCAGTCGGGCGTGCGCGGCTGGCCGGCCGCATCGAACCAGACTTCGCCGAGCAAATTGAGCATGACGGCGGGCGAATGCTGCCGCGGCCGCGGCAGCGGCAGCCCGGCCATGGCATGCACCTGCAAATCGAACTGCGAGACGTCGCAGGCGTCGAGCGTGTAGTGGCCGCTGTTGTGCGGGCGCGGCGCGAGTTCGTTGACGATGAGCGCGCCGCCTTCGCTGCCGTCGTCGATGACGAAAAACTCGACGCACAGCACGCCGACGTAGCCGATATGGTTTGCTATTGATTCAGTAGCTGCCTGCGCCCGCGCGGCAAGCGCTGCGGGCATATTTCCTTCATAAACTTCGGTGAACGCCAGGATGCCGCCGACATGCAGGTTGCGCTGCGCCGGAAAACGCACGAGGTCGCCGTCCCAGCCGCGCGCGACGATCACCGAGCACTCGGCTTTAAGGAGCAACAGCTTTTCCAGCACGCAGGCGACCTGGCCCAGCCGGCACCAAGCCGCCGCCAGCTCGGCCGCATCCTTCACGCGCACCTGGCCCTTGCCGTCATAGCCCATGCGAGCGGTTTTCAGGATGCCGGGCAGCAGGTCGGCGGGAACGGCGGCCAGCTGAGCCGGCGTCTCGATCACCGCATATGGCGCGCAAGCCACATTCGCCACGCCGGACGCGGTGAAATGCAGCTTTTCCTGGATCCGGTCTTGCGCAATCGCGACGGCTGCCGCGCCGGGCGCCACCGCGCAGTGGGTGGCAAGCGTTTGCAGCGAGGCCGCCGGAACGTTTTCGAATTCGGTCGTGACCGCGGCGCACAGCCCGGCCAGCCGCGACAGGCCGCCTGCATCGCTGTAGCCAGCCTGGATGTGATAGTCGCTGGCGCGGCCGGCCGGGCTTTGCGGGTCCGGGTCGAGCACGGCGGTGAAATAACCCATGCGCTGCGCCGCATGCACGAACATGCGGCCGAGCTGGCCGCCGCCCATCACGCCCAGCGTCGCCGGCTGGCCACCGGCGTTCACCGTTCCCGGAAAAATCGGCAACAAGGCGCTCATGCCGGCGGCAGCGTCGCGGCGCGGGCGGCGGCGGTCTGGTCGGCGCGAAACGCCAGCAGCCTGGCCGAAAGGTCTTCATCATGCAGCGCCAGCATGGCGACGGCGAACAGCGCCGCGTTGGCCGCGCCGGCGTCGCCGATGGCAAACGTCGCGACCGGAACGCCCCTGGGCATCTGCACGATGCTGTGCAGCGAATCGACGCCGTGCAAATGCCGGCTGGCGACCGGAACGCCGAGCACCGGCAATAGCGTTTTGGCCGCCAGCATGCCCGGCAGATGCGCCGCGCCGCCGGCGCCGGCGATGATCGCCTTCAGGCCGCGGCCGGCGGCCTGCTCGGCATACGCGAACAGCTCGTCAGGCATGCGGTGCGCCGAGACGACGCGCGCCTCGTGCGCAACGCCGAACTGGCGCAATATTTCGACCGCGTGCCGCATCGTTTCCCAGTCGCTGCCGGAGCCCATCAGCACGCCGACCAGCGGGCTTGCCGGATTGTTCGTTGTCGTCATAGGGAAGTTCAAAGCTTTCGGGTTGCGGCGCTGCGCCTGGAGCCGGTGATTTTACCGGCTGACGCCGCCGGCGACCTGGCGCGCCGGTGCGTGCTACCCTCTCGCCCGCCACTTGAAAACCACCGCCCTCAACCTAATTTGCGCACCATCATGATCGACGTCACCCTTGAAAATTTTGAAACCGAAGTTATTGCCGCTTCGATGACCACGCCCGTGCTGATCGACTTCTGGGCGCCGTGGTGTGGCCCGTGCAAGTCGCTCGGGCCGCTGCTGGAAAAGGTCGAAATCGCCTACGCCGGGCGCTTCAAGCTTGTGAAGATCGACTCCGACCAGGAACAGCAGCTCGGTGAGGCGTTCGGCATCCGCAGCATTCCGACGTGCATTTTGCTGATGAACGGCCAGCCGGTCGATGGCTTTACCGGCGCTTTGCCTGAAGGCAAGGTTAGGGAGTTTCTCGACAAGCATTTGCCGCCGGCCGCCCTGGAGGAAGAAGCACCAGCGCCGGAGGCCGAAGAACTCGGCGATCTGGACAGCGCCGACCCGGAAGCCGCGCTGGAAAAGCTGCGGCAGGCGGCCGCAAGCGATGCGGCCAGTGAAACGGCGCGCTTCGACTATGTCAGGCGGCTTTTAATGCTCGGGCGCGACGACGACGCCAAGGTGGCGTTCGCGCCGGTGATCGCGCAGGCCGGGTCGGTGCGGCGCTTCGATTCGCTCAAGCGCTGGATCGATGCTATTGATTTTGTAGCTATAAACGGCCATGGGACAAGCGCGAAAGCCACATTTGATGCCAAAATCGCCGCCGACAAGCGAGATTTCGACGCACGCTTCGACAAAGCCCGCTGGCTGATGGCGCAACAGCGCTGGACCGCCTCGCTCGACGAGCTGCTGGAAATTTTGATGCGCGACAAGGCCTGGTCCGACGGCCTGGCGCGCAAGACCTATATCGCCATCCTCGACATCATGGAGGCGCCCAAGCCGAAGGTCGCCGACGGCCAGATTCCGCCCGAAGACGCGACCGTCGCGAGCTACCGGCGGCGCCTGAGCAGCGTGATCCTGAGCTGAATTCTTCCGCCGGAAGGTGGCATAGGCGCCCCATCGCTGAACGCTCGGAGGGTTTATTCCTCAGCGCTAAAGCCTGACGCCGCGACGAGACTGCTCCAGCGTTCCATATCGCTTTTGATGAGCGCCGAAAACTCCGCTGGTGTCTTGAGCACGATTTCTTTTGACGCCTGTGCATAGGCATCACGCACTTGCGGTGTTTGCAGCGCGTTAGTGACGATTCCCGCGGTTCGCAAGACGGTCGGCGCTGGCGTCCTGGCTGGAAGCATCACGCCGCCCCAGAACTCAACCACCGCGTTTTTCAGGCCGGCTTCAACCAGCGTCTGGGCGTCGGGCGCGTGTGGATTCCGTTTTGATCCCGTGGTCGCGAGAATACGAATTTTGCCGCTGGCGAGTTGCGGCAGCACCTCCCCGATCGGGTTGATGGTGATGGGCACCTCCCCTCCCATGACACCCTGGAGCGCCTGTGCGCCGCCTTTATAGGGAACGTGCAGCAGATCCAGCCCGATCGCACGCGACAGCATGATGCCCATGAAGTGCGATGGGCTTCCAGCGGATGTCGAGCCAAACGCCGCCAGTTTTGGATTCGCTTTGCACCAGGCGGCGAAGTCCCGAAAATTGGTGATGTTCGCCGGCAAACCTGGCCCGGCCACCAGTGCGTAGGCCGAGATGCCGCAAAGCGCAACGGCTGCGAAGTCACGCAATGGGTCATAGTTGAGTTTTTTAAAGCTGTAGGGAAAGACGGTTAGCACGAAGTCGGTGACAAACAGCATGGTGAGCCCGTCAGGCTCGCTGTTTTTCACGTATTCCACGCCCAGCCGCCCTGATGCGCCGGGCCGGTTCTCGACAATCAGTCCCGCGGGATATTGCTCTTTCATCTTTTCGACGAGCAGGCGCGCTGACAGATCAGTGCCGCCTCCCGCCGGAAAAGGAACGATCATCCTTGCCACTTTTGCGCTCTGCGCATAGGCCTGGCAGGCAAAAGGAACGGCGGTGGCACCCAGGGCTGAAGCTATGAATTTTCGGCGGTTGGTCATATTTCTATTGAGACTGGCGTCCTCACTCCTGGTCGATTTATCGCGCAATGACGATATGCTTGAATTTGGCGATACTACTCACCACCCCGTCGTTACCGCCAGTGCTCAGGCGTTTACTTCCATTCGCTTCGCGACTTCCTTCGTCCAGTCGTCTCGCGGCCTGAACCCTTCCAGCGTTCGCGCGTGCGCCTCGCCCCACTTCATCAACTCTTCGACCGGCAGCTCAATCGGCAAGGCTACGCGCGAAGGTTGGGTGACATACCAGGGCGTGTCGAAGTAAAGCTCAACCCTGTTTCCTTCCGGATCGTTGAAGTACACCGAAAACGAAATTCCATGGGTGACCGCCACAAGTTCTTTTACAGCCTCTTTTTGCAGCCGCTTAAAAAACCGCTGCAGTGTTTCAACCGACGATGCGGCAAAAGAGATCTGATTGATCACATTGAAGGAAACATTGCGAGGGCGCCCCGACACCAGCGCAATCTGGTGATGATTAATTGGATCGCGGCTTAAAAAGATCAGCTCGACCGGGCCGCCAGGCGTTGCCAGATCGCCCTGATCGGTCACCGTCATTCCCAGCACTTCCTTATAGAAGCGGGCCATCGACGCAATGTCGCTAACGAAAAACCCCATGTGACTGAAGGTAAGACCCTCGTTGATTGCCATCTGTTGCTCCTGGCGCAAAGCGCTTTTCTCAGTTGAATATCTGCGAGGTCCGGCGGCTTTTAAAGCGCCAGCCCAGCGCGGTTTTTACATACTCATCGTCGAATTCGACGAGCCGCAACGCCGGCATTGGAAGCGGATACTTCTGGTCTGGCGCGGCTGTCATCCGATAGACAAAACAACTGCTGGTGCCGGTTGCGAAATCGGATGATTCCGGGGTGATACGAACGCCTATAAACAGGTGACGCGTCACCACATCCAAGGGTCTGGCTTCCAGAAATTCCATCAACTCTCCCTGGCCATTGTGGAAGCCAGCGGCACCCCGGTCAAAAACGCCATCCTCGGCAAAAATCTCCAGGAACGCCGGATAGTTGCGATGGTCCAACTGCCATCCGAAATCATGGCAAAGCCGCTCGCAGGCCAGGATGCAGTCTGTTTTTTCTTGCGCCAACATCATCTTTCCTTACGTTAGATTCGGATCGGTTTCAAACGATTCGTGTTTCCAGAACACCGATCTGGCTGATCTCGGCCTCGACTGCATCTCCAGGCTTGAGATAAAAGTTCTGAGGTTCCGGCCTGCCGATGGCGACGCCCTCGGGCGTGCCGCCGGCGATCACGTCGCCGCGGCCGAGACCCATCGACGACCAGCTCGATATGAGTCGCGCAAACGAGTCGATCATGTCGCCGCACGAGCCATGCTGGCGAACTTGTCCGTTGACCCTGAGTTTGAGTTCCAGCACTGCGGGATCGGGGACTTCGTCGGCGGTGAGGATCCACGGTCCCAGGGGGCCAAACCCGGGCAGGTTCTTGCCCATCAGGATCGATTGGTTGGCCATTTCCTTGCGCTGGATGTCGCGTGCGGAAAGATCATTGAATACGGTATAGCCAAAAACGGACTTGAGGGCGTCGCTTTCCGATACCCGAAGTGCGTTCGAACCGATCACGGCCGCGGGCTCGACCTCGTAGTCGAACCAGGTGCTCTCCGGCGGCCGGGCCACCTCAGCCCGGGTTGCGACGAAGGTTCGCGCCAATTTGATGAAACCCATGGGGATTTCATTGTGAAACTTGGCAGCCTGTTCTTTCCAGTGATCGGCCGTCTCCGCCTTGTGCTTGGCAAAATTTCTTCCGGCCGCAAAACAGGTGCGAACCTGCACCGGGAGCAGCCATGCGACGGAAGCTTCGTCGCTGAACCATTTCGAATCAGCCTTTTGTTCGGCCCAGGCGCAAACGTCATACGCCATATCCAGCGTTGCGCGTCCGCCATCGATAAATGCATCCATGCTTGTCGGCATCTGGCCCAAGCCACGCGCATTGCCTGCGTCAATGAGATTCAGCACGCGATAAGCGCCTGGGTTTCCAAGTACGACTCCAAGCTGCTCGTGCCCGGTTGAATTCAGATATCTGCCTATTTTCATTTTCAGTTTCCAGTCAGCGTTTTGGTAATGGTTGAATGACTTGTCCTTCCAGCACTTCAGGAAAAGCCTAATCCTGCGGCGGTATCTGCGCTTTTTGCACGACCTGCGCCCAGCGCTTGACTTCCGTGCCGATATAGTCATGAAACTGCGTCGGATTCATGTACTGAACTTCCGCGCCGATCTGCACCAGCTGATTTTGAAATGTCGGGTCTTTGGCTATCGCGGCGATTTCGCTATCCAGGCGCTCGACGACGTTCCGCGGCATCTTCGCCGGCCCCAGGACGCCAAACCACGACGTGACGATCAGCTCTTTCATGCCTTGCTCGACCACCGTCTGGGTGTCCGGCAGCAGCGGGTGGCGTTTTACGTCAGCCTGTGCGATGCCTTTGGCTTGCCCCGACCCCGCATACCGTGTGACGAAGTCGGGCGAGGTCAACACAAAATCGACCTGGTTGGAAATCAGCGCCTGCATCATCGGGGCGCCGCCCTGATACGGAACATGCAGCATTTTTGTTCCGGTGCTGGACTGAAGTAGTTCGACCCCAAGGTGCAGCGCGGTTCCTACACCGGCCGAGCCGTAGGTGACGCCATCGGGCTTGGCTTTGGCAAGATTTACCAGGTCGCCCATCGTCTTGCCGGTAAATTTCGAATTTGCCGTGAACACAAGGGGTGAACTCGCAACAAGCGACACCGCGGTTAGATCGTTCGATGCGTCGTAGGGCTTGTTCCTTTTCAAAGCCGGACCCATGGCAAGGCCATCGGCACCCGCGAGCACCAGGTTGTAGCCATCTGGCGGAAGTTTGGTGACGGCGCTGATACCGATTTGTCCGCCGGCGCCCGCGCGGTTGTCGGCGACGACCGGCTGGCCGAGTCGTTTGCTGAGATACGTCGCAAGCAGGCGCCCGATGCTGTCGGTGGCGCCTCCCGGGGCAAATGGAATGATCAATTTGATGGGTCGGGAGGGATAGTCCTGGGCCAATGCGGTGAGTGGAAAAAACACAGCGGCTGACAATGCCATGCTCAAAAGAGGCTTGCAGTTGCCTGAAAATTTGCTTGCTTTCATAGGTCTCCTAAGTTGATTAACGGGTTACGGAAATTACCGGGATTGGCTCTCACGGCTGAGGCTTTAGCGCGTTTGCATAGTGGCGCGCTCGCTAAATCGACGGTTCGGAAAGCGCTTCAGATACCCAGGCCGCCAGGGCCAGGT
>CAXSGT010000152.1:0-8118 GCA_964236835.1 uncultured Polaromonas sp.
CGGGGCAAGGTCGCCGACATGTACACGGTGCTGCAGGCCGGACGGTCGTTCGCCTACACCGTCGCAAAAAACCTCGATATGCTCGGTGAAGGCCATGTGCGGCAGGTGCGAAAAGACTGCGCCTCGGTGATTTTGTGGTGCGCCGAAAAAGCCACCTGGATGGCCGGCGAGGGCGTGCAGATCTTCGGCGGCAACGGCTACATCAACGACTATCCGCTGGGCCGCCTCTGGCGCGACGCCAAGCTGTATGAAATCGGCGCCGGCACCAGCGAGATCCGCCGCATGCTGATCGGGCGCGAGCTGTTTGCCGAGACCTGCTGAGAAGGAAATTTTCAACGCGGAGGGATGGAGGACGCGGAGGACGCGGAGAAGATACAAAAATTTTTTTATACGTTTTCTCCGCGTCCTCCGTGAACTCCTCTTCTCCGCGTTGAAGGTGTTCGTCCCGTCCCCCGCCACAATGCACCCATGACCACCGCAATCCAAGACCTTTTCGCCCACAACCGCGCCTGGGCCGCGCAAATGGAGGCCGAGCGGCCAGGCTTTTTCACCAGCCTGGTCAAGCAGCAAACGCCGAAATACATGTGGATCGGCTGCTCGGACAGCCGCGTTCCGGCGAACCAAATCACCGGGCTCGAGCCGGGCGAAGTGTTCGTGCACCGCAATGTCGCCAACATCGTCGTGCATTCCGACCTGAACGCGCTGTCGGCGATCCAGTTCGCGGTCGAGCGGCTCAAGGTCGAGGACATCATGGTCGTCGGCCACTACGGCTGCTCGGGCGTGCAGGCCGCGCTCGAAGCTGCGCGCATCGGCCTCGCCGACAACTGGATACGCCATATCCAGGACGTGCGGCACCGCCACCGCGAGCTGCTCGACGGCCTGCCCGAGGGCGTTCGCGCCAACGCGCTATGCGACATCAATGTCATTGAGCAGGTGGTGAACGTGTCGGTCAGCACCGTCATGGTCGATGCCTGGGCGCGCGGCCAGGAAGTCACGGTACATGGCTGGGCGTTCGGCGTGCATGACGGGCTGCTGCAGGACTTGCGGATGTCGGTGTCGGGGCCGGCCGAATTCGACAAGCTCTACCGCAATGCCATCGACCGCGTCCAGGCCAAGTGGAGCGGGCAGGCCGTGCCGGCTTAAAAAAGAAGCCCTGAGTAGTATGTTTCCCCAACTGCTCGACTCGACCGTCGCCTACGACATCGCCAAGGCGATGATGGACGGCTTCAACCGCCACTACCAGCTGTTCCGCACAGAATCGGCGCGCGCCAAGCACCGCTTTGAAACCGCCGACTGGCACGGCCAGCAGCGCGCCCAGCGCGAGCGCATCGAGTTCTACGACCTGCGCGTGCGCGAAGCCTCGACGCGGCTGGAGCGCGAGTTCAAGGCCGGCGAGCAGACCATGGACGTCTGGCACCAGGTCAAGCTGCACTACATCGGCCTGCTGGTCAACCACCATCAGCCCGAGCTGGCCGAAACCTTTTTCAACTCGGTCACGACCAAAATCCTGCACCGCAGCTATTTCCAGAACGATTTCATTTTTGTCCGGCCCGCCGTCAGCACCGAGTACATCGAAAACGACGAGCCGGCGGCGCGGCCGACCTACCGCGCCTATTACCCGACGCGCGAAAACCTGCGCGAAACCGTTCTCACGCTAGTCGGCGACTTTGTGCTGCGCCGCGAATTCGAAAACCTTGAGCGCGACGCCGGCCTGGTCACGCAAGCCATGAGCGAGCGCCTGGGCGACGTCAAGCTGCGGGCCAATTTCCAGCTCCAGGTGCTCTCGGGCCTGTTCTTTCGCAACAAGGGCGCCTATATCGTCGGCAAAATCATCAACGGCTTCAGCGAGATTCCGTTCGCGCTGCCGATTCTGCACAGCCAGCCGGAACCTGTCCAAACCCAGGATGCCGACAGCGAAGGCATTTCCAGCGCGTCGGATGCCGGGCGCCTGGTGATCGACGCGGCGCTGTTCGGCGAGGACGACCTGTTGATGCTGTTCAGCTTCGCGCGCGCCTATTTCATGGTCGATATGGGCATTCCGTCGGCGTATGTGCAGTTTTTGCGCAGCCTGATGCCGCGCATGCCGCGCGCCGAGATCTACAACGCGCTCGGGCTGGCCAAGCAGGGAAAAACGCTTTTCTACCGCGACTTTTTGCAGCACCTGCGGCATTCGACCGACAAGTTCCGCATCGCGCCCGGCATCAAGGGCATGGTGATGCTGGTGTTCGACCTGCCGTCGTTCCCCTACGTCTTCAAGCTGATCAAGGACTACTACCCGCCGCCCAAGGACACGACGCGCGAGATCAAGGGCAAATACCTGCTCGTCAAGCAGCACGACCGCGTCGGCCGCATGGCCGACACGCAGGAGTACAGCGAAGTCGCCTTTCCGCGCGACCGTTTTGACGACGCGCTGATCGCCGAGATCGAGAAGTTCGCGCCCAGCCAGTTGGAAATCAGTGACCGCGACGGCGACGGCCGCATGGAAGTCATCATCAAGCATGTGTACATCGAGCGGCGCATGATTCCGCTCAATATCTACCTGCAGGAGGCGTTCGACTTCGGCGTGGCCGAGCCGGCGGGGAAAGTGCAGATCGAGCGCGCCGTGATCGAATACGGCAACGCCATCCGGGACCTGGTTGCGGCCAATATCTTTCCCGGCGACATGCTGTGGAAAAACTTCGGCATCACGCGCCACGGCAAGGTGGTTTTCTACGACTACGACGAGATCGAATACGTCACCGACTGCAAGTTCCGCAAGGTGCCGCTGCCGCGCACCGAAGAAGAAGAAATGAGCGGCGAGGTCTGGTATACGGTCGGCCCGAAAGACGTGTTCCCCGAGACTTTTGGCCCATTTTTGCTGGGCAATGAAGTAGTGCGCGAAGTCTTCATGAAGCACCACGCCGAGCTGCTCGACACGGCGTTCTGGCAGAGCCACCAGGCGCGCATCCGGGCCGGGCATGTGTTCGATGTGTTTCCTTATGAGCAGGAAAAGCGTTTCGCGGCCATCCATGGCGAGGCGCAAGCCGTCTGAAGCTGTGCAATTTATTTAGTTCATATTTTCAAGGAGAAAACATGCTTGATCCCATCGTCATCCTCGGCGCCGCCCGCACCCCCATGGGCGCTTTCCAGGGCGATTTTTCCAGCCTGGCCGCCAACGACCTCGGCGGCGCCGCGATCAAGGCCGCCGTCGAACGCTCCGGCGTCGCATCCGAAAAAATCGATGAGGTCCTCTTCGGCAACTGCCTGATGGCCGGCCAGGGCCAAGCGCCGGCGCGGCAGGCGGGCTTCAAGGGCGGGCTGCCGGCGAGCACCGGCGCGGTCACGCTGTCGAAGATGTGCGGCTCGGGCATGGAGGCGACGCTGCTGGCGCACGACCAATTGCTTGCCGGCAGCCGCGATGTGGTGGTCGCCGGCGGCATGGAAAGCATGACCAACGCGCCTTATCTGCTGCCGAAGGGGCGCAGCGGCGTTCGCATCGGCCATGACCGGATTTTCGACCACATGATGCTCGACGGACTGGAAGACGCCTACGAGCCGGGCCGCTCGATGGGCACTTTCGGCGAAGACTGCGCCGCCAAATACGGCTTCAGCCGCGAGGCGCAGGACGCGTTCGCCAGCGCCAGCGTGCAGCGCGCCAGGGCGGCGATCGAGTCCGGCGCGTTCCAGGCCGAAATCGCGCCCGTCAGCGTCAAGGGCCGCGGCGGTGAGACGGTGATTTCCATCGACGAAGGGCCGGGTAAGGTCAAGCTCGAAAAAATTCCGACGCTGAAATCCGCCTTTAAAAAGGACGGCACTATTACCGCCGCGTCGAGCTCGTCGATCAACGACGGCGCCGCCGCGCTGGTGCTGAGCCGCGAATCGACCGCCAGGGAACTCGGCGCCACGCCGCTCGCCCGCATCGTCGGCCATGCCACCTTCGCCCAGGCGCCCGAATGGTTCTCGACCGCCCCGGCCGGCGCGGTGCGCAAGCTCTTGAAGAAAATCGGCTGGGACGTGAAGGATGTGGACCTATGGGAAATCAACGAAGCCTTCGCCGTCGTGCCGATGGCGGCGATGGAAGAGCTGGGCATCCCCCACGCCATCGTGAATGTCAACGGCGGCGCCTGCGCGCTGGGCCATCCGATCGGCGCCAGCGGCGCGCGCATCATCGTCACGCTGATTCACGCCTTGAAGGCGCGCGGCCTTAAAAAGGGCGTCGCGACGCTGTGCATCGGCGGCGGCGAGGCGACAGCGCTGGCGCTGGAAGTGGTTTAAGTTGATTGATGGCTTTAACTATCTGAAGGAGTCGTGATGCAGTCCATCCCGGTACAGGAGGCAGTCAAAAGCGCCAAGAAGTCGCTGCTTGAACTCTATGCGGACGATCCGCCCAATGCATTGGCGCTTGAAGAGATTGAATTTGTCGACGATAGCGAGCGCCCGTTGTGGTCGGTAACGCTGGGATTCCACCGTCGCAAGTCAGTTACTGCTGTGGCTGGTAGCACAGGAAGTCTGGCCACTATTTTTCCGCAAACAGCTACTCAAATAAAGCATCGGGTTTATAAAACCGTGTTTATCGATGCGAACACGGGAGACTTCGTAAAAATGGATATGCGGCAGGTTCAATGAGTTCGTCGCTAGAAGACCAGCTTGTTTCCTATGTCCATGAGCACGCTGAGGATGGAATTCTGCTGGATACCAATGTTTTGTTGCTGCTGCTTGTGGCACGGTTCAAACCAGACTTGGTAGGCGGGAAGCGACTGGAAATATTCGGATTGCCAGATGCGGCACTGCTGACAATCTACATAAAGAACTTCAGCGGGATTCTCACGACATCGCATGTGCTTGCTGAGACCAGCAACTTCGCACGTCAAATCATGAAAGGCAGAACGCAGTCAGCATTTTTTGCCTGGTTGCATCCGATGTTTTGCACTGACGGCGAGGACTCGTTGGCCCAATGTGCCATTCAGGGGCGTGACATCAATGTCGGCTTATTTGTCCGGCTTGGCTTGACGGATTCGGGCCTAGCAGCTTCGGCGAACAATGGGCGATTGCTTTTGACTAGCGACCTGAATCTGCATATCGCGGTTGCGTCGGCGGGAGCGCACTCGATCAACTTCACGCACATGCGCGAAGCCGCAGGATTGCTGTAGATTTTGTAGTTCGCTATAATTTTTATAGCATATTAAGCATATAGATAAAGCGCAGGAGGCCTATTTTGTTGCTAAATCAAGAGCAGGAGCAGGTGCGCGACGCGGTGCGCGCCTTTGCCCAAGCCGAGCTCTGGCCGCATGCCGCGCGCTGGGACAAGGAGCATTACTTTCCGAAGGAAGCGCATCGGGGCCTGGCGGCGCTGGGCGCCTACGGCATCTGCGTGCCCGAGGAGCTCGGTGGCGCCAATCTGGATTACGTCACGCTCGCGCTGGTGCTGGAGGAAATCGCCGCGGGCGACGGCGGCACCAGCACGGCGATCAGCGTGACCAACTGCCCGGTGAACGCGATTTTGCTGCGCTACGGCAACCCGGCGCAGAAAAAGCAGTGGCTGAGCCGGCTGGCGCAAGGCGAACTTCTCGGCGCTTTTTGCCTGACCGAGCCGCATGTCGGCAGCGATGCGTCATCGCTCAAGACCACGGCGGCGAAGGACGGCGACGCTTATGTGCTCAACGGCGTCAAGCAGTTCATCACCAGCGGCAAGAACGGCCAGGTCGCGATCGTCATCGCGGTGACCGACAAAGGCGCCGGCAAAAAAGGCATGAGCGCTTTCATCGTGCCGACCGACGCGCCGGGCTATGTCGTCGCACGGCTGGAAGACAAGCTGGGCCAGCATTCGAGCGACACGGCGCAGATCAATTTCGACCACTGCCGCATTCCTGCCGAGAACCTGATCGGCAGTGAAGGCGAGGGCTACAAAATTGCTCTGGGCGGGCTCGAAGGCGGGCGCATAGGCATCGCCGCGCAAAGCGTCGGCATGGCGCGCAGCGCGTTCGAGGTGGCCCTTGGCTATGCCAAGGAGCGGCAGAGTTTTGGCACTGCCATCTTCAACCACCAGGCGGTCGGCTTCAGGCTCGCCGACTGCGCGACCCGAATCGAAGCCGCCCGCCAGCTGATCTGGCACGCCGCCAGCCTGCGCGACGCCGGATTGCCCTGCCTGAAGGAAGCGGCGATGGCCAAGCTGTTCGCCAGCGAGATGGCCGAGCAAGTCTGTAGCGCCGCCATCCAGACGATGGGCGGCTACGGCTATGTCAGCGACTTTCCCGTTGAACGCATCTACCGCGACGTGCGGGTCTGCCAGATCTATGAAGGCACAAGCGATGTACAGAAGATCATTATTCAGCGGGCGCTGGCTTGAGGCATCGTTAAATGACAACAAAACGAGAGTCTGAATTTCTCAAGTGGATGGGGCCAATTCTTGAGGCCTTGCGGGAGCTTGGAGGATCCGGACGTCCGCGAGAGGTCGCATTGCTTATAGCTGAGCGGAATCATTTGAGCCAGGATCAACTGGGGGAAACAACAAAATCGGGGCAAGCTCGTTTTTATAACCAGGTCGCGTGGGCACGCCAGTATCTGGTTTGGGAAGGGCTACTGGATGGTTCCAAGCATGGTGTTTGGTCACTCTCGCCCAAAGGGCAGGCCACCAAACTCGATGCACCTGCGTCTAGAGAAATCTTCCTCAAATGGGTAAAGTTCCATTCGGAAACGCGTCGAGCTGCCGAAGACGCTGCGGCAAACACTGCTTCCGGCACATCCAAGCCGCCGGTTACTCGACTTGCTGAACAAGCGGCGATAGTTCCTCCTGATGAGATTGAAGAGGAAGAATTGCTTTTTGTACTGCGCCGCCTTTCACCTTCAGGCTTTGAGCGGGTCTGTCAGCGGTTGCTCCGCGAAAGTGGATTTGAGAGCGTCAAGGTAACTGGCAAGTCTCACGACGGGGGAATCGACGGCATTGGTATTTTGCAGCTCAATCCCTTTGTGACGCTGAAAGTGTTATTCCAATGCAAGCGTTACAAAGGCTCTGTATCCAGGGCGGAAGTCGGCGATTTTCGCAATGCGATGCTCGGGCGTGCGGACAAGGGAATTATTTTGACCACCGGTTCATTTTCTGCTGAGGCTATTAAAGAAGCTAATCGCGACGGTGCTCCTCCCATCGAATTGGTGGAAGGTGACAAGCTGGTGTCGCTGTTTGAAAGAGCAAGATTAGGAGTGAAAGAAAGAACCGTATTTGATGTGGACCATGAGTTTTTTCAGCAGTTTATGGACTGACGAATGCCTCATCAAATGTTGTCAACAGCGAGCCGATTCGCACGCTGGGCCGCTCCAGCTGTGGTTGAAAATCAACCACTGGATGGTTGATTTTCAACCATCCACATTGGAAAAAATAGGCGCTCGACGCATCAAATCCCTGCTTGCCAAGGCTTGGGAAAACGTAGCTAAAACCGCAGCCCCAGCGAAACCCGTGTCTGCGACGCATCGGTGAAATTGGCGTACGGGTCGCGCGCCAGGCGGGCGAAGTAGTTGCCGAAGTCGTACGTCACCGACAAGCCATAGCCCTGCGCCTGCGCGCCGGTGTCGGTCATGCCGCTTTTGCGCGACACGTCCACGGTCCAGCGTTCGGCTTCGCTGGCTTTGTACCGGGCGACAGCATGGGTGATGCGCTGCCCGGTTCCCAGGCGGTCGTCGCGGATTTGATAGATGGACAGCTCGGTGTGCGCGATGGCGCGCGTTCCCACGCCGAGCGTGACCGCGTCGTTCGGGTCGAAATTGAGGTTGTAATAGTTGCGCAGATTGGTCCGGCCCCAACCGGCGATGGCGTAGGTGTCGCCGCCGAGTTCCGCCGTCGCCGAGCCGCCGGCGAAGCCGCCCGACGCCAGCTGCAGCGACAACACCGTTCGCGCCAGCCCGAAGTCCTGGCGGTTTTCGTAGCCGCCACGCGACTGCGAAAAGCCTTCCTTGTCGCGGTAGTGGCCAAGCCAGGCGGTGTGGGCGCCGACGACGCCGCGCAGGTTCAGATCCAGCGCGTCGTTGCCGTCGGATGAAGACAGGTAGGTCGGCGTGAACTTGAAGGCGATTTTTCCGTCGCCTGGCGCAGCTTCTTCCTGCACTGGCGCCGGCTGGGCCAGGGCCGCGCTTGTCAGAATCAAACTA
>CAXSGT010000153.1:0-8087 GCA_964236835.1 uncultured Polaromonas sp.
GTTGCTGATGATCTGCTCTTCGGTGTATCTGCTCTTTCTCATGTCCGTCATTCTCTTGGTTGACGGACTTCGCTGCCATTACGGTGGTGGGAGGGGGGCAGGTCAATACCGTTCAAGATGAGCCATCCAGACTCTCGAAGCTGATGAACTGAACCGTCAGGCACCGCGCTCGCTACCGACTGCGCATCAATGAGCCCGCCAGCGCCCGGACGGTTAATCGCAATTACCGGCTGTCCAAGGAAGGATCTTTGACATCTTTGCGGCATAGAGTCGCGCCAACACATCCAGCGCAATTCTCGGTGGTAGGGCGAAAATAATGTTGACGAGTCGATCAGGGCATTTTCCTGCGCCATCGCTTGTAAAGGCATTGCACAAATCGCAAGGCACCCCAGCAAGCGACAGAAGTCTCATCCGTTTCATATTCGCTCCATTGGGTATAAAACTTTAATGGTCACGTGATAGCGGCCGAACAAGGGCATCCAGCGCTCAATCAATAGTCACGTGATAGCGGCCGATCAGAGTAACCCAGCGGTCGGTCTCTTCATGCAGAAAAGCTTGCTCTTTGGCCGGCGCAATGTCCAACGGGTGCGCTCCATCGCGCTTCTGACTGGCGACAAACTCGGGCTCTCGTTTGATCGCCACCAGTGCGTCGCGCAACTTCGCTACCACTGGCGCTGGAGTGGACGCCGGGGCAAAAATGCCGACCCAGCTTTCACCTTCGAACTTCACCAGCCCGGTTTCATTCACGGTGGGCACTAGAGGCAACTGGCTGCTGCGGATCGCGGACGACACCGCCAGCGCCTTCAGGCGCCCGGACGTCACGTGCTGCTTCGCAGCAGAAATGTTGTCGAACATGACGTCGACCCGGCCACCCATCATCTCTTGATGCGCAGGCGCTGCGCCCTTGAATGGTATATGCACCATGTCAAGCCCCAGGCTGCCAGTGAGAATGGCGCCCCATACATGCTGCAGGCTTCCGATGCCCGCAGAACCATAGGTCAATTTGCCAGGACGCGCTTTGGCGTAGGCCACGAATTCCGCGAGCGTAGTGACCGGCAGGTCGGCGCGTGCGAGCAGAATAAACGGCGCGGCGGAGACATAACCCAGGCAGACAAAATCCTTCTCGGGTGAGTAGGGAAGGTTTTTCATCAGCAGCTTGTTCATGACCATGTTCCCGATGCCGCCGACCAGCAGGGTGTAGCCGTCGCCCGGCGCGCGCGAAACATATTCAGTCCCGACCAACGAGCCGGCGCCGGCGCGGTTTTCCACCACCACCGGCTGGCGCAAAATCTCGGAAAGCTTTTGCGCAACGTGGCGCCCGAGCTTGTCGTTTCCACCCCCAGCCGCCTGGGCGACGACAAGATGCAAAGGCCGGTTGGGGTAGTCTTGGGCGAGTACGGACGATGCCGGCAACAGCAGGAGCGCAGCCATAAGAAATTGACGCGCCAGCACTTGAACGATATTAAATTTGACCATGAAGGCTTTCACTTGTTACCGGTTTTTCTTCATCCAGGACGTCGGGCCCATGGCTCGCCGATGATGCCAGCCGCGAAAAACGGTCAGCGCCCCGGCTTGAATCCCCTCCAGACCGAGTCGTAGTCGGGTTGCAGGTTGGCCGCGGACAGCGCCTGCGCCGTTGGGCGAAAGACGTGCCGGCTCTCGAACATAAAGGCAAGCGTGTTGTCGAGCCGATGCGGCTTGAGCTCGGCCGCGCTGGCTTTTTCAAACGTGGCGGCGTCGGGACCGTGCGGCATCATGCAGTTGTGCAGGCTGATGCCGCCGGGCACGAAGCCTTCGGCCTTGGCGTCATAGACGCCGCGCACCAGCCCCATCAATTCGCTCATGATGTTGCGATGGAACCAGGGCGGCCGGAAAGTGTCCTCGGCAACCAGCCAGCGCGGCGGGAAAATCACGAAGTCGCAGTTCGCAACGCCGGGCGTGTCGGTGCCTGAGGTCAGCACCGTATAGATCGAAGGATCCGGATGGTCAAAGCTGATGCTGCCAAGCGCCATGAAGCGCGCCAGATCGTATTTGTACGGCGTCAGGTTGCCGTGCCACGCCACCACGTCAAGCGGCGTGTGCGACTGCTCGGCCTGCCACAGGTGGCCGAGAAATTTATTGATGATGCGCACGGGGCCGGATTCTTCTTCAAAGGCGGCTACGGGCGCCTGGAAATCACGCGCGTTCGCAAGCCCGTTGGAGCCGATCGGACCGAGCTCGGGCAGACGAAACGGCGTGCCGTAGTTTTCGCAAACATAGCCGCGCGCCGCAGCATCGACAAGTTCCACGCGCATGCGCATGCCGCGCGGCACCAGGGCTATTTCTCCCGGCGCCACTTGCAGGCGGCCAAGTTCTGTATGCATCAGCAAGGTGCCCGATTGCGGCACCACCAGCAACTCGCCGTCAGCGTTGACGAAGTAATGTCCGTTCATGGAACGGTTTGCCCGGTAGATGTGCGCAGCAACGCCGGTCTGCGCGTTCGCGTCACCATTTCCGGCCACAGTGACCATGCCTTCGATAAAATCGCTACCTGCCGCAGGCATCGGCCACGGGTCCCAGCGCAACTTGTTGGCGGGCGTATCGACTTCGGTGAACGGCCCGGTGCGCCAGCCGCCGTCGTTGATGCGTACGAACGCCTCATGCATGGCGCCCGGGCGCCTGCGGTACATCCAGGTGCGCAGGTTGTGCCCGCGTGGCGCGGTGAAGGCAGTGCCGGACAACAGCTCGGCAAACAGGCCCATGGGCGCCTGCTGCGGCGAGTTGCGGCCTACCGGCAGCGCGCCCGGCGTGGCTTCGCTGGCGAACTGATTGCCGAAGCCGCTCTGATATTGGAGTCCGTCCTCGGCGACATTTGCTCTGGCTGTCATGGGGCGCCCTCTTTTCCGCCAATAGCATTCATTTGCTTGACCACACCGGCTTAAAAAATGAAGCTGGCGTCAATATCTTTGATTCCTGCCTTTGGAGCAGCGGCAACATCTTGGCGACGTACGCCAGCCAACCAGCGTCCGCCATCAGCGCCGCGCGCTTTGCCTCGCGTTCATTCATGTCCTCATAGGCCCACAGATGCACGATCTGGTTGAGCTCGCCGATCTCGGTGTAGTAGTAGCCCACCATCCGGCCCAATATGCGGCGCTGTATCTCCAGCCCCTCAGCTTCGTACAGGGCAAGGTACTCGCGCCATTTGCCAGGGTGGGTAAAGTAAGTTCTTTCTTCAACCAGCATGAGGTATATCTCTTCGAGGTTATGGGGACGCCATGTCGTTGCCCAGTGCCATCAAGTCGTGCAGCACCGGGTGACCACGGGCCTTGGCAGCGGTAGCTAAGAAATCCGTGCCCACGGCGTTGGCCGATTCCACCCAACTGTGTAATGCCGAATTGTGCATGGCATTGAGCGCGATCACAGCCGCTGCCCGCCGTCAACCACGATGCGCGTGCCCGTGGCGGTTTTCAAATGCGTGGCGCAGGCCAGCACGGCAAGCGCCACATCTTCCGGCGTGACCACGCGTCCCAAGGGTGTATGCGCGGCCTTGGCCAGCAATTCAGAATGCGTGCGGCCCTCGACGAAGGCGGTATCGACGGATGCAGGCGAGACACAAACAAAGCGCACCGTCGGCCCGAAGGCCCGGGCCAACGAGAGGGTCATGGTGTCAAGTGCCGCCTTAGCCGCACAGTAGGCGATGTTGCTGCCCGAGCCGGTGAATGCGGAGATGGACGAGATATTGACCACCAGCCCGTCGCCGGACTCACGCAGCAGCGGCAACAAGGCCCTGCTGATCGAAAACGTGCCGCCCGCATTAGCCAAAAGGATTTCATTGAACAGCGCGGGGACCATGGTGTCCATATCGGCATGGGCAACCTTTTTAGTGAACCCGGCAGAATTAACCAGGATGTCCATACGGCCCATGGCGCTGCTGACCTGATCAGCCAGGCCGCTATGGCCGGCGGCGTCGGCAAGGGAAATCGGCAGGCTGATGTGCCCACTGCCGGGCAGACCGGACCTCAGCGTCTCGGCCCTTTCCTTTCCGCTGTGATAGCCGATGACCACGGTTGCACCCTCGCCGGCCAGCGCTCGCACGCACGCGGCGCCAATGCCACTGCTGCCGCCGGTGACCACGGCGACTTTCCCGCTCAGGCTTTTAACGTCCATTCATCGAAATCCATCTATGGTTCTTATCGCACTGGTGCTCGGCTCCTGCACCGGCAAAACTCCTGGCTGGCACAATGTTTTTGTCGGGGGCTGCAGGACGAGCGCGTATTTTTTGTTATTTCCAACCGCGCATCAGCAATTTGTCCAATTATTGAACATGACTTCAACTTCGTCGTCTTCCGCATCGGGAGCGGGCTCGCTCAAACGTGGCGTGTTGCTGTTAAAACTGCTCGCCACCGCTGGAGCGCGAGGTTTAGCGCTTAGTGAACTGGCTTTCAGGTCGTCCCTGCCCCATCCTTCGGTTCATCGCGTTTTGCGCCAGCTGGCTGTCGAAAGACTGGTCGACCACAACGCCGAGACCCACCGTTACCGGCTGGGACCGCTGGCGTTTGAGCTGGGCCTCGCAGGGTCAATTCTGTACGACATCCGGGACCTCTGCGAGCCCTCGATGGCAAGCGTCGCCAGGGAAACCGAAGACACGGTGTACCTGGTCGTGCGAAGCGGCTTTGACGCCGTCTGCGTGCACCGGCTGGAAGGATCGTTCCCGATTCGCACGCTGGTCCTCGAAGTCGGGAGCCGCCGGCCACTCGGCGTCGGTGCTGGCGGGCTAGCCATCTTGTCTGCCATAGAGCGGGAAGAGCGCGAGGAAATCATTGAACGGGTCGGGCCCGCTCTGGGCAGCTTCGGCAAGTTCACGCCCAGCGCACTGGTGCGCGCCTGCACCCAGACACAGGAGGCCGGAGTATCGGTCATCCAGAACCGCGTAAACCTGGGTGTCACCGCCGTGGGCGTCGCTTTCAGGAGCCTGATGGGGCAGCCGATAGGTGCACTCAGCGTTGCGGCCCTGTCGCAGCGAATGACGCCGCAGCGAATATTGAAGATCGGGGACCAGCTAAAAACCGCGTGCGCGGAAGTCGAGCAGAAACTGCGCGCCAACCGCCGGGCCGGATGGCAGGTGGGTTGACAGCGCCACGCGGCCATAGCACCAGGCCAAAGAAATTTTTTCACCTGAGCACTTGTCAGTTGAGTTGCCGGACTTTTGACCAGCCGTTCTCGAATTCGAAGGCACGCCGAGCCCAAGCGCAAAAAATGCGGTACTGGCTGTCCGGTATGCGAACACGGCTTTTTTCAATCGCGTTTAGATGGTCGATGTCTGCGACACAATCTCAAATATAGTTTGATTAAAACAGGAAACAAGTCATGATCACCGCCCTGAAAAAATGCTTGCCGGTGCTAGCTGCCGCGGCTGCGTTTGCGGCCGCGCTGCCCGCAGCAGGCCAAGCCTACCCCGAAAAACCAGTCAAGCTCATCGTATCGCTGGCGCCCGGCGGCGGCGTGGACATGCTCGCGCGCACGCTAGCGCCCCGAATGTCGGAAATTCTGGGCCAACCGGTCGTGGTTGAAAACCGTCCTGGCGGCGGAACCAACATCGCGGCGGACGCTGTAGCGCATACAGCGCCTGACGGTTACACGCTCCTAGTATCTAGCGTCACTACCTTCGCCATCAACCCTTCGCTATTCAAAACTTTGAGTTATGACGCGGTGAGAGACTTCACCCCCGTCAGCCTAAGTGGAACCTTTCAATTTTTACTGGTCTGCAATGCAGACTTCCCGGCTGACACGGTCAGTAAGCTAGTAAATTACGCCAAGGCCAATCCGAAGAAGGTCAGCTTCGGCTCATCCGGTCCTGGAAGCCCGCACCAGCTCTCGATGGAGCTGTTTGCCCGCCGCACCGGCATCGAAGTCGTCCACGTGCCTTACAAAGGCGCGGGGCCGGCGGTGCAGGATTTGATCGCCGGCCATATACCTGTCATGTTTCTTGACGTCGCGACCGCGCTGCCGCACATCAAGTCGGGACGCATCAAGGCGATTGCCGCCGCCAGCTCGAAGCGGCTGGAGCTGCTGCCGAACACACCCACCATCAACGAGTCGGGCGTGCCGGGGTTTGAGGCTTCTTCCTGGCTGGGCGTGGTGGCGCCGGCTAAAACCCCTGCCAGCGTCATCAGCAAACTCAACACCACCATCAACCGCATCCTTGCCGAGACCGAGGTGCGCGCGCGCATGGCTGCCGCTGGCGGCGAAACCATGCAGAGCACGCCGGAGTCGTTCAGCAGATACCAGCTTGCGGAGATCAAAAAGTGGGGCGACATCATCAGGCAATCGAACATTACACCCGACTGAGGTGACTGGACAAACATGAAAATCGATATACACGCGCACATCGTTGACCGCTCTTACGTCGAGCTGCTGGGCAAGGACGCCTCCATGACCCGGCTTCGGGAAGAGGGCACGACCTTTCTCAAGCAACAGGGCAACACCGCGGTCTGGTGGCGGGAGAACATGTTCGACATGGATTTCCGCATCGCGGAGATGGACCGGCTTGGCATCGATGTGCGGGTCATTTCGCTGAGCACGCCAAGTGTCTATTCCTGGAAAGGCGCCGAGCAGGTCGCGGTGGCACGCGACATGAACGACCGGCTGGCGGCCATGTGCGCGCTGCATCCCGATCGCTTTGTCGGGCTGGCAAGCCTGCCGCTGGGCGATATAGACGCGTCGCTTGTGGAACTTGAGCGTGCCACCAGCCAGCTTAAGCTCAAGGGCGTGGCGCTGGGTTCCAACATTGCGGGCGAACATCTCGATGCGCCGCGCTTCGAGGCATTCTGGGCGCGCATGAACGAGGTGAAGCTGCCGATCTTCATGCACCCGATGTTTCCCGCGCCGTCCGAAGCAATGAGCGGTTTCGAGCTGCCGCTGCGGCTCGGCCTGCCGTTCGACACGACCTTGTCCGCAACCCGGCTGATTTATTCGGGCGTGCTGGAGCGCTACCCGGACGTGGTGCTGATACTCGCGCACACCGGTGGCACGCTGGTGCCGCTGTTGACACGGCTGGACAACGGCTACCGTATCTTCCCCGAATGCCGCAAGTTCATCACGCAGCCGCCCAGTATGATCGCAAAACGCTTGTATTACGACACTGCATCGTTTTCCCCCGAACTGCTGTCGATGGCGATCAATGCGGTGGGCGTGTCGCAACTTCTGTTTGCGACAGACGACCCTTACATCAGCGCGAATACCGAGCATGTCGAGGCGTTGAAGATATCGGACGCCGACAAGGCGGCAATTTTCGGCGGCAACGCGAAGGCGCTTTTGAAAATGGACGCGTGAGGTGGCGGCCAGTCACTGAAATTACATCCCAGCCAGCGACGAAACCCAAAAGGAGACAAAGCCATGATCCCATTGACCCGAACACTTGCTTTTTCCATGCTCGCCGCATGCGGGGCCGCGTGTGCACAGGCGCCGCAACCGGCGCCTCCACCCGCCCCGCCCTTCGGCACGCCCGTCACTTATGCGCAGGCAAAGCGCGCCGCCGAAGCCGCCATGGCCAAGGCCGCCGAGATCAGGGTGCCCAATTCAATTTCAGTGGTTGAGCCGTCAGGAGACCTCGTTTACTTCATCCGCATGGATGGCGCGCCCTACTCCGCCATGCAGTTGTCGCAGCAAAAGGCTTGGACCGCTGCACGCTACCGCCGCCCTACCAAGGCTTTTTATGACGCGGTGGAAGGCGGCCATCCATTCTTCCTGACATTTCCGGGCATTTCGGCAACGCCGGGCGGCGTACCCCTGGTAGTCGACGGCAAGCTGATAGGCGCGATCGGCGTCAGCGGCGGCAACGGGGACCAGGACCTGATGGTGGTCGGCGCCGGAGCCGACGCGCTGAAGTAACGCTTATTTTTTATCGCGGTATTTGCGCAGCGCAGCGATTTGCGCCGCCATGACGGCAAGCTCGGACTGCGCCATGGCGATGTCGATGTCGTTTTTCGCGTTTTTCAGCGCTTCCTCGGCCTGCGCCTTGGCGGCGGTGGCCTTGGCTTCGTCAAGGTCCTTGCCGCGAATGGCGGTGTCGCTCAAGACCGTCACGCAATTGGGCTGCACTTCGAGCA
>CAXSGT010000154.1:0-8051 GCA_964236835.1 uncultured Polaromonas sp.
TGGATTCTGTGGGAAACCGTGCGGCTCGGCGTCGGTGGCCTCACGCTGGCGACTTTTACCGAAATGACGCCTGCGCCGAACGAGCCTGGCGGCATCGCCAACGCGCTTTACGGCTCCTTTTTAATGGTGCTGCTGGCAACCTTCGTCGGCACGCCGATCGGCATCATGGCGGGAATTTACCTGGCCGAATACAACACCAAGGGCGCTTTGGCGTCGCTGACGCGCTTTGTCAACGATATCTTGCTGTCAGCGCCTTCCATCGTGATCGGCCTGTTCGTCTATGCCGTCATCGTGTCGCGGTTTCATTCCTTTTCAGGCTGGGCCGGCGTCATGGCGCTGGCCTTGATCGTGATTCCGGTGGTGATACGCACCACGGAAAACATGCTGCAGCTGATACCGCCCGGCCTGCGCGAAGCCGCCTACGCGCTGGGCGCGCCGAAATGGAAAGTCATCACCAGCATCACCCTGCGCGCCGCCCGCTCCGGCGTGGTGACCGGCATTTTGCTGGCGGTGGCGCGCATCGCCGGCGAGACCGCGCCTTTGCTGTTCACGGCGCTGAGCAACCAGTTCTGGACCTCGAACTTGAACCAGCCGATGGCGAGCCTGCCGGTGACGATCTTCAAGTTCGCGATGAGCCCTTATGAAAACTGGCAGCAGCTGGCCTGGGCCGGCGTCTTCATCATCACGGTGGCGGTGCTGGGCCTCAATATCCTGGCGCGCGTGCTGACGCGCAAACAAATATGAAAGCCGGCCGAGCAACGCCGGACTTTCAACTTACGAGGTAAATGATGAGCGTTCTTGCCGCAGCGGAGAAAAAATCCAAAATCTCGGTCAACAACCTTAATTTTTATTACGGAAAATTCCACGCGCTAAAAAACATCAACCTGGAAATCCCCGAGCACAAGGTGACGGCTTTCATCGGCCCGTCGGGCTGCGGCAAGTCCACCCTGCTCAGGATATTCAACCGGATGTACGAGCTTTACCCCGAGCAGCGCGCCGAGGGCGAAGTCATGTTCGACGGCGCCAACTTGCTGAACTCCAAGGATGACGTGGCCCTGATTCGCGCCAAGGTCGGCATGGTGTTCCAGAAGCCGACGCCGTTTCCGATGTCGATCCACGACAATATCGCCTTTGGCGTCAAACTGTTTGAAAGCCTCAATTCGGCCGACATGGACGAGCGCGTCGAATGGGCCTTGCGCAAGGCGGCGCTCTGGACCGAAGTGAAAGACAAGCTCAACCAGAGCGGCTCGAGTCTGTCGGGCGGCCAGCAGCAGCGGCTGTGCATCGCCCGGGGCATTGCCATCAAGCCCGAAGTGCTGTTGCTCGACGAGCCGTGCTCGGCGCTGGACCCGATCTCGACCGCGAAGATCGAGGAATTGATCGCCGAGCTGAAGAGCGACTACACCGTCGTGATCGTGACTCACAACATGCAGCAGGCCGCCCGCTGCAGCGACTACACCGCGTACATGTACCTGGGCGACCTGATGGAATTCGGCGCGACCGAAGACCTGTTCTTCAAGCCCAGGCGCAAGGAAACCGAAGACTACATCACCGGCCGTTTCGGCTGAAGAGGCAAAGGAAAAGCAATGGCCGACAAACATTTATCGACCCAGTTCGACAGCGAGCTCAATGCCGTGTCGTCGCGCGTCATGGAACTCGGCGGGCTGGTCGAGTCGCAGCTGCGGCTGGCCATCTACGCGCTGTCGCAACTGAGCGCCGAGAGCGCCGCCCAGGTGATCGAGACGGAAAAGCGTGTCAACGGCATGGAGCTTGACATCGACCGCGAGCTGTCTTCGATCATTGCGCGGCGCCAGCCGACAGCGCGTGATCTGCGCCTGTTGATCGCCATCTCCAAAACCACGGCGAACCTGGAGCGTGCCGGCGACGAAGCCGACAAAATCGCGCGCATGGTCAAATCGATCATTCACAACGGCCCGGCGCGCACGCTGCCGTCGTCCGAGCTTCGCGTCGCGGCCGAGCTCGCTTCCGGCCTGCTGCGCAAGGCGCTCGACGCCTTCGCCCGGCTGGACACGGCGGCGGCGCTGTCGATCCTCAAGGAGGACGACCAGATCGACGAGGAGTTCGACGGCTTCGTTCGCAAACTCATCACTTACATGATGGAAGATCCGCGCACCATTTCATCGAGCCTGGACTTGCTGTTTGTCGCCAAGGCGATCGAGCGCATCGGCGACCATGCCAAGAACATCGCCGAGTTCATCATCTATATCGTCAAGGGCGCCGACGTGAGGCACAGCCCCATGGAGCATGTCGAGTTCGCCGTCAAGGCGTGAAAAAGCGATGAAACACCTTCCGCGCGTGCTGGTTGTCGAAGACGAACCCGCCATTGCCGAGCTGATCGCCGTGAATTTGCGCCACGGCGGTTTCAGCCCGGCGGTGGCGCACGACGGCGTGGCGGCGCAGCGCGAGCTCGACGCCGTGCTGCCCGATGTGATCCTGCTCGACTGGATGCTGCCCGGACAAAGCGGCTTGAGCCTGGCGCGGCACTGGCGCGGGCAGGCGCGCAGCAAAGCCGTTCCGATTCTGATGCTGACGGCGCGCGGCGACGAGCCTGACAAGATCGCCGGGCTCGACGCCGGCGCCGACGACTACATCACCAAGCCGTTCTCGACGCAGGAGCTGCTGGCGCGCATCCGCGCCGTGCTGCGCCGGCGCGCGCCCGAGCTGGTGGACGACAGCGTCGCGCTGGGCGCGCTGGCGCTCGACGCCGCGACGCACCGCATTGCATTCCAGGGGCGCGAGATCAAGCTCGGGCCGACCGAGTTCCGGCTGCTGCACTATCTGATGAAGCATGCCGAGCGGGTGCACAGCCGCGCCAGCCTGCTCGACAAGGTCTGGGGCGACCATGTATTCATCGAGGAACGGACGGTCGATGTTCACGTGAAGCGGTTGCGCGAGGCGCTGGGCGGCGCGGGCGCCATGGTGGAGACGGTTCGCGGCGCGGGCTATCGACTGACGGCGCGAGCGCCCGCCGAAGCGGGAGCCGCTTCAGGCGCATGACCAGGAACTGGGTGTTTTTTGCGTCGTGCGCTGTCGCCGGCGGCGCGTTGGGCGGCTGGGCGGCGTCGAATGAAGGCGTCAGCTGGGGAATGCTGCTGGGCGCCGTGGCCTGGCAGGCGCTCGATGGTGTTTTCGCGCAGCGGCTGCTCGCGTGGTTGCGCTCCGAACAAAGCGGCGAGACGCCGGTGTTGATGGCCGGCCCGCAGCCCCGGCTGTTTGGCGCCTGGGGCGAAGCGGCCGCGCGCATCCGGCGCCTTTTGAAAATCCGCGACCACCAATACCGCGACAGCCAGGCGCAGCTGAGCGAATTCATGGCCGCCATGCGGGCGTCGCCCAACGGCGTGGTGCTGCTCGATTCGCAGGGCCGCATCGAGTATTGCAACCTGACGGCGACGCAGCACTTCGGCTTCGACGCCGAACGCGATCTGGAGCAGCACATTGCCAATTTGCTGCGCGATCCCGCGTTCAGCGCGTACATGGCCAAGGGCGATTTTTCGCTGCCGGTGGTGATTCCCGGCATCTTCAGCACGCCCATGCGGCCTGTCAAGCTGGCGGTGCAGGCGCATGGCTACGGCAACGACCGCAAGCTGCTGCTGTCGCGCGACATCACCGCCGTCGAACAGGCCGAGGCGATGCGCCGCGATTTCGTCGCCAATGTGTCGCATGAAATCCGCACGCCGCTGACGGTGCTGTCCGGCTTCATCGAAACGCTGCAAACCCTGCCTTTGAAAAAGCCCGAGCGCGACCGCTATCTGGCTTTGATGGCCCAGCAGTCGCAGCGCATGCAGACCTTGGTCAGCGACCTGCTGACGCTCTCACGGCTCGAGGGCAGTCCGCCGCCCGGCGTCGGGGAATGGACCGCCACGAGCGGCTTGTTCACCCAGGTCGAGCAGGAAGCCAGGGCGCTATCGGCGCTGACGGCGCCGCAAGGCCATCAATTCACTTTCCAGCCCGGGCCGGATTGCGAGATCGCGGGCATTCAAAGCGAGATTTGCAGCGCCATCTCCAATCTGGTGACCAACGCCGTTCGTTACACGCCCGAAGGCGGGTTGATCGGCATCGCCTGGTCGGCGCTCCCCGATGGCCGTGGCGAATTCAGCGTGACCGATTCGGGGCCAGGCATCGCGCCCGAGCATCTGCCGCGGCTGACCGAGCGTTTTTACCGGGTCGATCGCAGCCGCTCGCGCGACAGCGGCGGCACCGGCCTGGGCTTGGCCATCGTCAAGCACGTCGCCCAGCGCCACGGCGCTGAACTGCGTATCCAGAGCCAGCCGGGGCGGGGCTCGTGCTTTTCCATTGTTTTTCCCGCGGGCCGGGTGCGCACGCTTCAGGCAACTTGAATTGCGGCCGGCGCTGGCCGCTGGCTGCGCCGCACGGCACCCATCAGCAAAGCCAGCAGGCAGCCCGCCACCAGTGCGATGGCCACCGTGCTTGCGGCCCAAAAGCTGCTGGGCGACCGCGTCGCGGCGCTGCCTGCAATTCCCGCATAGGCCAGCTGGTAGCCGCCATAGAGGCCCAGCCCCCAGAGCAATACGCCGTACAGCGCCAGCGGCGCGATCGTGATGCGGTAGCAGCGCAGCAAGAACGCGCACAGCGCCTGGATCGAGTCGGCCACATGGTAGAGGGCCACCCAAAGCAGCAGCGCCCCAGCCAGCGCGATAATGTCGGGATTGGCCGAATAGACACTGGCGAGCCAGCGTCCAGCTATTGAAATAATAGCGCCTAACGTAAGCGCAGCAAGCGCGGTAAGCCTTAAACCCAGGAAAACGGCGCGTTTGGCGTCGTCCGGCCGGCCGGCGCCGAGCCAGAATGACACGCGGGCGCTGCAGGCGATGGCGATCGACAGCGGCATCATGTAGAGCATCGCCGCCACGCTGGCGGCAATCTGGTGGCTGGCGGTCGCCACCGTTCCCAGCCTCGAGATAAAGAGCGCCATCAGGGTAAAGGACGTCACCTCGACGCCATAGGACAGTCCGCCGGGAATGCCCAGCCGCAGATAAGCGCCAAGCTGCCGCCAGTCGGGGCGCTCCAAAGGCCGCCAGATGCGAAAGGGATGGTAGATGCGCTGCGTGCGCAGCATGGTCAAGGCCAGAAGCAGCAGCATGTAGTTGACGACCAGCGTCGCCCAGGCGCAGCCGACGGCGCCCATGGCCGGCAGGCCGGCGCCGCCAGCCACCCACCAGATCGACAGGGGAATCTTCACAGCCAGCGCGGCGAGCTGCAGCCAGGTCACCAGGCGCGGCCTGCCCAGGGACTGGTTAAAGGTGCTGTAGAGCCGAAACAGCAGCGATGGCGCGAACGCCAGCGCCAGCACGGTGAGGTAACGCCGCACTTCGGGTTGCATCGCCTCGGGCACCTGTGCCCAGCGCAGCAGCGCACCCGGAAACAGCAGCGCCGCCATTCCCAGGACGCAGAGGACAGCGCATAAGTACAAGCTTTGCCGCAGCGCGCGCCCGACCGCATCATGCCGGCGCGCGCCCAGCATCTCGGCCCAGATGGGAAGCAGCGCCTGCACCACGCCTGACAGCCCGACGAAAACGCTGACATAAAGCGCTGAACCCACTGACAGCGCGGCGAGCGCCGTGTCGCTGTAGCGCCCCGCGATCACGGTGTCGGCGACGCCGAACGCCATGACCGCGAGCTGGCCGACAAGCACGGTGCCTGCATGCCGCCCGATGATTTTGAGCTCGCTCATTGCGCAAGCGCGGGCGATGTTGCGGGCTTGGCCAAACCCTTGCCGCCGATCCGCTTGAACAGCAGCATGTTTTCGCTCTTGTCGGTGGGCTTGCGCACGGTGGCCAGAAATGCCCAGTCCGGCAAATTCACCGCATCTCCCAGGCTGGCTTGGGCCTTGACATCGACGACCAGGTAAGAGCAGCCCGCGCGCGGCGTGGCCTGGCGCAACTCAAGGCGGCCGTGATACTGCAAAGCCGCCGCCTGGGCGCTGCCGACGCCGTAAATCTCAACGCAGGCGCCTTGATCGACCAGGCTGGCGACCTGGCGCGACAGCGGAGCCAGGCTGCGCGCATAGTCGAGCAGCGGCAGCCAGAGCGTCATCAGCAGCAGCCAGCACAGCGTCGCGCCGCCGGCGGGCAGCACCAGCGATTTCCAGATCGCCGCGCGCTGGGCGCCAGTGCGCCAGCGCACCAGCCAGGCCCAGGCCAGGGTCGCAACTGCCGCCGCAATGAAGGCGAGCAGCGAAAAAGTCGGCTCGAATCCAGGCGCGAGCTTGGCGACGTTGGCCGCCGGCTGCCGCGGCACGCCGGTCTGCATGGCGATCCAGATCACCCAGATGGCGATCGCGCAGCCGGTGAAAAAAATCAGCGTGAACCAGTCGATCAGCGACGCCATGCTGCGCTTGAGCGTCGGTAGCGCAAAGGCGGCGAGCGCGGCCATCGGCGGCAGGCTGAGCAGCAGGCTGCGGTCCGATGATGCGGTTGTCAGGGTCGAGGCAACGGCCATGCCGGCAAACCACAGCGGCAACGCCACATGGCGGCTGGCGAGCTGACGGCGCCAGCGCCACAGCGTCCATAAAGCCAGCGGCCAGGTCGGCCAGGTAAACCAGATCAGCAAACGCCCGAGGCTGCGCCAGTCGTCCCAGGCCTGGCCGTCGGCGCCGGGCGGCTGGATGCGCCAGCGCCACAAGTCCAATGCGAAACTCAGCGCCGAGACCGCCGCCGTGGCGCAGGCGATCAGCAGCACCCATTGCCAGGAATGGCGTCTGCTGGCGGCGTCGGCGCCGTAACTGCCCCAGCGCATATGGGTCCATTCGACCAGCGTGCCACCGACGCCGAGCAGCAGGGCGAGCGTCGGCGCGCCGCTCAAAGCAAGCCCAGCCATCCCCACCAATAAGCCGAGCGCCGGGCCGGGAATTTTCGTCGCGCGGCGATAGGGACTGGCCGCCATCGCGTAGAAGGTCAGCGCGGTGAAGCCGAGCTGCGCCAGCGCCGGCGTCGTTTCATGAGTGAACTGCGCCAGGCCCAGGCTGGCGATGAGCGCCAGCAGGCCGGCGTCGGCGATCGCCCGCGCATAGTCCACCGGCTCCGCTTCGCCGCCAAAAGCGAATGCAACCGGCTGCGCCTGCGGGCTGCGCGCCAGGTAATAAATGGCGTACCAGCTCGTCAGCAGCGTCAGCACCAGCAGCGCGACGAATGGCACCCGCACCGCCGAGGCCGGATCGAGAAACGGCAGCGCTTTGATGGCGATGGCGCCAAGCCAATAGGGAACGAGCGCGTCGAACCCGGTCACTTGCCCGAGCAATTGCGGCTGCAGCCAGTTGGCCGCCGCGGAAGTGAGCTCGCGCATGACGCCGAAAGCCGCGATATCTTCGTTTTTCCACGGGCCGCGGCCGATGAAGCCCGGCAATATATACGCCGCGCAAAACAGCAGCAACGCCCATCGCGGCAAGCGACGAACAGCTGACTGGGCAATGATGGCGGGGGAGGGCTTGTTCAAGACGCAGCGGGGGTGAAATAACGCCCAAAAGTGAGGAAAGTGAGGAAATTTTGCCGAAAAAAAAGCAGCCTGTAGTCAGGCTGCTTTGATGGCGGAATGGCGAAGCGTCGTTCGCAGAGCTTACTGGGCGGCGACCGGCGTCTCCTCAGGCACAGCGTCCTTCGCCGAGGTTTTGCCAAAACGATTGCGAAAGCGCTCGACGCGGCCGCCCATGTTGTCAACCGATTTTTGCGTGCCGGTGTAGAAAGGATGCGATTCGCTCGATGTGTCGAGCTTGTAGAGCGGCAAATCGCGGCCGTCTTCCATTTTCACCATTTCCTTGGTGTTCACGCAGGAACGCGTCACGAACTTGAAGTTGTTGGACAAGTCCATGAAACAAACTTCGCGGTAGTTGGGGTGTATGCCTTCTTTCATGATCTTCCTTGGTGTCGATTCGTTTCGGCAGCCACTCAAACCCGATTCGAGCACTTTCCGTTAAACCCAAGATTATAACGCGCTGCGATGGGTATTCGGGGTTGACGCAAGCCAGGGCCGCGGAACCGGCTTCGCCGGGCCGCAGGCGCAGCGGCCCCCTCGGG
>CAXSGT010000155.1:0-7969 GCA_964236835.1 uncultured Polaromonas sp.
TGCGAAAATTGAGTGCCAAGCGCTACTAGACCGCGATCCCGGTTGTTGGTTGAGCCAAGATCGAGGCTTAGACCATTCGGATTCGGGCGGTCTGCCAATTTTGGCGAATACGCAAGCGACAATGAGCCGTCGGCCCAGAGTCGCTGTGCTCGCACCATCACGCTGCCAAGACGATTCTGCCGCAATGCAAATGGATCGGCGCTGGTCAAGACGCGCAAACTGCCATCACGAAAAAAATCGGTTGGGTTGTATCCGTAACCAGGTCCATAACGCAGATTGATACGTCCAAGCTCGAAAACCGTGTGCTCCGTTCCAGCCTGCCAGCTCAGATAGGCCTCGCGCAGACTATTGACTGTCGAGTCAACACCCGCTTCTGTAGGATAAATATGATCGATACGATCTGAAATAACAGCACGCAAGCCTGGCGCAAGCCGCGCCGAATGCCAGAAATCAAGCGAAGCACGGCCGATGTCGCGGCTGTTGGGCAAATAACGCTGGCTGGCATTGCCGATCGCGCCCTCAACGAAAAACCTGGTGTCCCGAGAGACTGCGGCGATGGCGCTCGTATCGCTTTGCAGGCTCAGGGCGTCCAGTTCGGCATCCGCGGCCTGCGCTGTCGTCTGAATCGCCGCAGCCGCAAAAAAATGCGCAATAAAGAAACATTTAAAAAAACGCATAGCCTTATTCCGATTGGAAACGAGACAGAAAATCTCGCTGCATCCATGTATCCGGAATATCCCGTGCCTTGTAATCTGAAAACCGCATCAACGTGACCGATTGAGGATTGAGGCCGTCGATGATCACGGTTTCAGTCGGGCGCTCCGCCCCTAGTTCAGGCTGAAAGCGGCGATAGTAGGCCGTCTTGAGCAATCGCGACGATTCCGCAAAAAAACGCGCCTTGATGGGCCGATTGTTCTCAACGTCGATCCACATTTCAATGCCCGCGTAAGTAACATCCGGCGACGCAGCGCTAAGTACAAGCTTGTGCGCCTTGCGCATGCGGCGCTCGCCATCCTGAATTTCCTCCTCGCCGACCAGCGCCGCTTTGTAGTCCTTCGCCAGATTGACGGTCGCCACATCGCCGTTGGCTGCCTGTCCAAGCAAGCGCTGCTGCGGAGACAGGCGAATGCTGACTTTGCTGGTCGGGTCGTAAAACCACAGATCATTGCCGTTTTTGAGCATCAGCTTGCCCGCGTCCCGTGCTGGCAGAACAAATCGGATCAAGCTGCCGAACTGCCCATTGGGTTGCGTACGGGAATAACTGGTCAGCATACTGGCGTCGACCTGTTTGCCAGACTGAAATTCAGTTAGGGTGACGGTAACGCTAAATGAACGCCCCGGATTGCGAATGGCATCGCTGGCGGCAAGGATTTCGTCTGCGCCAGGAGCGGACCATGCCAACCCGGATCCGAAGATAAAAGAAAAAAGAAGGGTTAACTTCATGATTCGATAAAACTTTCTTTATCAAACGTGACGCAGAGCCTCGACCACGTCGAGTCGCGCAGCGCGATGGGCAGGCCACCAGGCAGACAGTATCGCAATGCAGAACAATCCGAAAGTGGTGCCAAGAATCATGCGATTTTCACCCCATACATTGACGACGAACGGCACCAGCTCGACATTGCCTGGCGGCAGCCACAACATGCCTGTCCGATTGATGAGGCCGGACAACACCAACGCCAGCACTACACCGAGCAAAGCCCCGCAAAGCCCCAAGAGTGCGCCTTCGGTCACGAACAGGCGCCGGATTCCGCCCTGACGCAAACCAATCGCACGCAGGGTTCCAATCTCGACCGTGCGTTCGACAACCGTGGTATTCATTGTGTTGCCGACGGTGAACAGGACAATGCCGCCAATCAGCACAAAAACGAAACCGAATATGGTGTCGAACATCTGCATTGTCTGAACATAAAAAGGATTTAGCTCCCGGAAGTCAAGAACGGCCAGCGGCTGGGTAGTGGAAAAAGTGGCCAAAATCGGCGTCAGGCGCGCCAGTGCGGCCGGGATTTGGTCCGAGTGGCGCAATTGCAGCATGATGGACGTGGCCTTGGGTGGCGATAAGCCATACATCAACTGCTGAATTCGAGCGAAATGCATCATCATGTAAATTTCATCGAGCTCTTTCACGCCCTGCTCTTCGGCGCGTATGACATCGACCGATGTGACATTCGGCGCTCCGCGGGCATTGACCACCAACACTTCGATTCTGCGTGGATTGGCAGCACTGGTGCTGGAGGCAGCCGGAGTTTCTTGCAGACTGAGCTGGGCGATGTCATTCGGCAACAGTACGTCGTCGGCTTTGCGCTCTTTTTCAGGCATGGGACAGCGCTCGACTTTCAACGCGTCGCATAACTGCAGGACCCGCGCCACGCCGGTTCCAATGACGGCGGCATCTGGCGGCGCGCCTTCCAAGGCGGATGTCGGCGCTTGGGTGCGCAGGTCGAAGTCGTTCCAGCGCCGCATTCGGTTGACGTCTTCGGCGATGAAGCCATTGCCGATAATGGTGCGGGAAACACTGGCCGCATAGTTTCCGGCAATGCCTTCAAACTGCAAGGTCGGCGTTGCGACTAGAACCATGTTTCGCAACGTTTCATCGTTCCGTATAGCGGTCAGAATACTTTTGAAATCAGTAATGCCATAAGCGGTTGGATTGCCGCTGCCATATAGATAGAAGTCCCGGTGCTGGATTTGCAGGTGGCCGCCTTTTCGCACATGCCTCGTATGCAACTCGTGATTGACGTTGCTGCTGAAGCCGCCGAACAACAGTATCGAAGTGGAACCAATCGCCATCGCCAGCAAGGTGGCCAAGGACCGGCGGCGGTTGCGCAGCAAATTTCGCAAGGCCAGATCGAGCATCATCATGGCGCACTTCCCCGGTCCTTGCGACGGATGTCATGGATGATTCCATCCTTGAGGAAAATCGTATCGTCCGCCGCCTTGATCACTTCAGGATCATGGGACGAGAAAATGAAGGAAATCCTGTAACGGTCAACCAGCCGCCGCATCAGGGTCAGGATTGCCGCGCCAGTCTGGCTGTCGAGGTTGGCGGTCGGCTCGTCGGCGATCACCAACTTTGGTTTTCGAGCCAAGGCGCGGGCGATGGCAACGCGCTGTCGTTGCCCGCCGGACAACTGGCCAGGACGAAAATGCGCCTTGTCGCTCAGGCCCACCGCGTCGAGCAACCTAGGCACCCGTTCACTCCGCTTTTTTGCCGAAGCGCCAGCCAGCAGCAAAGGGTATTCGATATTTTCGTAAGCGCTCAGCACCGGCAGCAAGTTGAAATTCTGGAAAATGAACCCGATGTTCTTCGCGCGAAAATCGGACAGCGCGTTGTCTGTCAATTCACCCACCTTGCAGTCCGCGACGATGATTTCGCCTTTGTCAGGCTTGTCGATGCAGCCAAGCATGTTGAGCAGAGTCGTCTTGCCGCTGCCGGAAGGACCCATCAAAACGGTAAAGCATGCGGAGCGGACCGAAACGTCGGCCCCTTTGATCACCGGAACGCTGATTGAATCGAGATGGTAGGTTTTCTCGACCTGGGCAAGAACGGCCACCGCTTGATGATTTTCTGTGCGCTCTGCCGAATTTTCCATCACCTCTGGTCTCTGTTCATGCTGCGCATAGCGGATCGCATTCGACACCAGCTCAAGTTCTTGCGGACCTACCGCGCCAGCTGCATCAAATAGTAACGCATCTCAAAGCCAATAAAAAATTGATTTATACGTTTCACCTTGAGTTCTTCCCCCAGCCTCAAAAGATTACCATGGGTTACCGACAATAAGTCCGGGCATAAAAAGCACCAGCATGCGATGTGGAGTGCCTAATCCCATCTAAAAAGCCGGCCTGCATCCGCCTAAAATCTTCATCCATGCTAAAAATTTTGATGGTCTGCATGAGCAATATCTGCCGCTCTCCCATGGCGCAGGCTGTCGCCGGGCGAATGGCCCACGACGCTGGACATTCGCAAGAGTTCGAATTCAGCTCGGCGGGAACATTTGCGCAAAATGGCGGCGAGCGAATCGACCCTCGGGCCAAAGCCGCTTTACTATGCAGGGACTACAAGGTCGCCACTACGCGCTCGCGGCGTGTGAACGATCAGGATTTCGAGCGTTTCGACCTGATTTTGGCGATGGACAAAACCAATCTGGAAGCGCTGCAACGCCTTTGCCCGCAACGGCATCTTGGCAAACTGCATCTGCTGCTGGAATTTGCTCCTTTATCTGGTGTGGACGAGATACCCGATCCTTACTATGGCAACCTGGCTGGCTTCGAGCAGGTGTTGAACCTATGCGAGGTTGGCATACGGGGTCTGTTCAACACATATGCCTGAGCTTGTGGAAATTGATCCAAAGCGACACCTGCTTTAAAAGAAACCCGGCCGTGCAAAACGATACTCCCCAAATAATCTTTGTAAAAGTTGCCGTCGCCATATAGAAACGCCCTAGAGCCCGAAAAGAGCGCTAGGGCGCATGAAGTCTGGTGGCCTGGGGCGGAATCCTAAAATCGCCTGCAGCCCGCACCAACACTCGTTCTCACCAATTCGTCCTATCTGCTGGGTACACGTGGGGGTACACCAAACCGACCAGCGGTAGACCGGAAATTCGCGGTTCACACCACCGACAAATCCGGCTGCCGAAGGTCATTATCCCACCTGCGACCGGCTGTGCTGCCCTTCGCCTCGGCCGACCGGCACGGATTTAGTGAACGCCAAACATTTGATCTTCACAAGCATAAGCCAGACCGCTGATCATCTATATTGATAGTCGGCGAGGGCAGTCAGTCGTTCCCTGTCACCTCGTGCGGCCACCACTCTAGAGGCCAAGTCCCCCAGCTGGGGATGCTGAGGCACCGCGTCAGCATCTCCTCGACCGAATTTTTCGCGGCGAGCTGCTCCCGGACAACCTGAATCCAGGCAACCCCCCGTTCCGCGTACGGAGCGGCCATGTTCTCAATGTCCGCTTCAAGCCGGCCGAGGAACTCCTCCAGCTGCCGAATCCGCGCGTCCACCTCCGCCATGAGGAACGCTTGCTTCAACTGCTCAGTTTTGGCAGTGGCCCGGCGCTCCACCTTGGCCCGCACTTCGGCGGCCTGTTGCGTGCGCTCTGCAGCGGCATCGCGCTGCTTTCGAAGTTCCACCTGTAGCGGCACCAGCTCAAAGGCGCTACGCACAATCTCGTCCACCAGCCCTTCTAGCTTGTCCTGTGTACCCTGCCAGACTTTTTCGGCGCCATACACGCTACCGGTGATCGAGAACGTCATATTCTCGGACGGGCGGAACTCGTACTCGCTCGCCCAAGCATGTTCCTTGCGTAATTTGGCCATCTCCTGTGCACCCAGCTGAGTACGACGGTACCCTTGGGAAAATTTGATGGTGAAGATCTCGCCCTTAAACTTGGCCTCGACGGCAGGGCCGTGCTCCGGACCGCCACGTCGCACCGAAGCTTGCGCTTCACGGTAGGCTAGCGACATACCACCTTCGGTCAAACCTTTGAAAATAGTGGCGTGGAAGCGTAGGACCCAGTCCATGCAATCCAGTGATACGGTGACGTCCAACAACCCTCTACGAAGCAGTAAATAGCGACCTCGTTCCTCATTCGGTGGCCGATCCTCCGGCTTGGTCGTGCTCCACCCATGCAGTTCCTTGCGCTTGAACTGCTCAACAAGCTTGGGGATGCGCTCGCAGAACCGCTGCGTGGCCTTGACCAGAGGGTGTGCGCCTTCGAGATCCTGGGCGAAGCTCACGGTCGCCACCCGCACCGCGTTTTGCGCAGCCGCTTTGACCATGTCCTCGCGTCGCTGCTTATCGGCTCTCTGCCGGGCCTGCTCTTGGGGGTCGGTCGTGGCGAAATCAACGCGGACATCAAGTTCCGGCGTAAGCAACGGCGTCTTTGGTGGCTTCTGTCCCGCCCTCAACTTGGCCCAGTAGCCGCGCGGAGGCGCAGGTATAGCATGGCGGCGGCACGCTTTAGCCAACCCCACATCCGAAATGCCGAATTCGGCCGCAAGTTGCGTCATGGGCGTGGCCCACACCTTCTCATACAGTTCGCTGCGCTTCATATCGTGCCCTCTCTGTGTGAGGCATTTTGAAGGGGTTGAGACATGTTCCTGCATGGGCTAGCATCGACAAACGACAAGGTCCACGCTTTGAAAACCCTTCTTTGTTTGTTGCCACCGCCCTCGCCTATATCGCACTACTGGGACGCGGCGAGTTGCAGTGGAACACGAACACAACCACGGAGGTGGGATACTCTGCTTCCGCGAAATCGCGCCTCACGACCTTAATGCACGCCGATAGATTCGTAACGACCGGGGTTCCCTTCGGGACGTCCAGGACAAGGACGCATCCCAGACGGGTCAATGCTGCGTAAGCTGCTGCCTGGCCCGTGGGTTTGTACTTCTCATCGACCATGCCGTCGACCAGTGCATCTCGTTGGCCTTTGCGAATTTCAACTCGACAGGAACCTGTTCATAGGCCTGCACCTCCACGGGTAAGATGCGCGCTCGATCCTCTGGCGACAATGCGCAGTAGGTAGTGCCAAACACGTTAGCAACCGCTGGACGGTGAATCGAGTACTGGATGTCAACGTCATCGATAGCATGGATCGCGGTGACGATCTTCACTTGCTCCAAGTCCAATTCGCCTTTGACATTTAGGAGGAACGTAAGAGCCATTTTGACCTCCACATCGGGCGAAAGAGGAGCGAGCATCATCGCTTGGCCGCCGGCACCACCAAATTTCACGACCGAGCGCCGAAAATTGAAAGACTTGAGCGTGAAACTAAAGCGGGTCTCGCCGTGCTTGCAGACCGTGCCTGTAGCGATGCTCGTAGGAAGTCCAATTGCTTCCCAACTACTATAGCGAGCGTGGACATAGCAGTGACTACCAGCAACTTCTCATAGGCTTCGTCTTGGAAATAAATGTAGTTCACCAGGTTCGCTTTGAAGCCAGTCAGTAACTTCGAGCGCCTGAATCGCACGTTGTATATACCTACGCCGAGTGCGTCCATATCGACGCGGCTAAATTCCTCAATGGTGGGCGTTACGATCGAATCTCCGTCACGCAGAATTCGTAGCCAGTTCTCAATCCGTCTGCTGTAATAGCTGCCGATAGGTTCTAGCTTGGAGCCGGAAGAAGCGATTGACTCGTCCTCGCCAAATAGCGCCCCAAACGCGGTCTTCATTGCGGTGAGCGGGTTGTCAATTGCTACCGAGACAGTAGTGACACCGTCCGTTTTAGCTTGGTCGATCGCGTGCGACGCGAATAGCCCCCCAACTCAAGAGTCGCTGCTACCTCCTCGGCGACCCCGACGATCCCGCCTTTTTAACGAGTTCCCCCGCACAGGAAAAAGTCTCTCAAGTCGCTGAACGACACCTTCAACATCTCGGCGACCTCCTCTGTTCGTACGATGCTCATCCTTGCTCCTCTGAAGTTGGCCTTGCCTGACCAAGAAGTGAGATCGATTTCGAGAAGCCGTCTGACGCCTTAATGGGTTGAACTCGCCACGTGGCGATTTTGGCAGGCACCTAGTCACAATCGTCTACTAATGTTCATTTGTACTATTGTGCTATGAAGCGCATGCGCTTCATAGCATACCTTTTTCCATGAAAAATCGCAATCATAAGGTTAAGGCTTGACTATTAAACTGGGGCATGTATGCCCCAGTTTAATAGTCAGTGGGATCCCTGTAAACATGTCTTTAGCCTAGCTCTTGAGTGCAGGCTTGCTTTGACTGCCAACGATGTTTATGTTATGCTATGCAGCGTGAACGCTGCATAGCACATCGTAGCAACATCATATTCCGCCTAACAATTTCAAGACAAATGGCTTGTAGCCTTGCTTCGCCAATGGCATACTTGGCAGCATAAATGCTGCCAAGTATGCGGATCACATGGATTCGTGGGCTTACCCTGTCAGATGAATCGCACTCGAATCCAGATCGCAAAGCCGGACATCGTTCGGCACTTTGAC
>CAXSGT010000156.1:0-7864 GCA_964236835.1 uncultured Polaromonas sp.
CGTCACCGCCATCAGCGGCGTGTGCAAGGCCGGCGTGACGGTCCAGACGACGTGGTAGCCGACATAAATGGCAAGAACAAAAATAATCAGGTTGATGATCGTCGGTGACACTGCGTCCATGATTTTTCTCCGTGAGGGTTGAGGCGTTATTTGCGCTTGACTTCGCCGCCCTGCGTCATCAGGCAGGCCGCGACGATATCGTCTTGCATGTCGATATTCAGCGCGCCTTCCTTGGTGATGATGAGCTTGAGAAAATCGAGCAGATTGCGCGCATACAGCGCGCTGGCGTCGGCCGCGAGCAGTGCCGGCACATTGGTCTGGCCGATCAGCGTCACGCCGTGCTTGACGACGGTTTTGCCCGGCTCGGTCAGCGGGCAGTTGCCGCCCTGCGGCGCCGCCAGATCGACGATCACGCTGCCCGGCTTCATCGCCTTGACCATGTCCTCGGTCACCAGCACCGGCGCGGCGCGGCCCGGAATCAACGCCGTCGTGATGACAATGTCGGCCTGCGCCACGCGCTTGGCGACTTCGCGCTGTTGCCGCTCCAACCAGCCGGGCGGCATCGGCCTGGCATAGCCGCCGACGCCGACGGCGGCTTCGCGCTCCTCATCGGTTTCATACGGCACGTCGATGAACTTGGCGCCCAGCGACTCGACCTGCTCCTTCACCGTCGGTCGCACGTCGCTGGCCTCGATCACCGCGCCCAGGCGCCTGGCGGTGGCGATCGCCTGCAGCCCGGCGACGCCGACGCCCAGGATCACCACGCGTGCGGCCTTGACGGTGCCGGCGGCGGTCATCAGCATGGGGAAAAAGCGCTGGTATTGCTCGGCGGCCATCATGACCGCCTTGTAGCCGGCGATATTGGCCTGCGACGACAGCACGTCCATGCTTTGCGCGCGGCTGGTGCGCGGTGCGGCTTCGAGCGCGAACGACGTGACTTGCGCCGACGCCAGCCGCTGCAGGCCCGCCGCGTCGAACGGGTTGAGCATGCCGACCATCACGCCGCCGGCTTTCAAAAGCGGGACTTCGCTGTCGAGCGGGCAGCGCACCTTGAGCACGATGTCGGCCGCGTAGGCGCCCGCCGCGTCGCTGATCTCGGCGCCCACCGCGCTGTAGGCGTCATCGGGAACGCTGGCGGCGACGCCCGCGCCTGACTGCACGCGAATGACATGCCCCTGGGCTTTGAGTTTCTTGGCGGTTTCGGGCGTGATCGCGACGCGCGTTTCGCCGGCGATAACTTCGGCGGGTATCCCAATCAGCATGGGTGTCTCCTCAATGCATTCGGTTTTTTCTTGCGGCTTCAGGCCAAAGCCACGTGCGGAAACTTATCTTGCGTAAAGCTTACATGAGATTTCCGTAAATTTTCGTCAACACGCTCCGGAGTTTTACCACCTCGATGTGTACGCCGCAAGACTATGAAAGCGCGGCGGCAGCCGTTTGGCGCTGGGTTGCGCCATGCGTCGAATAACGACTTGAGCCATGTCCGTAATCGCCTAAGCCCACACCATCAAAGACCGTGGAGAGTGGCGCAAAGACTGCTTAAGCGCCGTTTGCGATGCGGTCGAGCAGTTCCAGCATGAGCTGGTTTTCACCCCTGCTCAGGAGGGTGCTCTGACCCAGCGCTGCGCGCAGCGTCGTAGCCGCGGCGCGCAGCGCTGTGTCGGCCACGCTAGGCGCTTCGCCGGTGATAGCCGTGATGACCGTCTCGCGGGCGGTAGCCGACAGCCCGGCATCGCGCCTTTGTTCCGGCTTTCTTAAAAGTGTGAGCACCGTGCCGGTACAAACGGAATGCATCAGGTCGACGGCGCGCTCCTCGCTCATGCGCAGACGGCCGGCGAGCGCGACAACTTTCATCTTGCGGCGTAGAACGTTCAGGCCTGCCGCGGCACCAGGCGACAGGGGACGGGTGTGCGGAAACGCGTAGTCGCTCATGATCGCGAACAGCCCCGGATGGGCCAGGCCGAATGCAACGTGCAGGTCCCAGCCCTCCCGAAGTTCTTGCACCGGGTCGGAATTCGGCTCATGCACGGATTTTTGCGCGACGTACGTGGCCAGGCCATGTTCGGCAACCGCGTCGAGCAGCCCGCGCTTGTCGCCGAACAACCGGTAAATGGTGGGCGCCTGCACGCCAGCGGCGACGGCCACGGCGCGCGTTGTGGCGGCATCGGGGCCGCCCGAGGCGATCAAAGCGGCCGCGGCCAGCACGACGCGTCCGCGACAGTCGTCTGAAAGTGCTTCAACCGGCAGCAAAGTCGGCTCGTTCATAAGTTAATGTGACACTCGTGATTTTCCATCGATAACATTATTTTGTTTCCGTTGATTTTATTGGCTATTATGGAACCGCTAGCACCAATAAATTTTTTGGAAACAGGAGTTGTTGATGATTATTGTTACCGGAGCCACCGGCAAGCTTGGCCGCTTGACCGTTGAAAAACTTTTACACCTTGTCCCCGCCGGTCAAATAGGCGTCAGCGTCCGCGATCCAGGGAAGGCCGCTGATCTTGAGGCGCTTGGTGTCCGGGTCCGTCAGGGCGATTTTGCCAATCCTGAAAGCTTGAAGCATGCCTTTGAAGGGGCAACCCAAGTCTTGCTGGTCTCGTCGAACGCGCGGGCATACGGCGGCGACCCGCTGGCACAACATCGCTCGGCTATCGACGCGGCGCGCGAAATCGGCGCCAGGCGAATTGTTTACACCAGCCACATGGCTGTCAGTAGTTCATCGGCTTTCCCGCCCATGCGTGACCATGCGGCCACCGAAGACATGCTGCGCCGCTCCGGGCTGGCCTGGACTGCCCTTCGCAATGGCTTTTACGCAAGTAGCGGCATCGCGATGATGGGGGATGCGTTGAAGACGGGCCTGCTGGAAGCGCCAGCGGACGGCAAGGTTTCATGGACCGCTCACGCCGACCTCGCGGAGGCAGCCGCTGTCATTTTGGCAGAAGAGGGCCGCTACGACGGGCCAACACTACCGCTGACCGGATCGGAATTACTGGACTTTGAAGACCTCGCGGCCATTGCCTCGAAACTGCTGGGTAAACCTGTTCAACGAATGACGCTCAAAGATGAAGACCTGCGCGCGAAGCTGGCCGCGCGTGGCTTGCACACCGGTGCCGTGGACACCCTGGCGGGCTTTTTCGTGGCAAGCCGAAACGGCGAGTTCGCCACGGTCGGTCCGACTCTCGCGCAGCTGCTGGGTCGCCCTCCGGCCATCCTGCGAGACGTGATGGCGCAGATGATCAGCGGCTGACAAATCGCCCGGCCGCAGTGGCTGTCGATGCTGTACGGAAGCGCTGAAAGCATCCTGTCTTACCAACAAACGCTGCTGAACCGCTTCATGGACGAGGCGTCTATCCGGAACTCCGCTGCCCGGTTCGCCGACAGTGCGACGAGAGTGGATTACGAGATGTTTCGCTCGGTGTGGGCCGATAAAGGCGAATTCATCATCGGCAAGGCTGCTCGTGGCCATCGAGGTGAGAACGCGGTGCAAAGTGGCGGCCGAGTTGGAAGCCAGGTGAACAAATCGAGCGGGTCGGCATCCGAATCATGTCCGCCCGTTCGCTCACTTTCGCTCACTTTGCCGTCGGCATGACGAATTCGGCGCCTTTGGGCGTGCTCTCGGGCCAGCGCTGCATGATCGACTTCTGCTTGGTATAAAAGCGCACGCCTTCCTCGCCATAGGCATGCGTGTCGCCGAACAGGCTTTTCTTCCAGCCGCCGAAGCCGTGCCAGGCCATCGGCACCGGAAGCGGCACGTTGATGCCGACCATGCCGACCTGGATGCGACGGCTGAATTCACGCGCCACATGGCCGTCGCGGGTGTAGCAGCTCACGCCGTTGCCGAACTCGTGGGCGTTGATCAGATCGACCGCCTCGGCGAAATCCTTTACCCGCACGCAGCCGAGCACCGGGCCGAAGATTTCCTCCTTGTAGATGCGCATTTCGGGCTTCACCTCGTCGAACAGGCAGCCGCGCATGTAGAAGCCGTTCTCGTAGCCCTGCATCTTGAAGCCGCGGCCGTCGACCCGGCCATCGACCAGCAGCTTCGCGCCCTCTTCCACGCCCAGGCCGATGTAGCCGGTGATGCGCTTGTGCGCCGCGGCGGTCACGATCGGGCCCATTTCGGCATCGAGTTCGACGCCGTTCTTGACGATCAGCGTTTTGGCGCGCGCGGCCAGCAGCGGAATCACGCGGTCGGCGACATCGCCGACCAGCACCGCGACCGAAATCGCCATGCAGCGCTCGCCGGCCGAGCCGTAGCCGGCGCCGATCAGGCCATCGACCGCCTGCTCCAGGTCGGCGTCGGGCATGACGACCATGTGGTTCTTCGCGCCGCCCAGCGCCTGCACGCGCTTGCCGTGGCGCGCGCCGGTCTCGTAGATGTAGTTGGCGATCGGCGTCGAGCCGACGAAGCTGACCGCCTTGACGTCCGGATGTTCGAGCAGCGCATCGACCGCCTCCTTGTCGCCCTGCACGACGTTGAACACGCCGTCGGGCAGACCGGCCTGCTTGAGCAAATCGGCCATGAAAAGGCTCGCGCTCGGGTCGATCGGACTCGGCTTCAAAATAAAGCAGTTGCCCGCCGCGATCGCCATCGGAAACATCCACATCGGCACCATCACCGGGAAATTGAACGGCGTGATGCCCGCAACGACGCCGAGCGGCTGGCGCAGCGTCCAGTTGTCCATGCCGACGGAGACCTGGTCGGTGAAGTCGCCCTTGAGCAGCTGCGGAATGCCGCAGGCGAATTCGACGATATCGACGCCGCGCGAGACCTCGCCCTGCGCGTCGGTGTACACCTTGCCGTGCTCGGCGGTAATCAGGTGCGCCAGCGTGTCGCGGTGCTGGTTGAGCAGCTCCAGAAACCTGAACATGACGCGCGCGCGGCGCAGCGGCGGCGTGTCGGCCCAGGCGGGAAAAGCGGCCTGCGCACTGGCGACGGCGGCGGCCACCTCGCCCGCGCCGGCCAGCGCCACATGGCCCGACACCGCGCCGGTCGCGGGATTGAAGACTTCCTGGCTGCGCCCCGCGGCGGGCAGGCTCGGCTGGCCGTCAAGATAGTGGCCGATGGTGATTTGCGGAGCAATTTCGGCGGTCGATGAAAACATGGATAAATCCTTGCAAAGGGTGAATCCCCGAAGTCTAAAGCGCGCGGCCCGGTTTGGTAAGACCCTTGGCGCGCCGGCCAGCGGCAAAATCGCCACGGATAATCACCCCCCATGAACAATCGATGGAAACCCAACGTCACGGTCGCCGCGATCATCGAAAAGAATTTCGGCGGCATCGCGAAATTTTTGCTGGTCGAGGAAGAAACCCGCGACGGGCTGAAGCTGAACAACCCGGCGGGCCACCTCGACCCCGGCGAAAGCCCCGAGCGCGCCTGCGCGCGCGAAACGCTGGAAGAAACGGCGTATCACTTCACGCCGACGGCGCTAGTCGGCATTTATTTGTCGCGCTTCGAGCGGCGCCAGCCTGAGCAAGACGCGCCGCTGGACATCACCTACCTGCGCTTTACGTTTTGCGGCGAACTCGGCGCGCACGCCTTCGGCCAGCCGCTGGACGAGGGCATTGTTCGCACCGTGTGGCTCAGCGCCGACGAAATCAGGTCCTGCGTCGCCAGGCATCGCAGCCCGCTGCTGCTGAGCAGCCTGGAGCATTATTTGGCCGGGCGCCGCTACCCGCTGGAGCTGGTGACCACGGACCCGTCTGTTGTGCTATTAAATGCATAGCTAACTATGCTTGCTGAATAAGCGAAAAAATGGTATTTTGTTCATAAACCAATCCTTTGGAGACCTGCCATGCCGTCCATCGCTCCCATCCAGCCGCCGCGCGTCAAGCCACTGTTGACGGCGATTTCGCTGTCATTCTCGCTGGCCGTTCCGGTTTTCGCCCAGGCCTGGCCTGAAAAAACTATCACCATCGTCGTGCCGACCGCCGCCGGCGGCGCGAACGACGCGATGGCGCGGATTCTGGCGCAGGGACTGAGCGCGCGCCTGGGCAAAGCGGTCATCGTCGACAACAAGGCCGGCGCGAACGGCGCGATCGCCAGCGAATACGTCGCCCGCGCCGCGCCCGACGGCTACACCCTCATGTTCGGCTACATCGCCACGCACGGCATCAACCCGGCGCTGCAAAAACTCAAATACGACCCGGTCGCCGACTTCGACGCCATCGGCATGGTCGCGGCGTCGCCGACGGTGCTGGTCGCCAACAACGGCGTGGCGGCGAAAAACGTGAAGGAGCTGGTGCAGCTCATCAAGGCCAAGCCCGGCGCGTTCAGCTATGCCTCGGCCGGCAACGGCACGGCGCCGCACATCGCCGGCGAGCTGTTCAAGCTGTCGGCCGGGCTGGATGTGGCGAGCATTCCCTACAAAGGCTCGGCGCCGGCGATTGTCGACACCATCGCCGGCAACACCCAGTTCATGTTTCCCAGCCTGTTCACGGCATATCCGCAAATCAAGGGCGACAAGCTGCGGGCGCTGGGCATCGCCGGCGAGAAGCGCTCGGCGCTATTGCCCGACGTGCCGACGCTTGCCGAGCAGGGTGTTGCCAATGTCAATATGTCGCAGTGGTACGCGATGTTCGCGCCGGCCAAAACGCCCAGGGCCGTAATCGACCGGCTGAACCGCGAAATGAACAGCGTGCTGGCCGACAAGGCGGCGCAGAAAAAAATCGAGGCCCAGGGCGCCGAGGTGGAAACCGGAACGCCCGAGCAGCTCAAGGCCTTGGTGCAAAAAGAAGTCGCGCACTGGAAAAGCGTCGTGACCGCGGCAAAAATCAAGGTTGAATAAGCCGCCCACCCAATCAACCCAACGGAAAATCCATGCCAGTCTCAATCATCGATTCAAAAATCTTCGGCGACATGTTCTCAGACGCCGCCATGCGCCATGTCTGGTCGGACGAAAACCGCACCGCCAAATACCTCGACATCGAACGCGCATTGGCCAAGGTGCAGGGCGAGCTCGGCGTCATCCCGCGGGAAGCCGCCGACGAGATCGTCAAAAACTGCAATCTCGACCAGATCGACTGGGCAAAACTCAAGGCCAAGACCGAGCAGATCGGCTATCCCATCATTGCCGTGGTGAACCAGATCAACGCCAATTGCGCAGGCAAGCTCGGCGAATACTGCCACTGGGGCGCGACGACGCAGGACATTACCGACACGGCCGCCGTGCTGCAGATCAGGGAGGGCCTGGCGCTGGTCGAAGCCGACCTGAAGGACATTTCCGCCGCGCTCGCCCGGCTGGCGCGCGAGCACCGCGACACGCCGGTCATCGGCCGCAGCAATTTGCAGCAGGCGACGCCGATTACCTTCGGCTACAAGATGGCGAGCATCCTGGCGGGCATCGAGCGGCACCGCGAACGGCTGGAGCAACTCAAGCCCAGGGTGCTCGTCGGCGAGTTCGGCGGCGCGTCGGGAACGCTGTCGTCTTTGGAAAAAGGCGCGATGGAAACACAAGCGGGCCTGATGAATGAGCTCGGCCTGGGCCAGCCCTTGATTTCATGGCACACGGTGCGCGACAATTTTGCCGAGGTCGGAGCCTTTTTAGGCATCGTTGGCGGCTCGCTCGGCAAGATCGCGATGGACGTCAAGCTGATGATGCAAACCGAAGTCGCCGAGGTGTTCGAGCCGTTCGCGCCGGGGCGCGGCTCGTCATCGACGATGCCGCAAAAGCGCAACCCGATCTCGTGCCTGTACATCCACGCCACTATTTCGGTGGTGCGCCAGCTCGCCGCGTCGCTGATGGACGCGATGGTGGCAGACCACGAGCGCTCGACCGGGCCATGGGAGATCGAATGGGTCGCGCTGCCCGAGATTTTTTGTTTGATGTCAGGCGCGCTCAAGCAGACGAAATTTATTTTGGAC
>CAXSGT010000157.1:0-4649 GCA_964236835.1 uncultured Polaromonas sp.
TCCAACGTGTCGATGTCGAAGGTGCAGCCGATATCGTCCAGCGGCCACTCGGCGCTGTCGTGGGCGGCGATCACGGAGGCGGCGCCATGGGGGCCTGACAGCGTCATTAGTTCTTTTCTGCAACTCGCGGAAAACCGGACCGGGTGGCCGCGCCGGCCATCGACAAGCGGCAGCACCACGTCCAGGTTCGCCGGCGCCGAGGCGATTCGGCGCAACGTCGATGCCTGAATCAGCGGCAGGTCGCCCGGCAGGATGAGCCAGGCCGGCGCATCGGCGGTGGCGCGTACGCCGGCGGCGATCGAGTCGCCCATCCCCGGATGGCCGGCATCGACCAGATGCCACGGCAGGCCGCAGCCGCGCACCGCCGCCAGGGTGCGCTCGAGCACGCTGCGGCCGGCGAGCGGCGCATGCAATTTGGACGACTGGCCGCCGCTGGCGATAAAACGCTCGCTTCGGCCGGAAGCGAGCACGATGACGACGGGATCGCCGGTCAAGGTGGTTCCGCGCGTCAGTCGGCCGCCGCGAACGCGCGGCCGGAGGCAGCCAGCGCCAGTCTGGCATTTTTCACCTCGATGATTTGCGCGATGACCGACACGGCGATTTCGGCCGGCGTTTTGGCGCCGATGCGCAGGCCCACCGGGCCGTGCAGGCGCGCCAGCGCCTCTGGGCTAAGGTCGAAATGCTCAGCCAGCCGCTGCTTGCGCGTCGCCTGGTTGCGCGCCGAGCCCAGCGCGCCGACATAAAACGCGTCGGATTGCAGCGCTTCGAGCAGGGCCATGTCGTCGAGCTTCGGGTCGTGCGTCAGCGCGACGATGGCGGTGTGCGCGTCGGGCTTGAGTTCGCGCACCGCGTCGTCGGGCATGCCGGCAACGCGCGTCACGCCTTCGATCGCCAGCGCGGCGGCGTATTCGCCCCGCGGGTCGCACACCAGCACCTCGAAGTCGATCATCTGCGCCATTGCCGCCACGGCCTGGCTCAGCTGGCCGGCGCCAATCAACAGCAGGCGAAATCGCGGGCCGAACACCGTCGTCAGCGCAAGGCCGTCGAAGCGCATCGCCTGGCCACGCGTCGCGTCGGCCAGTGCGATCTCGCCGGTCGCCAGCGTCAGCGTGCGCGACACCAGGCGGTGGCTGGCTGTGCGTCGCAGCACGTCCTCGATCCACGCCGGGTCCGTTAAGGGTTCCTGCACCAGGCGCAGCGTGCCGCCGCAGGGCAGGCCGAAGCGCGCCGCTTCCTCCTGGCTGACGCCATAGGCGATCATCGCGGGCCGGTCGCTGCGCTCGCCCGACTTGATGCGGGCGATCAGGTCGTCCTCGACGCAACCCCCCGAGACCGACCCGCTGACGATGCCGTCGCCGCGAACGGCGAGCAAAGCGCCGGGCGGGCGCGGCGCGCTGCCCCAGGTCTGCACCACCGTGACGAGGGTCACCTCATGGCCCGAGCGGCGCCAGGCCAGCGCGTCCGAGAGCACACGCAAATCGAGACTTTCCATGTCGGCTCCTTAAGTCGGCGTCATACGCCCAGATATTGTTGCAGCAGCGCCGGCTGCGATTGCAATTCGGCGGAACTGCCTGCAAAAACGACTTCGCCCTTGACCAGAATCACATTGCGGTCGGTGACCTGGCTGACGTGCTTCCAGTTCTTGTCGACGATGACGCTGCTGATGCCGCAAGCCTTGACCAGCTGGCAGATGCGCCAGATTTCCCGCGCGATCAGCGGCGCCAGGCCTTCGGTGGCTTCGTCGAGGATCAGCACGTCGGGATTGGTCATCAAGGCGCGGCCGATGGTCAGCATCTGCTGCTCGCCGCCGCTGAGCTGCTGGCCGCCATGGCCCAGGCGCTCCTTCAGGCGCGGAAAGGTGTCCAGCACCCGGTCGTAGGTCCAGTCGCGCTGGCCGCGCGTGCCGGCGCGCGCCGCCATTTTCAGGTTCTCGACGACGCTCAGGTTGCCGAAAATGCCCCGGCCCTCGGGAACATAGGCAATGCCAAGGCGGGCGATTTCATGCGGCGCGCGGCCCATCATCTGCCGGCCGGCGATGGCGATGAATCCCGAACGCGGCTTGACCAGCCCCATGATGCTTTTGAGCAGCGTGCTTTTGCCCATGCCGTTGCGCCCCATCAGGCCAATGGTTTCGCCGCGCGCGACCGAAAAATCGACGCCGCGCAGGATGTGGCTGGCGCCGTAATAGGTCTGCAGCGCTTGCACGTCGATAAGCAATTCGGATGGCATCAAGCCTCCTCGCCGAGGTAGGCGGCCTGGACGTCCGCATTGGCTCGAACTTCAACCGGCGCGCCGCTGGCGATCACCTGGCCGTTGACCATCACCGTCAGCTGGTCGGCAAGCGTGAACACCGCGTCCATATCGTGCTCGACGAGCAAAATGGCGTGATTTTGCTTGAGCCCCAGCAGCAGCGCGACCATGCGTTCGGCCTCGGCGACGCCCATGCCAGCGAGCGGTTCGTCGAGCAATAACACCCGTGGCTCGGTCGCCAGCGTCATGGCAATTTCGAGCTGGCGCTGCTCGCCGTGGCTCATCGCACCAGCAACGCTGTGCAGCCGGTTTGCCAAGCCCGAAAGCTCGATGGCGCTTGCCGCACGGGCGTTGATTGCTTCAAATTTAGTAGCGCGCCGCAGCCAGTTCGCCGCATGCGGCTGGCGCGACTGCGACGCCAGCCGGACGTTTTCCCAGACCGTGTACGGCAAAAAAATATTCGTCTTCTGGTAGCTGCGGCCCAGCCCCTGGACGGAAATCTTTTCGGGGCTCCAGCCCGTCACGTCCCGGCCGGCGAGCATGACGCTGCCCGACGTCGGCGGCAGGTCGCCCGACAGCAGGTTCGTCAGCGTCGATTTGCCCGCGCCATTGGGACCGATCACCGCATGAATGCGGCCTTCCTGGAGATCGATCGACACGCCGTTGACCGCGGCCAGGCCGCCGAAGCGCTTGGTCAGGTTTTTGGCGCTGAGGAGAACTTCACTCATGTCTGCGCGCCTGTGTCATCCGGCTTGAGCCGCTTCGCCGCGCCGAAACGCTCCGCCAGCCCGAGCAGGCCGCGCGGCGCGAATGTCACCAGCAGGACGATGAAAACGCCCATCCAGAGCTGCCAGTGCTTGCCCAGGTTGACATTTCCGACCTGCGGCAGGTCCTTGAAGACATGCAGCAAATACTCGAAAGTGAAGGCGCCGACGATCGCGCCGGCGATATTGCCCATGCCGCCGAGCACGACCATCATGATGGCGTGCGCGCTCATCTGAAAGCCCATCAGCTCGGGGTTGATGTAGCCGGTTTGCGCGCCCCACAGGTAGCCCGCCAGCCCGGCCAGCGCGCCGGCCAGCGTGAAAGCCGCAAGCTTGTAGCCGAAGGTGCCGAAACCCATCGCGCGCATGCGGTGCTCGTTGACCCGAATTCCGGCCAGCGCGCGGCCGAACGGGCTCCACAGCAGGCGGCGCAAAAACGCGTAAACCAGCAGCATCGCGCCCAGCGTGAAGTAGTACATCGACCGCTTGTTGTCCAGGTCGAGCAGCGCCCGGCCCGCGACCTCTACGCTCGGCTTGAAGTTGATGTAGAGGCCGTCGGAGCCGCCCAGCGCCTTGTTGTCGAAGAACAGGAAAAACACCATTTGCGCAAACGCCATCGTCACCATGATGAAGTAGATGCCGTCGGTGCGAACGACAAAAAATCCGATGACGAGGGCCGCCGCGCCCGAGGCGAGCACGGCCACCGGCAGCGTCCACCACAGGCTGACGGGCTCGCCCTGCGGCGTGAGAAACGCCAGCGCATATCCCGCGAGCCCGAAGTACGCCGCGTGGCCCAGCGACACCAGGCCGGTCACGCCCTGCAGCAGGTCCAGGCTCATGGCGAAGATCGCCAAAATCATCATGCGCGTCACCATTTGCACGTAAAAATCGGTGCCGGCGAAGGGGAAGGCAAGCAGCGCCAGCAGCGCCAACCCCAGCGCGACTTTCACGCCGCCCGGCAAAATCTCAAGATTCGACTGGCGCCCGCTCATTGCCTGAACAGCCCTTCGGGTTTGAACAGCAGCACCGCCGCCATCAGCATGTAAACCAGCATGCCGGCCAGCGAAGGCAGCAGCACCTTGCCGAAGGTGTCGACCAGCCCGACCAGCAGCGCCGCAACCAGCGCGCCGCGCACCGAGCCGATGCCGCCGATGACGACGACGACGAAGCACATGATCAGCACCTGCGAGCCCATGTTGGGATAGACGCTGGCAATCGGCGCGGCGATCATTCCCGCGACCGCCGCCAGGCCGACGCCGAGCGCGAACACCACCGCGTGGATCAGCTTGATGTTGATACCGAGCGACTCGGCCATGCCCCTGTTGAAGGCGCCGGCGCGAATCTTCATTCCCAGCCGGGTTTTGGATATCAGGAAGTACAGGCCAAGCGCCAGCGCGACGCACACGCCCGACATGAAGAGGCGGTACACCGGGTAAGACAAATTGTCGGTCAGCGGAATCGACGCGCCGAGCAGGTCGGGAATGGGCACGCCGTGCACGTCGTCGCCCCAGAAAATCGAACGCAGCTCCTCGAAAATATAGATCAGGCCGAACGTCAGCAACACCTGGTCGAGGTGGTCGCGCTGACGTTCGGCCTGATCTATATTTTCGAGGAGCTGCGTTCGATAATATAGAT
>CAXSGT010000157.1:4659-7733 GCA_964236835.1 uncultured Polaromonas sp.
GCGCTGGTAAAAATGGCGAAACAGCAGCCATTCGAGCGCCAGGCCGAACAGCACGGCCAGCACCGCGCCGCCAAGTATCGCCAAGGTTAGGCTGCCCAGCTGCGCGCTGAGCGACCACGAGAGATAGGCGCCGAGCATGTAAAAACTGCCATGCGCCAGGTTGACGACGCCCATGATGCCGAAGATCAGCGTGAGGCCTGCGGCGAGCATGAACAGCAGCAGGCCATACTGGACGCTGTTGAGCAGCTGAATGAGAAAATTGGCTAAGTCCATGAACGGGTTTGTCGAATTCAAAGGGCTAAGCAGATAGTTTGACGCAAAAAAATGGGAGGCTGAAAAACCTCCCATTGCGTAAGCGCTAAAGGATCAAGCCATCTTGCAGCCGGCTCCCGAGTCGGCCAACGCCTTGGCGGCGATGCCGATCACCTTGTTTTCCTTGTTTTCGACCACGCGCAGGTACATGTCCTGCACCGGATTGTGCGACTTGCTCAGCGTCCACTTGCCACGCGGACTGTCGATGGTCGCGCCTTCCATGGCTTTGTACAAGGCGGGTTTGGCTGTGAGGTCGCCCCTGACGGCGTTGGCGCCCTGGATCAGGAGCAGCCCCGTGTCGTAACCCTGGACCGCATACACGTCGGGCTGGCTGCGGAAGGCCTTGGCGTAGTCGAGGCGGAATTTCTTGTTGCGCGGCGTGTCGAGCGCGTCGCTGTAGTGCATGGTGGTGACGATGCCGTCGGCGGCTGAACCGACTGCGTCCAGCACGCCTTCGGTCAGAAAGCCCGAGCCGTAAAGGGGAATCTTGCCCTTGAGGCCGGCGGCGGCGTAGTCATTGATGAACTTGGCGGCGCCGCCGCCGGCGAACATGCATGCCACAGCGTCGGGTTTCAGCGCGGCGATTTCAGTCAGCAGCGCCTGAAACTCCACATTTGGAAAAGGCAGGCCGAGTTCCTTGATGATGGTGCCGCCGGCCTTGCCGTAGCTCTCTTTGAAGCCTTCCAGCGCTTCATCGCCGGCGGCGTATTTCCAGCTGATCCAGACCGCGCGTTTATGGCCCCGATCGACCATCGCCTTGCCGAGCGCCAGCGTGGGCTGCGAGTTGCTGAAACTGGTGCGGAACACATTGGGTGCGCACAAGGCGCGCGTCGCCGCGTGCACTCCCGCGTTCGGAATCAGCGACAACACGCCGCTGTCGCGCGCCACCTTCTGGATGCCCATCTGCACGCCGGAGTGCACCGTGCCGACGATGACATCGACCTTGTCGCGCTGAACCAGCTTGTTGGCGTTTTCTATGCCCTTGGACGGCTCGGATTCGTCATCGACCCTAAAGTATTCGATTTCCCGACCACCGAGCTTGCCGCCCTGCTCGTTGATGGCGAGGCGAAAACCGTTTTCAATCGCCACGCCGAGCTGGCTGAAGGTGCCGGTGTAGGGAAGCATGAAACCGATGCGGACCTTGCCCGATTGGGCATTCACGATTTCCGGCGGCAACAGTCCGGCGGCGACGGCGCCTATCAGCGCGGCGCTGCGGCCTAGGACCAGGCGACGAGTGGACATAAAAATTCCTTTTTTTAAATAAAGACGCAAGAACGCAATATAAGGCTGCGAACGCGGCGCACCACTAGAGTAAAACCCGAGCTTTAGGAACGAATTGTTTAGGCATAAAGAATTAGCGACTGCCAATGAGCAAGCGGTTTATTTTAGGCTTCGGCAATACGCGCCGCGCCCGGCGTTCCCAGAAAATAGCGCTGTTTATGATTGGCGAAAATTATTTTTAATTTTTCCGAAAGAAAAAATGCTGACAGGAGACATGCTCAGGCGATCGGCGCGGCGCTTTCCCGACAAGGCCGCGATCATCTACCGCGGTCCGGACCGCACCGAGCGTGTGAGCTACCGCTCGCTCGACGACACGGCCAACCGGCTGGCGAACGCCTTGCTTGCGCTGGGGCTGGAAAAGGGCGCCAAGGTGTCGATGCTTTCGCGCAATCTGTCCGAATACGGCAGCGTATTTTTCGGCGTGGCGCGCACCGGCTATGTGCTCAACAATGTGTCGGTGCTGTACGCCTCCGAGGAGCTGGCCTGGGTGCTGAAGAAATCGGAAACGCAGGTTCTGCTGTTCGACGCCCTGTTTTCGGCAAACGTGGCAGCCGTGCAAAAGATGTGCCCCGGAATTCGGCACTTGATTTCAATCGGCGAAGACAGCGCCATCGACCATATTCCCACGTTCGCGCAGTTCATCGAGGGCCATCCCGCAACCAGCCCTGAAGTCATGCTGGACGAGCATGATGCCTTTTGCATGACCTATACCGGCGGCACCACGGGGCGCCCCAAGGGCGTGTTGATGCACCACCGCGCGCGAGAGGTCACGGCGCAGACGGTGGTGGTCGAAGAGCGCCTGACCGACAGCGATGTCGTCGCGATCGTCACGCCGATGTTTCATGTCGCGGCGCTCAACATCATGTTCCAGCCGGCGATACTGGTCGGCGCCAGCGCGGTGTTCGTCACGCCCTGGTCGGCCGAAGAATTCATCGCGGCGGTCGAGGCCGAGCGCATCACCGCGGCGTTCATGGTTCCGACGCAGGCCAACACGCTGGCGACGCATGCGGAGCTCGAAGCGCGCGATCTGGCGAGCTGGCGCAAGCTGGCTTTCGCGGGCGCTCCCATGCCCGACTGGGTGCAGATCGAGCTGACGCGGCGCTTGCCGGCCTTGCGCCTGACGCAAATTTACGGCCAGTCCGAGATGGGTGTCATTGCCGCCTTGCCGCCCGAGTGCCTGCCCGCCAAGCTCGGCAGCGTCGGGCGCCAGCCGTACAACGTCGATGTCGCGGTATTGCGCCCCGATGGCGGCCAGGCGGCGGTCGGCGAAATGGGCGAAGTCGCCTCACGCGGCGACAACCTGATGATCGGCTACTGCAACGAGCCCGAGCAGACCGCGGAGTTCTTCAAACTGGGCCACGGCTGGGGCCTGACCGGCGACGTCGGGGTGATGGATGCCGACGGCTTCATCACGCTAATCGACCGTGCCAAAGACATGCTGATCTCAGGCGGCGAAAACGTCTATCCCAAGGAAATCGAGC
>CAXSGT010000158.1:0-7732 GCA_964236835.1 uncultured Polaromonas sp.
AAGCGCCTGGAGCTCGAGGCGGAAATGGCGCTGTTGCAGCGGCTCGAAGCCATCGCTCTGCCGTGGCCGGCGGGCCAGGCCAGCGGTTCATCTGACTGGCTCACAGCGCTTGCTTCCGACGCGGGTCGGAAAAAACCGGCCGAACTGCAGGCGGTGCGTGATTCGGCAGCCACCTGGCAAGAATGAAGTCATGGGCGGCCTTGAAGTGCCCGCCCGGCCGGAGATCAGTCAAGCTTGATATTGGCGTCCTTGATGATCTTGCCCCATTTCTTCTGGTCGGTCAGCATGATTGCGGCAAGCTCGGCGGGCGGATGCGACCAGGTTTCGACGCCCTCGGTGTTCAGGCGCGCGGTGACTTCCGGCATCTTGTTGATGCTTGCCAGGTCCGCTGAAATCTTGGCAACGACATTCTTCGGCAATCCAGCCGGGCCGAGAATCGCCCACCAGGTGCCGGCTTCAAAACCCGGATAGCCCGATTCGGCGATGGTCGGCACATCGGGCGTGTCGTTCAGGCGCTTCGGGCCGGTGGTGACTAGGGGCCGCAGTTTGCCCGATTTCACGAACGGCAGCGCGGAAATCGGGTTGTTGAACATGGCTTGTATATGTCCGCCCAGCAGGTCGGTGGTGGCCAGCCCGGCGCTCTTGTAGGGCGAGTGAACGATATCGATGCCGGCGGAGTTCTTGAACAGCTCATTGGCCAGGTGAGTCGATGTGCCGACGCCAGCCGAACCGAAAGTCAGCTTGCCGGGGTTGGCCTTGGCATAGGAAACCATTTCGCTCAGGCTGCGGATCGGCAGCGCGGGATTGACGACCAGAATCAGCGAGTAATAAGCAATCCCGGCGACCGGCGTGAAATCCTTGATCGGGTCGTAAGGCCGGTTCGCATACAGGCTGCCGTTGAAGACGTGGCTGTTCGCGGCCAGCAGCAGCGTGTAGCCGTCGGCTGGCGCTTTGGCGACGAAGTCGGAGGCGATATTGCCGCCGGCGCCGGCCTTGTTTTCAACGACCACCGGCTGCTTCCAGAGCGCCGCCAGCTTTTCGGCATAGATGCGCCCGATGATGTCGCCGGAACCGCCCGCGGCGAACGGCACGACGAGCTTGACGACCTTGTCGGGATAGGCCTGCGCCAGGGCACTGCCGCTCAGGGCGACGCCACAGGCGAGCAGGGCCAGTGACGCGATTTTTGATTTGAGGTTTGTTTTCATGGGTCGGGTTGAGTTTGAGTAGTGTTTCAGGCGATTCGCAGGGCCGCCTTCAGGGCAGAAAATCTTTCAGATCGACGCTGTCGTAATTGGGCGGCATCGCCTTTTCAAAGCGGGAACGCTCGGCGGGGCGGGTGATTGCCGGCTTCGTCGCGTCGATCATCCAGCGGGTGCCGACGCGCTGGAACGATTCTGCGCCGGGAATGACCGGCGAGGCATTGTCGAGTCCCCAGACCTTGACATTCGGAATCAGGGTGACGTCGCGTTCGGCATGCACGCGCGTCGCGATCGACCAGATCAGCTGGCGCAGGTCGCTCGCATCGATGTCGTCATCGACCGCGATGGCGATCTTCGGCTGCTGATACGGCGCCGACAAGGCGGCCATCAAGGCGACCTTGGCCTGGCCTTCGACCCGCTGCCGCATCTTGAGCACCAAGACAAAGAGGCCGGAAACCGTCAGGCAGCGCAGATCGAGCAGGTCGAGTCCGCCATCGACTTTCTGCAAATGCTCGAACGTGGCGATTTCAATGCCGAGCCCGGTTGTGGCCTGCGTGTCCGTCGTCGGAAAACCGCAGTGCAGGGCGTAGAAGATCGAATCCTTGCGGCGCGTGATCGCCTTCAGCTTGAAGACATGGGCGACACCCGTGTCCGGATAGTTGCCGGTGACCTCGCCGAACGGGCCTTCGGGCTCCAGATGGTCGCCCGGAACCAGCTCGCCTTCGAGCACGATTTCAGCTTCGGCCGGCACGTACATGTCGATGGTTTCACATTTCACGGTGCGAACCGGCTCGCCCAGCAGGCTGCCGGCCAGGCCCAGCTCGTCGGTGCCAAAGCTCGTGGTGTAGCCCGACGCGAAAAATATCGCCGGATGCACGCCGATCACCACCGCCACCGGCGTCGGCTTGCCCAGCGCCGAATACTTGTCATAGATGCGCCGGGCATGCCGCGGCAGCATGACAAAGCCGGTCTTGTCGCGGCCGTTGATCTGCATGCGGTGAAACGAGAGGTTGCCGATTCCGGTTTCCGGATCCTTTAAAAAGGAAATGCCCGCCGCGATGAAGCGGCCGCCGTCGCGCTCGGACACCCGCATCGACGGAATATCGAGCAGATCGGCATCGGCGCCGAGCAGTTTAATTTCCTTCACAGGCGCTTGGGTTGCGTCGACGCGGACCGAGTTGAGCGGCGTGCGAAGCCGTCTTGAAATCTCCTGCATCATGGTGCCCTCGGGAATGTTCAACCCCATCGACCATTTTTTCCGGTCGGCCAGTATCTGGCTGCAAGCCGTCCAGCCCGGATGGCCTTCGATTTGGGTGAACAGGCTCGACTTGCCAAGCTCGTTGTAGGTTTTCCATTCCACCGCCGACATATTGGTTTCGGGGTTGACCGGCTTGGCGAAGCGAATCAGCTCGCCGGCTTCTTCCAGTGCGCGCAGATGTGACCTCAGGGATTGATCCATCGCAATAGGAGCAGCGCCGGAAATAGCCGGGGCGGTCGCGCTTGTTGAACTCATAAATAGCCTGTTTTGCCTATAAAAGTAAGTTTTAGAAAAAATAGCTAGACATTTTTGTATCATCCAAAGATACATTGTTTTTTTCAAAAGAACAAGCTGGTTTAGGGTTTACACCTACATTTTGCCGCGCGTCACGGCGTATCCGCAGGTGTATCGTCAAGTTTCGAGTTCAGCGCGGCGCCCTGAAACATGTACCGTGAAGTACATTCGGCAGCAACTTCAACAGCACCCATGCAAACCTCAGAAGATTTCAAGCGTAAAAGATTTATCGTTGGCATCAGCGGCGCTTCAGGCGTCGTTTACGGCATCCGGCTGCTGCAGCTGTTGCGTGAACTTGGACTCGAAACCCATCTGGTCATGAGCCGTTCGGCCCAGGTCACCCTGACCTACGAAAGCGAGGCAAGCGTCAAGGACGTGCGCGACCTGGCTGATTTCAGCTATGCAAGCACCGATATCGGCGCGGCGATATCGAGCGGCTCGTTCAAGGTCGAGGGCATGGTCGTGGCGCCGTGCTCGATCAAGACGCTGTCGGAAATTGCCACCGGCGTGACCAGCGGCCTGCTGACGCGCAGCGCCGATGTCATGCTCAAAGAAAGGAAACGCTTGGTGTTGATGGTCCGTGAAACGCCGCTGCATCTGGGTCATTTGCGAAGCATGGTCGCCGCGACCGAGGCGGGCGCCATCATCTATCCGCCGGTGCCGGCGTTCTACGCGAAGCCTGAATCGATCGCAGCCATGGTCGATCACACGCTGGGGCGCGTGCTGGATCTGTTTGGGCTGGACAGCAAGACTGTGAGGCGCTGGGGGGAATAAGCTGTTGCCCCACCGCGGCTGCTTCCTGCGGATAAAAATTCAATCTTTTTAACATGGCATGTCCGAATTTTTCCGCGTGCTACAGACCATAAAGCACCGCATTGCCGCCAAGCAGGCCGGCCGCTTTATCACCCGCCCAGGACGCGCAGGTTTGCCGCCACTGCAAGTCGTCCTCCTGCCGGAGCGGCTCGACTCGCCTCAGGTCGGGTACGGCGCTTCGGTGCGTTCCCTGGGTATGGGGCCAGTTGCTGCCCCACAGCACCCGGTCGCCGCGCACTTTCAACAGGGTTTCGGCAAAGGGACGAAGGTCGTCGTAGGGCGCACCTGTGCGTGAACTCAAATACGGCGCCGAAAGCTTGACATAAAGCTGTCCGCCGGCCAGCAACTCCAGCAGGAATTGCCAATCGGCTGTCTGGACACCTGCGTTGACGTCCGGCAGCCCTAGGTGATCGAGCACATAGGTACGCCCCGAGCCGCATAGATGCTCGGCCAGCGCCTGGAGCATGCCAAGCCGGGCATGCAGTTGCACATGCCAGTGCGCCGGGATACGCTTTTCCACGCTGTTCAGCTGGGCGAGCGCATGCTGGACATTTTCCTGATGATCGACCACCAGGTTGATACGCGCACCGCGCACGCCGGCTTGATCCAGCGCCGCCAGTTCACCCTGCGATGTACGGTCGGACGCGACGCAGACGCCGCGCGCCGCGCTGCCCAGCGCCGCCAGCGCGTCGAGCAGGCAGTCGTGGCAGTCGCCATACACGCTGGGCTGCACCAGCACGACAGAGGCTGCGCCGCATCGACGCATGTGTTTGCGAAGCTGAACTACCGTCGCGGCGCCCGGGGTAAAGCGCCGGGGCAGGGCATAGGCAAAGCGCTGCGGGTCGAAGACATGCGCATGGGCGTCGCATGCCCGCACAGGCTTGTCGGGTTTCGTCACTGCGCCTTGATATGAACGAACTTGGCGACGAATTCCCACTGCTTTAATTCATCCCTGATGAATTTCTGAAAAACGCTGGAGGCGTCTCCCACCGGCTGGGCGCCGATTTCGGCAAGGCGCTGCTCGACATCCGGGCTGCGCAAGGCCTTGATGGTTTCGAGCCGCAGCTGCGACAGCACGCCCTGCGGCACTTTGGCAGGAGCGACCAGGCCGACCCAGTGCGTCATGTTGAATTTGGGAATGCCGGCTTCCGAAAAGGTCGGCACATCGGGCAGCTTGGGCGCCCGCTGGGCCTGGGTAACGGCCAGCGCCTTCACCCGGCCGGAAGTCAAGGCCGGGCCAGTGCTGGTGATGCTGTCGATCAGCAAATCAATTTCGCCGCCCATCAGCGCCTTGATCGATTCGCCGCCACCCTTGTACGGCACATGGGTGAATTTCGCTCCCGTGACCGTGCCGAGCAATTCGGTAGTGAGGTGGGGCGTGCTGCCGATGCCGCCCGAGCCATAGTTGAGCTGGCCGGGGTGCAGGCGTGCGAACTCGACAAGTTCTTTGGCATTCTTAAAACGCGAGTTGGCCGGGACCATCAACACCATGGGCGACTCGGCGACTTTGGTGACGCCGACAAAGTCCCGCAGCGTGTCATACGGCATGTTGACCTGCAGCGCCGGCGCCATCACGAACGGGCCGCTGGCAAACAGCAGGGTGTAGCCGTCGGCCGGGGCTTTGGCGACCACATCGTTGCCGATGACGCCACCCGCGCCGGCCTTGTTCTCAACGACGACCGGCTGGCCAAGGTTGATGGCCAGTCGCTGGGCGAGAACGCGCGCCATCACATCGTTGGGTCCGCCCGCGGCAAAGGACACCACCAAGCGAATCGGCTTTTGCGGAAAGCCTGCAGGCAAGGGTTGCGCAAAGGCGGCGGCACCAGCCATGCAGGCTGCACCCGCCACCAGGGTTTGCAGCAGTTGCCTGCGAGAATAAAAGTTTTTCATTTGAGTGTCTCGAATTAATGTTGCGAAAAAGATCAGTCGGCCTGGATATTTTTTTCCTTGATGAGCTGGCTCCAGCGGCGCGTTTCAGACGCCACCAGATCACCAAATGCCTGCGGGCTTCCGCCGCCCACCACATTGCCCGGCGCGGTGATGCGTTGCATCAGGTCGGGCTCGCGCAGTGCGCGGTTGATGGCCTCGTTAAGCTTGTCCACGACCGGCGCGGGCGTGCCTTTGGGAGCCACAACGCCGAACCAGTTTGAAATTTCCATGTGCTTGTAGCCCAGTTCGGCAAAAGTCGGCACCTCCGGCAGTAGCGGCAGGCGTTTGTCATGGGCAACGGCCAGAGCGCGCATCTTCGGCGGCGTAGCCTTCAAATACGCCATGGAGGCAGGGGCCATGTCGAACATGTAGTCCACCTGGCCGGCCAGCAGGTCATTGGTCGCCGGGCCGCCGCCACGGTATGGGATATGTACTGAAAACACGCCGGTGGACGCTTTGAACACCTCGCCGGCTAGGTGAAACGATCCGCCTGCGCCCGCCGAGGCATAGCTCATCCGGCCGGGATTGGCCTTCAAGGCGTCCATAAGGTCCTTCAGGCTTTTATAGGGCGATTTGTTGCTCACGACCAAAACCAGTGGACCTTTTTCCAGCAACACGACCGGAACGAGATCGACGGCGGGGTCGAAAGGCGTGGTGGTGGGAAAGAGGGTCTTGTTGACGGCCATCGGCGCCAGATTGCCGATGCCGATGGTGTAGCCATCAGGCGGCGCTTTCGCAATGGCCTGGGTTCCGATATTGCCGTTGGCGCCCGGCTTGTTGTCAACGATGACGGGCTGCCCGAGAGAAACCGAAATCTTTTGTGCGACCTGACGCGCCCGCACGTCAGAGCTGCCTCCCGCAGCGTAAGGAACGATCAGGGTAATGGGCTTGTTGGGGAAATCTTTCGTTGCATTTTGAGCAATTGCCAGGGCAGAAATGCACGACGCAGCGATGAAATTGGCAGCAAGCAGCGCATGCCGGCGACTTAGGTCGGTGAAACATGCGGGGCGATGGGAAGAATGCATTGGTGTTCCAAAAAACAAGATAAAAACGAGTGATAAAATTTTCTATATTGTATTTATTATTTATATAATACAATAATTTTAAAAAAAATGGATTTTTCTTAAAATGAAAGAATTAAAAATAGCTTTAATACATGCTACTCCACTGGCCATGGAGCCTGTTTCGGAGTCTTTCTCTCGTTTCTGGCCTCGGGTCCGGCGCATGAATTTGCTCGATGACTGTCTTTCGCAGGATTTGGCCGCGGCCGGTTCATTAGACGACGCCATGACCGCGCGCATCGTCTCTCTTGCCCGCTATGCGCAGGAAAGCGGCGCACACGGCATCTTGTTTACCTGTTCTGCATTCGGTCCGGCAGTCGAGGAGGCGGCACGCACTACCGGCGTGCCGACCCTCAAGCCCAATGAAGCCATGTTTGCCGAAGCGCTGGCCTATTGCGCCGGAGTCGGCGATCTGGGATGCCCAGCCCGGGTCGGCTTGCTGACGACATTTGCGCCCGCGGCTTTACCCATGCGCGATGAATTCCTTGCCACCGCCGGCGGCGCTGACGTGGAACTGGTCTGTGAATGCGCCGACGGCGCCATGGCAGCCTTGAATGCCGGCAATGCGGCCGAACACGACCGGCTGGTGGTTGCGCATGCGCAGGCGCTGGCGCAGTGCGACGTGGTCATGCTGGGCCAGTTTTCCATGGCGCGCAGCCAGTCGGCCGTCGCCAACGCACTGGGCAAGCCGGTGCTGACAAGCCCGGACAGCGCCGTTCGACTGCTGCAACGAATCCTGGCCACGCCGGGCTGAGTTTTCTATTTTTCCAATGCTCTATTTCCCCCAACCTTCTCACTCTGCAAGAAAGACAAGTCATGAAGTTCATCGTTTTACCCTGTGACGGTATCGGCCCTGAAATCGTCGCCGCTTCGGTTGACGTCCTCAAGGCCGCCGGCGCGCGCTTCGGCCTGGAACTGGCCTTCGACTACGAAGACGCCGGCTTTGCAAGCCTGGAAAAATACGGCACCACACTGCGCCAAAGCGTGCTGGACCAGGCCAGAACCTATGACGGCATCATCCTGGGAACCCAATCGCATGCCGACTATCCCGCGCCGGAGCAGGGCGGGCGCAATGTCTCGGCCGGCTTTCGCATCGGACTGGACCTGTACGCCAATGTGCGCCCGGCCCGCACCCGTCCTTTCCTGCAGTCGAACATGCGCGAAGGCCGGACCATGGA
>CAXSGT010000159.1:0-7716 GCA_964236835.1 uncultured Polaromonas sp.
GCCATGCTGGCATGGACCAGGGCGCGGGCGTCGTCGATGGAAAGAATCATGGTGGTCTTGAAGTAGTTAGGGATTACAGGCGGTTCGGCCCAGGACGGTGAATAAGGCCGATGGGTCCGGCACGTGCCAAAGGTTTGACAGCAACCCGCTTATTTCCTGAACGTTGGCCGTCGGGAGTCGTGTTATCGCCTCGCGTTCAAAGCGCGTCTTTACTGCCTGCGCACCAAGCCAGGGGACATCGTCCAGTTCATGCCGAACCGATTCACCTGCTTGCATTTGCACTTCCAGGCGGACGGGTTGCGTCCGTGGTGCGCACCCTTCGTACCGGGGTTCGAGGCGAATTTCACAGATCGACAGCAGGCGATTCATTTCGTCATCCGCGAAGTGCGTGTACGACGATTCATCGAGCGCTCCGAAGCGCAATCCGGCAGCCACGCCGTATTGCAGGCTCATCTTCGTTTGCTGGACGCTGGAGAACGGACCGGCGTTGTCGCAGCCCGGGTAAGACCGTGCCGCGGCGAAAGTCGATATGACGATTCTTTCAATGTCCTTTACCTTCGCTGTGCCGATGATTCTCCGGATTTCAAGCGCCGCCGCCACCGGCGTCTGGACATAGTTGCAGCCGGCGAAAGGTTTGTGCGTGACGCTGAGCATCTCTGGGGGCCCGCCCAGCCGCTCACGGAATATCCGTGCCGCATCGTCGCCGGAGCCATAGGCGGCGAACAATCCGTCCGCACCTTCGAGGATGAGCTCGGACGCTGTAATGCCCGCCCGTGCCAAATCCACCGCGGTGACGGCATTGCGCGCCGCCATGCCTGGATGCACGAATATTCCGTCACCGCCCGACCAGGGCCACTGGTTCAGGCCGCAAGAAAAATTTGCCGCCAGCGCAAGCGCATTCACCGCCATGTCCTCGTTCATCGGCAGGGCTGCCACCGCGCCGGCGGCCGCGCCATAAGCTCCTGAAATCCCCAGCGGCCGAAAATGGCGGTTCGACAGACCTGTTCGCACCGCGGTTCCCAGCGCGCCCATCACCTGGTAACCGGCGACAATTCCGCTGACAAGCGCCTTTCCGGAGAGTTTTTCCCGTTCGGCCAAGGCCAGCATGGCCGGGATGATGACGACGCCTGGATGCGTTCCGCTGGCAACATGCATGTCGTCGCGAATGAGGCTATGGCCAAGCATGCCATTGGCCAGCGCCGCATTTTCAGCACTGATTTTTTTGGCTAGTCCCCAATGGTGCGCTTCCGGCAAACCAGACCGCGCAGCAGCATAGGCGCGTATCGGTTGCGCAGCCGGACCCTCCATTGCGGCCATGCACGACGCGAGAAAGTCCTGAATGCACAGCGCGACCTTTACTAAAACATCCGAATCGAATGGCTGTGCCTGCGTGGACAGCGCATGGCGCGCGGCCAATCGGGTAAGGGTTAAATCAGCGGCCTTCATAGGCGGACAACGATAGTCGTTTGTCTGGTATTGCGTTAGTACCTATTGGAAATGGTCACGATGACATTTTCGTATGGCCTGATTTTGTCTCAAGCCCGACCAGCCATACTGGTTTTGCATGTTGGTTATACGCCATCACTCCTAGCGTAATGGCGGCAACATACCTAAAGTCGCAGCGACACAGGAGCTATGCACTTGATGACTATCCATTCATTTTTCAGGCATACCATGCTGACAGTTCGCATCGTCGCAATTGCACTTGCCGCTGCAACAGGCTCGATTGCCTCTGCCCAGACAGCGTGGCCGACAAAGCCCGTGAAGTTCATCGTCGCAGCCAGCGCCGGCAGCAGCGTCGATGTGTTTGCGCGCGTGCTGGGCGACAGGCTGTCGCAGTCGCTGGGCCAGCCGGTGGTCATCGAGCCGCGGCCGGGCGCCAACGGCGCCATCGCCGGCCAGGTGGTCGCCACCGCCAAAGCCGACGGCTACACCTTTTTGTTCGCCGGCAACTCGGCGCTGGTCATCAACCCCTTGATGGCGAAAAACCTGCCTTACAACGGCGAAAAAGACCTGGTCGCGGTGGCGCCGGTGGTGTACGTGCCGCTGGCGATCGCGGTGCGGGACGATCATCCGGCGCGAACGATCCAGGAGCTGCTCGCGCAGTCGCGCGGCAAGGAAAGCTTTTTCGCCACACCGGGCGCGGCGTCGCTGTCGCGGCTGATCGGGGAAAACCTCAACGAAAAGGCCGGCACCAGGTTCGTCAACATCGCCTATCCCACCAGCGGCGCGGCGCAGACCGACCTGATCGGCGGACGCGTTCCGATGCTGATCGATGGCCTGGGCGGCGTTGCGTCGCACGTCAAGTCCGGCAGGATGCGCCTGCTGGCCGTGTCGACCGCCACCCGCGCCAGGGAATTCTCCGACGTGCCGACGATCGCCGAGGCGATTCCCGGCTTTGTCGTTCCAGGCATCAACTCGGTGATGGCCCCGGCCGGCACGCCGCCCGAAATCCTTGAGCTGATGAACAAAAAGATCAACGAGATCACGCAGGACCGTGGCATTGCCGAGCGCTTTGCCGGCATGGGCGGCGATGCGGCGACGGGTTCGCGCGCCGACCTGGAGCGCCTGCTGCGGGAGCAGCGCGTGACCTTCAAGCGTTTGATCGAGCAGGCCAAAATCAAGGAAGACTAGGCCATGGACATCGTCGATGCGCAGCTGCACCTGTCGCTTACACCCGGCGCCGACGGGATCATCGCCGCGATGGGCGCGCTCGGCATTGCGGGCGTGGTGTTCGATGAGCTGTGGGGCAGAAACGACAAAGACCAGGGCACCCCGTGCGTCGAATTTCCCGACGGCGCTTACCGCCCCTTGAGCCCCTGCGCCCAGACCGCCGCGTTGCGCTACCCGGACCAGTGTTCGTTTTTGCAACGCATCACCCGCCGCGACCCGCAGCTGCCAGCGCTGATCCCGATCCTGGCGTCGTCGCCGGGCTGCAGGTCGCTAAGAGTCGTCATCGGCAGCCGGCAGGAGCGGGAAGCCTTTGGGGCGGGGGCCTACGACGGCCTGCTGGGCCTGGCGCAGGCGCAGGGGCTCCCGATCAGTGTCTTGAGCAAGGATGTCGGCGCGCTGCTGCAGGGCGCCGCGCCCCGCTTTCCGGACCTGCAATTCGTGATCGATCACTGCGGCTGGAGCAAGACCGAGCAGGAGTGGAGCGACATGCTGGAACTGTCCCGCCATGCCAACACTTGTCTGAAATGGAGCCACGCCAGCCGGGCGTTCGGCCAGTCGGACCAGCCCGGCGAGGGCATTCAGCGTGCGTTCTTGCGTGCGATCGACGCGTTCGGCGTGGAGCGGATGCTCTGGGCGAGCGACACCAGCCATGAGGAAAGCGGCGCAACCTGGGGCCAGCTGCTGTCTTTCGTGCGGGACAATCCGGCGCTTTCCGAAGGCGACAAGGAATGGGTGCTCGGCAAGACGGCGCGCCGGATTTTTCGCTGGAATTCCAATAAAAAATAGCTCTGGCGCGCGCGCTGTATGGTTAATCAGCTATAAAAAATGTAGCATGTGACTTTCTGCGATCCTGACTGTCGGCGTCGCAAGCCATGGCGCAAAGGGGCCGCGTCAGTCCCGCATCACCTGCGGCGAACCCGGCCACAGCCCCGACTGCGCCAGCCGGCGGACCTCGGCGACGATCAAGTCCGACATCAGTTGCACTACGCGCAGCCGGCTGTGCTCGTGGGTCGTCACCAGCGTCAGCGCCAACGACATTCCCCGGTCGGCGAGCGGTATGGCGGTCAGCCTGCCGGTGGCGACGTCGTCGGCCACCGAGCCGAGCGTGAGCACGGTGAATCCCAGGCCTTGCAGCACCATGGTTTTAAGCAGCTGCGGGCTGTTGGCCTCGTACCGGGGCGAAAGCGGCACGCCGTCTTCGGCAAATGCGTCCTCCAGCAGCACGCGGATCACCTGCGCCCGGATCGGCAGCACCAGCGGCAGCGCGGCGATGTCCCGTACCCTTGCCTGCTTGATGGCGGCCAGCCGGTCCGCCGCGCCGGGCGGGCCGATCAGGTGCAGCCGCTCCATCAGCAGCGGCCGGGCGATCAGGCCGACATCGGTCGGCGGGTCATAGACCAGGGCGAGCGACAGCTCCCGGTTCAGCACACCAGCAAGCAGGTTACGGGTTACCAGCTCAACCAGTTCGACGCGCAGCTGCGGCCAGTTCGACGCGACCGCCGGCATAAGGTGCGGTACCAGCAGGATGCCGGCCGCTGTCGGCATGCCCACCGCGATCGTGCCGGTGACCTGGTTCGACGAATTCGCCACCTCTTCCTTCAACTGCGCTAGCTGCAGCAGGATGCCGGCCGCCTTCGACGCCAGCAGCTCGCCCTCGTGCGTGAGTTCGCAGCCCCGGTTCGACCGGATGAAAAGCTGCACGCCAAGCTCGTCTTCGAGGCGCCGGATCTTGCGTGTGACGATAGGCTGGGCGACGCCGAGATGCATCGCCGCACGCGAAAAATTGCGCGTTTCCGCGACCCGGCAAAACACCGCCAGCAGGTCGGCGTCGAGCACCTCAGCGGCCCTAGTCGAAGCGGGTTCCGCCATACAAAAATGAGATAGTCGTCATGTTTTCCGGATGCTACCAGAATGACTGAATTTTCCCTATCCTTCATGGCAAGTGACAAAACACTGAAAAAAGGAGACGCCATCGTGAGCTATTTACCCGCCGGAATGCCCTTGCCCGAGCCTTCGGCCGAAGACGCGCCCTTCTGGGAAGGATGCCGCAACCGCCAGCTGTTGATCCGGCATTGCAATGCCTGCCAGCGCTTTTTTCATCCGCCGATGCCGTCGTGCGCCTACTGCGGCTCAACCGATGTCGGCTGGAAAGAGGTTAGCGGCGAAGGCACCGTGTTCACCTACACCGTCGCCTACCACGCGGTGCACAAGGCGCTCAAAGGCTTCGGTCCCTACAACGTCGTCGTCGTCCTGCTCGACGGCGCCGACGAAGTGCGGCTGGTCAGCAACCTGGTTGATACCGCACCCGCCGACATCCGCATCGGGATGCCGGTCTCGGTGCATTGGGAGGAGGTGGACAACGCCATGGTGCTGCCGCGCTTTCGCAAGGCGAAGGCAACCCGTGAAAAGGAGGCGCCATGACTTTCCCCCATGCCAGCGGCGACCCGAGCCGCCAGCCGTGCATCGTCGGCATTGGCGAGACCGCCTACAAGCGGCGCGGCGGCCACGCCGGAACGTCCGAGTTCTCGCTGCTGCTGTCGGCGATACGCAGCGCCGCCGCCGATGCCGGCATCCAGGCGAGCGAGCTCGACGGCTTCACGTCGTTCGGCTTCGAGCGCCATGAGCCCGTCATCGTGCAGACCGCGCTGGCGGCGCCGGTGCTGAACTTCTCCAGCATCGTCTGGGGCGCGGCGGGCGGCGGCTGCTGCGGCTCGGTGATGCTCGCGGCGATGGCCGTGGCCACCGGCATGAGCCAATACGCGGTGGCCTACCGCTCACTGTGCCAGGGGCAATATGAGCGCTATGGCGAATTTCGTCCGCGCCCCGCCTACGGCCAGTACCTCGCGCCGTTCGGCCTGATGTCGCCGGCGCAGATCGTGTCGCTGACCTTTCGGCGCCACATGCACCGCTACGGCACAACGACCGAGCATCTGGCCGAAGTGGCGCTGGTCGGGCGGGAAAACGCCCAGAAGAATCCGCGCGCCGTCACCTATGGCAAACCATTGACGCATGACGAATACTTCGCCGCGCGAATGATCACCGACCCGTTCCGCCTGTACGACTGCTGCCTGGAGACCGATGGCGCGTGCGCGGTGGTCGTGACGTCGGTGGCGAACGCCAGGAAGCTGGGCCGGCCGGCGGTGCCGATCCTCGCCGCCGCCGACGCCAGCGGTCCGCGCTGGTCGCTCGGGCCGATGGGCACGCACAACATGCCGATCGAGGACTACAGCACCGTCAATTCGACCCAGGTCGCCAAGGCGATCTATGCGCAGTCGGGCCTGCGCCCGGGAGATATCGACGTGGCGCAGATCTACGACGCCTTCACCGGCCTCATTCCGATGTCGCTCGAAGACTACGGCCTGTGCGAACGCGGGCAAAGCGGCGCCTTCATCGCGTCGGGCGCGCTGCGGGCCGATGGCGCGCTGCCGATCAACACGGCGGGCGGGCTGCTGTCCGAGGCGTATATGCACGGCCTCAATCTGGTGATCGAAGGCGTTCGGCAAATGCGTGGCGATTCGACCAGCCAGGTCCGCGATGCGAACAACTGCCTCGTCACCAGCGGCGGCGCCGCAGGGCACAAGAGCGCGCTGATTCTTGGAAAGGTCTGACTCCAATGCCTGCCTTTGCTATTGGCCCCACGGGGCGCATCGTCATCCAGCCGGAGCAGCGCCACCTGAGCACGCTGCTGGAACGCCAGGCACGCGAGCACCCCGATAAGCCATTTTTCACTATCGAAGGCGCGACCTACAGCTTCCAGTCGGTCCATGAGCGCATGCTGCGCGTTGCCGCTGGCCTGGCCAACATCGGTGTGAAGGAAGGCTCGCGCATCGGCGTGATGCTGCCCAATTGCGCGGCCTTCGTGTCTGTGTGGCTGGCGGCGTCGCACCTGGGCGCGACCCTCGTGGCGATCAATCCGCAGTTTCGCGGCCGGTTGCTCGACTCGGCTTTGGGTGACACGGAGTGCGGCGTTCTGGCCGTGCATACCGTGTCGGCCGATGCGCTGGCAAGCGCGTGTGCAGCCGTTCGCAGCCAAATCGGCACGGTAATCCGCGTCGATTCCGAGGCGGATACGGCAGGGCAAATCAGCCTGTCGGCGCTGGAGGGCGCGCAGGCGGCGCCCTACCCGGCCGCGCAGGGCGACTACCGTTCGATCCAGGTGATTTCGTTTACCTCGGGTTCGACCGGCCCGTCCAAGGGTGTGCTGCTCACAACCAACCAGGGGCTCGACGCGGCGTGCACCTATGCGCATGCGACCAACCTGCGCGCGGGCGATGTGCTCTACACGCCGTTTGCGTTTTTCCACGGCATGTCAACCCGCCTGGGCCTGCTGCCGGCGCTGATCGTCGGCGCGCATGTCGTCGTCGCCGAGCGTTTCAGCGCGTCGCGCTACTGGCAGGAAGCGGCCGAGTGCGGCGCCACGGTGGCGCAGACGCTTCCCACCATGACGGCACTGCTCAAGGCATTACCGCCCGGCCCGTTCGACAACGCGCACCGCATCACGCGGATGTACAACTCGCGCGCCGACGAGGACTTCGAGCGCCGCTTCGGCGTGCGCCTGGTCGAGGCCTACGGCATGACCGAGATCGGGCTGCCGATCTACACCGGCTTTCCCGAGCGCCGCGCCGGCGCAGCGGGCAAGGTCCACCCTGATTGGCAAATGGCGATCGTCGATGAGTACGACAACCCGGTCGCGCCGGGCGAACCCGGAGAATTGGTGTTTCGCCCCACCGCGCCGTGGCTGATGACGCCGGGCTATGTCGGCCGGCCCGACGCCACCATCGAGGCGACGCGCAATCTCTGGTTCCATAGCGGCGACATCGGCCGCCAGGACGAGGACGGGTATGTCTATTTCATCGACCGGCGCAAGGAGCGGATTCGCCGCCTGGGCGAGAACATCTCCAGCTTCGACGTCGAAAGCATGGTTTCGTCGCACCCGGATGTGCGCGAATGCGCGGCGCTGGCCTACCCGGCGGCCATGGGCGAAGACGATGTCCGCATCGTTGTCGTTTTGGCCGAAGGCTCGGGCTGCACCGCCGGCGCGCT
>CAXSGT010000160.1:0-7659 GCA_964236835.1 uncultured Polaromonas sp.
AGCGCATCGCCAGCGCCATCCGGCGCACCGGACGAACTTCGACCGGCACCTGGTAATTGGCGCCGCCGACGCGGCGGGATTTCACCTCGACCATCGGCTTGATATTGCCGATGGCCATGTGAAAAGCTTCGAGCGGGTCTTTGCCGGGGTTCTTTTTCTCGATTTGGTCCAGGGCGCCATAAATGATGCGCTCGGCGACGGCTTTCTTGCCGCCTTGCATGATGACGTTCATGAATTTGGCGAGATCGACGTCGCCAAATTTCGGATCAGGAAGAATTTCACGCTTAGGGACTTCGCGACGACGTGGCATTTTTTCACCTCTTTGCTTCAGTTGGCATTGCCTTTGGCAACGCCGCGAGAGTTAACAAACCCTCACTTACTCGACCGGCGCAAACTAGCTCGCACTTGGGTCACTTCGCTTGAGCTCACCTGCCAGGGGGAGTCAAGCACCTGTTTTTGAAAAAGCCATAGCGGCTTCTTCCGGCACGAACCAATAAAGTCCGGGCCAATGGGCTTATTTAGCCTTCGGACGCTTGGCGCCGTATTTGGAGCGCGACTGCTTGCGGTCTTTCACGCCCTGCAAATCGAGCGAGCCGCGAACGATGTGGTAGCGCACACCCGGCAAATCTTTCACCCGGCCGCCGCGAACCAGCACCACGCTGTGTTCCTGCAGGTTGTGGCCTTCGCCGCCGATGTAGGAAATGATCTCGAAGCCGTTGGTCAGGCGCACCTTGGCAACCTTGCGCAACGCGGAGTTCGGCTTCTTCGGCGTGGTGGTGTAGACACGGGTGCACACGCCGCGGCGCTGCGGAGAATTTTCCATCGCGGGGCTTTTGCTCTTGATCTTTTCGACCTCGCGCCCCTGACGGACTAACTGATTGATGGTTGGCATTGGAAAAACGTCCCTAAGCGTCCGAAAGCGTCCGCAAAAAACTGGTGTGAAAATTGGGTAACTCTAGTCCGCACCAAAAGCGGAAAAGCTTTCCATTATAAGCCGGTTGATGAAAGTGCTCAAGCGGCGCATCGGCGCGTCAACCGAGCGTCCGGCCGCCTACTTGATCCACAGGCGAATCGAATCCCAGGCGCGACCGAAAATACCGGCCTCTTCCACGCCTTCGAGCGCAAAAAGCGGCATCTCGGTGATCGGCGCCGGGTTGTCTCCCAGCAGGACCTTCAGGCTGCCCAGCGACTGGCCCTTGATAAAAGGCGCGACCAGCGGGTCGGCTCGGGCCACCTGCGTCCTGACCTTGGCCGCGCTGCCGGCCGGCGCGGCGATCACGATGGCGTCCAGGCGCCCGAGCCTGACCACCGGCGCCTTGCCTTTCCAGACCATGGGCGTCGCGACCGCCTGGCCGGCATCGAACAGCTTCACCGCCTCGAAGGCGGTGTAGCCCCAGTTCAGCAGTTTTTGCGATTCGGTCGCGCGGGCGCTGTCGCTGGCGGCGCCGAGCACGATCGCCAGCAGGCGCCGGCTGCCGGGCGCGCCGGCCGCGCCCAGATTAGGGAAATCGCGCTTCGAGGTGGCGATCATGCAGTAGCCGGCCGCCTGGGTGTGGCCGGTTTTCAGGCCGTCGACCGTCGGGTCGCGAAACAGCAGCGTGTTGCGGTTGGTGTCGTTGGACACCGGCGTTCCGGGGTAGCGATATTTCTTCAGCGCCGAGTAGCCGATGTAGTCGGGAAAGTCTCGCATCAGCCGCGTTGACAAAATGCTCAGGTCGCGCGCCGTCGTGGTGTGGCCGGCTTCGGTCAGGCCTTCGGGATTTTTGTAGCTGGTCGATTTCATTCCCAGCATCTTCGCCTGATCGTTCATCAGCTTGACGAAATTCTCGGCCGTGCCGCCGACGCCCTCGGCCAGCGCCATGGTGGCGTCGTTGCCCGACTGCACCACCATGCCCTTGATCAAGTCTTCCACCGGCACCTGCATCTTCGGGTCGATGAACATGCGCGAACCGGGCATTTTCCAGGCGCGCGGGCTGACGCCGAAGGTTTGCTTCAAGTCAATTTTTTTGGCTTTGAGCGCATCGAACACCAGGTACTCGGTCATCAGCTTGGTCAGCGACGCCGGCTCAACCGGCGAGTCGATGTCTTTGGCGGCCAAGATCTGGTTGGCTGTGATGTCGAGCAGCAGATAGGAGCGCGCGGCGATTTCAGGCGCTTGCGGCGCCTGGGCGTGCGCGGCGGGCAGCGTGACGAAAACCGAAACGAGGAAGGCAGAGGCGACGGCGCGCAGGCCGGCAGGCGTCTTGAGGAAGCTTTGCATGGCGGGAATGGGCGATAAGGAGATAAAAAAGAGATGGGCGAATCGCCCGGATCAGATCGAAGGCGACGCCAGGTGGCGGACCACCAGATTTTTCAGCAGGGGCAATTGTCCATGAAAGAAATGGCCGACTCCGGGCACAACCGTAACAGGAAGTGCCTGCGGCCGCGCCCAGTCCAGCACATCGCCGAGCGGCACGGTGTCGTCCTGCTCGCCATGGATGACCAGCGTCCTGTCATGCGCCGCGGCGTCGATCGGCGCGGCCGGCGCGCGGCTGACGCTGGTGCCGACGAGGACCAGTTTTTCAACCCGGCGGACCGGCTCGAGGCGCGCGAAAGCATGCGTGGTGACAAAAGCGCCGAACGAAAATCCGGCCAGCGCCAACGCCGCTTCCCCATCGCCAGCCGGCGCCGCCTGCCGCACCACCGCCAGAAAATCGTCCAGCTCGCCGCGGCCTTCGTCGTGGCTGCCGGCGCTGCCGCCGACGCCGCGAAAGTTGAATCGCACCGCGCTCCAGCCGCACTGCACGAAAGCGCGCGCCAGCGTCTGCACGACCTTGTTGTCGAGCGTGCCGCCGAACAGCGGATGCGGATGGGCGATGACGGCAACGCCGCGCGACTCGCCCGCCGGTGCGTCGAGTGCGACTTCCAGCGCCCCGGCCGGTCCCTGAAAAATTGATTTGACGGTTCTTGAGTTCATGGGAAATATTGGCTGCCGTATAGTTTGCTATTAAATTTATAGCTAACTATGCCCGTGGATATTGCGCAAAAGGCCGAAATGATTGAAAATTTATGGAATTTGGCACCCCCAAAGCGCTAGCGCCCCAGATACGGCGGCGTCAGCAGGCGCTCGACCACCTGGCCGTTTAAAAGGTGCGACTCGACAATCTCGTCGATGTCGCTGGCGTCCAGATAGCTGTACCAGACGGCTTCCGGATACACCACCGCGACCGGTCCGCCGGCGCAGCGGTCGAGGCAGCCGGCCTTGTTGACTCGCACCTTGCCCGGCCCGGCCAGCCCGGCGGCCTTGACCTGCGACTTGCAGCGGTCAAACGCCTGCTGCGCGCCCTGGTCGGCGCAGCACGCTTCGCCGTTGCCGCGCTGGTTCAGGCAAAAGAAAATATGGCGTTCGTAATACGTTGCCGGCGCGTCATGCGCTGCGGCGGCTGGCGCGGCGCCTTGGGACGGTGAAGAAGTCATCGCACGATTTTACTTTTCATCGGCGGGTAGCCGCTCGCGGCCGGACAGCCGCACCACCATGTAAGCCAGCGCGGCATAGGGCCAGAGCCAGCCGAGCCACTGAACCAGTCCGTAAAAATGGATGAAGCGGCCCTGCTCCCAGATTTGCAGCGTCTGCGCGAAGTAGGGGTCGGCGGGCGCCTGGTTCAGCAATCCCAGATGCAGCGCCAGCGCCAGCAGCGTGAGCGCGGCGGCGGCGCGGCGCCCCACGGCCAGCAGCAGCGCCGCCAGCAGCGCCGCCAGGCCCATGCCGGCCCGCACCGGCGCGTCGAGCCAGGCCCAGGCGTGCTCCGGGCCGTAGCTGAGCGCCGCCGAAAGCGCCGACGCGGCGATGCCGCCGGCCAGCGCGGCGGCTGAAAAGACGGCGCGGCGCCACAGCCTGCGGATCACGCAGTAACCGAGCAGGCACGGAATCAAGGCGCCCAGCGCGACGCAGATCAGCTCGGCCAGCGGCACCAAGGGCTGCAGCTCGACATCGCGCACCGGCAGCCATTCGAGAAAAGGCGTGTCGGCCAGCGCGTCGGCCAGCGCCGACTCCAGCCGCTCGAACACCTGGCCCAGCCCCATCGGCACCGACGCCGGAAACAACAGCGCGACCGGCCAGAGCAGCAGCAGCACCAGGGCGCCGCGCGCGTCGGGCGCAAACCAGCGCGCCCGCAGGCGGCTCCAGCGATCGACGACGCCGCTGCGCTTAAGCGCCCACGCGCCGATGGCGCCGAGCAGCGCGCCGAGCGTGTTGAGCGCGAAGTCGGCATTGGACGGAACGCGCGACGGCAAATACGCTTGCAGCGTCTCCATCGCCAGCGACAGCAGGCCCGCGCCCAGCACCGCCAGGCTGACGGCCCAGCGCCCGCGCCAGCTGCGCAGCGCCGACGCCGCAAGCAAAAAACCGAGCGGCGCGTAGCCCAGCAGGTTGACGCCGACATCGAAGCCGGTCCAGTACCGGGGCAGCGGCGCCGCCAGGAAGCGCAGCGGCGAAATCCCCTGGTTGCGCCAGTCGGAAAATGGGTACAGGCTGGCATAGACGATCAGGCAGACCAGGGCCAAGGCGAGTGGATTTTGCACACCCCTGACATCCTCACTGCGCTGCGCTTCGTGTAGTTCTGCCTCCCCTTGCAGGGGACGACGCGAGGCATCCGGCGAAGCCGGCCTGCCCGCGTCTGCTGGTAGGTTCGGGGAGGTCATGCTGGCGTTTTGCTGTCGCTAAAACGGCTTGACGACTACCAGGACACCGATGGCGAGCAGCAGCGCCACCGGCACTTCATTGAACCAGCGCAGCCAGACATGGCCGCGGGTATTGCGCTTGGCGACGAACTTCGCCAGCAGGCGGGCGCAGGCGTGGTGGTAGCCGATGGCCAGCGCCACGATGGCGAGCTTGGCGTGCATCCAGCCGGCGCCCTTGCCGACGCCGTAGCCCAGGTACAGCCACAGGCCGAAACCGAGCGCTGGAAACGCCAGGATGGTGGAAAAGCGCAGCAGCTTGCGCGCCATCAAAAGCAGCCGCTCGCGCTCGGCGCTGCTCTCGGGCGGCACCAGCGCCAGGTTGACGAAAATCCGCGGCAGATAGAAAAGCCCGGCGAACCAGCTGGCGATGAAAACGATATGAAATGATTTGACCCAGAGCATTGCAACGAAGTGTAGCGACGCCCACGCCAGCGAAAAAAAATCCCGGGCGGCCGACAGGCCAGCCGGGATCAACGCCTTTTTGCTGTCACACGCAAAGGCCCCGCTCAGGGAGGATAAAGCGGGATGCATCCACCAAACTGGTAACTGCACGTTTTCATTCTAACGAGCCAAAACCAGGCTTATTGGATAATTTTTGTTAATAGCGTAAATTTATGTAAATACAAGCTTGCGTGCCTTTGCCTTGAATCCGCCTGCATCGATAGGTGGCGCAGCCAAAGCTTGGCACAATTTGGCCATGACCCTGCATGCCTCGAACTTCGCCGCCTTTCCAGCGGGCCGGCCGCGCCGCCTGCGCCGCGACGCCTTTACCCGCAACCTGGTGCGGGAAAACGCCTTGACCGCGCACGACCTGATCTACCCGGTGTTCGTGCTCGATGGGCGCGACCGCCGCGAACCCGTCGCGTCGATGCCCGGCGCCCTGCGCCTTAGCCTGGACCTGCTGCTGCCGGTCGCCGAGGAGTGCGTGAAACTGGAAATTCCGGCGCTGGCGCTGTTCCCGGTGATCGACGCGTCGCTCAAAACCGAAGACGGCCGCGAGGCGCTGAACCCGCAAGGCCTGGTGCCGCGCGTCGTGCGCGAGCTTAAAAAGCGCTTTCCCGACCTGGGCGTCATGACCGACGTGGCGCTCGACCCGTACACGACGCACGGCCAGGACGGCCTGCTGGGCGGCGCGGGCTACATCCTGAACGACGAGACGCTGGAGGTGCTGGTGCGGCAGGCGCTGACGCAGGCCGAAGCCGGCGTCGATATCGTCGCGCCAAGCGACATGATGGACGGGCGCATCGGCGCCATCCGGCAGGCGCTGGAGTCGCAGAAACTGATCCACACCCGCATCATGGCCTACAGCGCCAAGTACGCCAGCGCCTTCTACGGCCCGTTCCGCGACGCCGTTGGCTCCGCCGGCAATCTGGGCAAGGCCGACAAGAAGTCCTACCAGATGGATCCGGGCAACAGCGACGAGGCGCTGCGCGAGGTCGCCATGGACATCGCCGAGGGCGCCGACATGGTGATGGTCAAGCCCGGCATGCCGTATCTGGACGTGGTGCGGCGCGTGAAGGACGAGTTCGGCGTGCCGACCTTCGCCTACCAGGTCAGCGGCGAATACGCGATGCTCAAGGCCGCCGCGCAGAGCGGCTGGCTCGACCATGACGCGGTGATGCTCGAGAGCCTGCTGGCGTTCAAGCGCGCCGGCGCCGACGGCGTGCTGAGCTATTTCGCCCTCGACGCCGCCCGGAAACTGCGCCAGGCTTGAGGCAGACAGCCCGCGAAATCGCCACAAAACCGGCTCACTATTAAAACAATAGCTGACTATGCCCGTAGAATATGCGCAAACGGCCAACTTAATGCCTAAATCCGGAAGTTGAGGCTTTTATTTATGCGCGTCTTCACCATCTCGTCCGGCAGCCAGAGCGTCGCCGAAACCGATTCCCTGCCGACCGCGCTGCCGCCGCAGGGCTTTGTCTGGATCGCCTGCGCCCGGCGCGAGTTCGAGGTGACGCTGCCGCAAATCCAGGCGACGCTGCAGCTGCTGTGCGGCACCCATCTGGTCGATCTGCACGTCACCGACTTGCTGAACAACCAGCTGCCCTCGCATTACGACTACACCTCGCAGTACGACACGCTGGTGTTTCGCCGGCTTGCCACCGGCCATGCTGAAACCGACCCGGCGCACCCCGGCGAGCCGCCGCAGCAGCCTGTCAAACGCAGCGGCCCGCCGGTGCTAAGGCGCATCGACACCAGCCCGGTCGGCTTCGCCATCTTCGACCGGGTGCTGCTGACGGTGCATCCGGCCAGCTGCGCGGTGCGCGACGCCTTTGCGTTCAAGCTGCTCAACGCCACGTCGAGCGAGGCGCGCGTCAACGGCGTGCGGCTGCCGGCGAGTCCGGCCGACCTGATGCTGCGCCTGGTCAACCAGATGGTCGATGGCTACCTGGAGCTGCGGCGCCAGCTCACGCGCCAGATGGACCATTGGCAGTCCGAGCTGCTCAAGCCCGGCAGCCGCTTTACCAACTGGAGTTCGGTGCTCGACGCCCGGCTGGCGCTGCACCAGCTCGACGAGATCTGCGAAGACCAGCGCTCGGCGCTGCAAGACTGGATCGATTCGGTCGAAACCTGGCCCGATGCCGACACGCCCGCGGCGCGGCGCGAGCGCGAACTGCTCATGGTGCGCTCGCGCGACGTGCTCGAGCACATCGAGCGCGTCGTCCACCATGTGCGGCGCATGGAGCAAAGCGCCGAGGCGGCGGTGCAAATGCATTTTTCGGCGCAGAGCCACCGCACCAACGACATCATGCGCACCCTCACCGCTTTGACGGCGGTGTTTTTGCCGCTGAACCTGATCACCGGTTTTTTCGGCATGAACTTCGAGTTTTTGCCGGTGATTCACAGCCGCAGCGGTTTCTGGTGGACTTTCGCCTTGATGCTGTTGCTGGTCGTCGCCGTCGTGTCGGTGTTCTGGCGCAAGCACTACCTGGCGCG
>CAXSGT010000161.1:0-7654 GCA_964236835.1 uncultured Polaromonas sp.
GAGCTGAGCTACGACACGGCGCTGGCGCGCCTGGCAAAAGGCGTGTGTCCGGGCTGTGAGCGGCCGGTGGAGCTGAAAAACCCGGCGATCGACTTCTGCCCGCATTGCGGCATCGGCCTGTTCGACCATTGCGGCGCGTGCAGCACGCGCAAAAGCGCTTTCGCGAAGTTCTGCCATTCGTGCGGCGCCATCGGCGAGCCGCCGGCGCCGGGGATCGCCGCCGCTGTTTTGCCTTAAAGAGGGCGGCCGAAAAACGGATAGGCCGGGTCGTTGTAGCCCGGGCCCGACGAGTGGCCGGGCACGACCAGTTCATTGACGAACGCCTCGTCGTCCGGGCCGACGGTCAGGTCCAGCGCGCCATAGACATCGTCAAGGTGCGCCAACGTTCGAGGCCCGACGATCACGGCGCTGACCAGCGGATTCGCCAGCACCCAGGCCGCGGCGAACTGTCCGGCAACGATGCCCCTGGCGTCGCAGCGCGCCTTGATTTTCTGCGCGATGACGAGCGATTCCTCGCGGAACTCGGTTTCCAGGATGCGCTTGTCGCCGCTGCCGGCGCGCGTGCCTTCGGCCGGCGGCTGGCCCGGCGGGTACTTGCCCGTCAGCACGCCGCGCGCCAGCGGGCTGTACGGCACAACACCCAGCCCGTAATGGGCGCATGCCGGCAGGATTTCGACTTCCGGCTGGCGGTTGAGCAGGTTGTAGTACGGCTGGCACACCGCCGGCGGCGGAACGCCGGCTTTTTCGCACAGGCGAACGATTTCGGCAATGCGCCAGCCGCGAAAGTTCGACAAACCGAAGGCGCGGATTTTTCCAGCGCGGATCAGCTCGCCCAGCGCCATCACCGCTTCCTCCAGGTTTTCGCCGTGGTAGTCGCGGTGCAGATAAAGAATGTCGAGGTAGTCGGTCCGCAGCCGCGCCAGGATGGCGTCGGTTTCCCGCAGCAGCCAGCGGCGCGAGTAATTGCTTTCGTTCACCGCTTCGCTCACCGGATTGCCCAGCTTGCTCGCCAGCACCCAATGGTCGCGCTGGCCGCCGAGCAGCTTGCCGACGTCTTTTTCCGACTCGCCCTTGTTGTACACGTCGGCGGTGTCGATGAAGTTGACGCCGTGCTCCCGGGCCGACGCGACGATGCGCGCCGCCTCATCGAACGGCGTTTGCCGGCCGAACATCATCGTGCCCAGGCACAGGGCGGAAACCTTCAGGTTGCTTTTTCCGAGGCGGCGGTATTGCATGGCTCAACTCCTTGGACGATAAAAGCTCGCCACGCCGCTTTATAGCGAAATTTTCAGGGGGACTTCAAGGCGCCAGCGGCTCGACCAGATATTCCTTGGCATACCAGTAGGTCTCGGGCGTCTTGAAAGCGGCCGTCACGCCGTCGTTTTCGTCCTGGCGCGAACGCAGGTCCCAGCGCTCGTCGAGAATCCGGCAGTTTGTGCAGGGGCGCTGGCCGATGCGCCGCTGCACCAGCACATAGCGGCTGGTCTTGAACAGGCTCTCGACATCGGCGAAATCGACCGGCTGGGCGGCAAAGTAGGGGACGATTTTCGCGCCTGGAATGATGAATTCGTAGCGCTCGAAATGGCCGTTGAAATTGCTTGGAACCTGCACCGTCCGGCCCTTGAGAAGCGCATTGGTGTCGGCGCGGAACCGGCCCAGCTCGCCGTTGAACGGGTTTGTCACCCAGGCCAGCGCGAACACCACGGCAAAGCCGGCCAGCGCGGCGACGGGCCGCGTCCAGGCATTCCTGAACAGGCCTATCAGGCAGACCAGCGCCGCCGCCGCCACGAACAGCCAGAACAGCGGCGAGTAAAGCCAGGGGTCTTGCGTCGCCCGCAGCGCGCCATAGCCGATCAGCGCCATCGCCAGCACCCCGACCCCGCACGCCGCCAGCGTCAGGCAAAACCAGACGCGGCCGATGCGCTGCCAGTACAGCGCGATCAGCACGGCCAGCGCCGGCATGCCGGGAATCAGGTAGCGCGTCGAGCGCTGCGTCGGCAGCATGAACACCAGCGCCAGCGCCAGCAGCCACAGCCACATGATTTTCTCGGCATCGCTGACGGTTTGCGCCGTGCCCCTGCGTTGCCGCCAGCCGCGCCAGGCTGCGGCCATGCAGCCGAGCGACAGCGGCAGCAGAAACAGCGCATTGGAAAAATAGCCCGTCAGGATCGTCAAAATGCCGCTGCTGCCGCTGAAGGCGGTTTTGAAGTAACCGCCGGGCGAATTCATCTTTCCGGCGTTCTCGCCGACGACGAATTCGCGCCAGACCTCGCCCGGCTGCGGATCAAGGGCGAACCACAGGCCGAAGACGGCCAGGCCGAGAAGGCAGGCTAGGGCGACCTTGACGATGTCGCCGGTGATGCCGGGTCGGAAAACCCGCCAGGGCGCCATTCGCGCGCCCACCGTCTGGTAGCACAGTGCGAGCGCAAAGCCGACTGGAACCACCATCACAAACGATTTGTACAGGCAGCCTATGCCTATCGCCAGGCCAGCCAGAAGCGGAAACTTCCAGCGCGACGTCAGCAGCCGCGTCGGCGACCAGGCCAGGACAAAGAATACGCCGAAAAGCCAGAAGGTTTCAGAGGCGCTGGTCAGGTAAGGCCGGCCATAGCGGTAAGTCGAGAAAAACGACAAATAGACCAGCGCCGCGATGGCGCCCATCGTCACGGCGTGGCGGTGCTGGCCTTCGTCAAGGTCCTGCGTGGCATCGTCAGTCTGAAGCGCATTGCCGCGAACGATCTTCCATGTCAGCAGCCCGACCATCAGCGCAATGCCCCAGGTGTACGCCACGCTGGGCAGGCGCAGCCTCAAGAGCGTCCAGTGCCCTCCTTCTGTCCAGCCGCCGGCGACCATGGCCTGCCAGAACAGCAGTGGCGGCTTGGTGTTGCGCATGAAATCCCAGCTGCTCACCAGCGGCAGCCAGTGGCCGCTTTGCGCTGTCAGCCGGGCGATGTTCGAATACACCAGCTCGTCGCCGTTGCGCGGAATATGGTCGCCGCCCAGGCCGAACAGGTAGCCGAGCGCGACGGCAATGGCCAGGGCGACCCAGACCAGGTGGGACGGTCTGCGGTTGGGCGGTTTCTCAAGGCTTGTCATGGTGGGCCGGCCTCGTCGCCGGAAGCCGGGATTCTCGCCCGCTGGCGGCGAAATGTCAGCCGGTCGTTGGCGACGAAATTGACCACGCTCGCCAGCGCGATCGCGATCAGGTTGGCGATAAGGTAGTGCAAGTGCAGCGCCAGCCATTTGGTCAGCAGCGACTGGACCGCGATCGACAGCGCCGCCGCCATGACGTACTTGAAAAACAGCACCAGCACCGACTGCCGGACGCTGCTTCCCCGGTCGCGCCAGGTCAGGCGCCGGTTCCAGTAAAAATTGCTGATCGTCGCGACGGTGATCGCCAGCGCGATCGAATAATTCAGCCGCGAATGGAAGTCGGCGATGCCGCGCAGCAGATGCTCCTGCGCCAGGTACAGCACCGCGATGTTGACGACGGTGCCGCTGGCGCCGACCAGGCCGAACTTGATGAAGCGCCAGTGCGCCAGCGGCCGCAGGCGCGGCGGCAGCCGGTCGACCAGTTTTTCCGCGAACAATCGAAGTGTTGACATCAGGCGCTGGCCAAAAATTCGCGCGCCTTGGCGAGCACCGCGCCGGGCGCGATGACCTTGAGGCACTGGTTGTCGCCGTCGCAATACGACGACCGGTGGTTGTACGCGGTCAGGCACGGCGAGCACGGCCAGTTGCTATAGAACGAATAGCACCTCGGCGTCAGCGGCGCATACAGGCCGGGCGTTTCGGGCCCGAACAGCATCAGCGTCCAAATTGGCGTGAGCGCGGCGAACTGGCCCGGCCCGCCGTCGTTGGTGACCAGCAGGTGCGCCACGTGAAACAGCGCCAGCAGCTCCGAAATCGACCGGGTATAGCCCGTCAGGTCGATGACCGGGCTGGTGGCAATGCCCGCCTGCACATTGGCCACCAGCCGCCGCGCCAGCGCCTGGTCGTCCTTCAGGCCGATCACCGCCACCGCGCAGCCGTCGGCGATCAGGCCTTCGCACAGCGCCGTATACGATGCCAGCGGCCAGGCGCGGATCGGCAAGATGCCACCGCCTGGATAGACCAGCACCAGCGGCTTGCCGGCAACGGCCGGGAAATCCTGCGCCAGCCGGCCGCGGATGTCCTGGATCAACGCGCCATCGAGCTGCACATGCGGCGGCGGCTTGGGAATGCCGAGCGGCGGCAGTTTGGATTTGGGAACCGCCGTCGAGTCGATCGCCCGCGCCAGCGTCAAAAACTGCGCGCTGATGTGATGGTAGGGGTTGTAGGGCACCGGCCGGTTGATGTGCGAGCCCCGATAAAGGCCTTCCTGCGTGTGGCGCTGAAAGCCGACCCGCACCGCGGCGCCGCTGGCGTACGACAGCAGGCTGCTGATGCGCGAGAACAGCTCGCAGTCGATCGCCACATCGACCTTGGCGCGGCGCAGCGCGCCGATGGCTTTGGCCAGGCTGGCCAGCAGCGAGACCAGCGAGCGGTCATCGACGGTGTGCACATTCGCCGGTTCCATCACCCGCATCAAATCGAGAATTTCGCGGTTCTTGGCGAACAGCAGCGCATGCAGCGGCGCACCAGGATAACGCTGCTTGAGCCGCGCGAACATGTCGTTCGCGAGCACCAGGCTGCCCATTTCGGACAGCAGGATCACGACGATGGCGCGCGGCGCCTCGTCATGGGCCGCCGCAGGTCTGAAGCGGCGCCTGAGCGCATCGATCGCCGACACCGCCGCGCACAGCGGAATGCCGGCCCAGCGGTCGATCCAGCGTTGCAGCTTGATGTCCATGCTTTCTCAGACGCCGCGCTGCCTGTCGGCCTTGAACCGCACGGCAAATTCGCTGAATCGTCCCATGTCCAGCGCATCGCGCACTTCCCGCATCAGGTTCAGGTAGTAGTGCAGGTTGTGGATGCTCGCCAGCATCGGCCCCAGCATTTCGCCGCAGCGGTCCAGGTGGTGCAGGTAGGCGCGGCTGAAGCCTCCTGATGCTGTGCCGTCGGCAAGCGTGCGGCCCTTGCAGGCGTAGCAGCCGCAGGTGTTGTCCAGCGGCGCATCTTCCGTCTTGTACCTCGCGTTGCGAATTTTCAGGTCGCCGAAGCGGGTGAACAGGTGGCCGTTGCGCGCATTGCGCGTCGGCATCACGCAGTCGAACATGTCCACGCCGGCCGCGACGCCTTCGACCAGGTCTTCGGGCGTTCCCACGCCCATCAGGTAGCGCGGCTTGTGCGCCGGCAGACGGTGCGGCGTGTGCGCCATGATGCGCAGCATTTCCTCCTTCGGCTCGCCGACGCTGACGCCGCCGACGGCGTAACCCGGAAAATCGAGTTCGACCAGCGCATCGAGCGATTCCTGGCGCAGCTGCTCGAACATGCCGCCCTGGACGATGCCGAACAGCGCGTTCGGGTTTTCCAGCCGGGCGAATTCGTCCTCGCAGCGCCCGGCCCAGCGCCGGCTCAGCTCCATCGAAGTGCGCGCTTCGCCCTCGGTGGTGATGTGGCCGCCGGTGTCGTAAGGCGTGCATTCGTCGAACTGCATCACGATGTCGCTATTTAGCAGCGTCTGAATTTGCATTGAGACTTCGGGTGTCAAAAACAGCTTGTCGCCGTTGACCGGCGAGGAAAACTTCACGCCTTCCTCGGTGATTTTCCGGCCCTTGCCGTCGGCGCCGCCGAGCGACCAGACCTGGAAGCCGCCGCTGTCGGTCAGGATCGGCCGGTGCCAGTTCTCGAACCTGTGCAGTCCGCCGAACTGCTCGACGACCTCGAGCCCGGGCCGCATCCAGAGGTGAAAGGTGTTGCCCAGGATGATCTGCGCACCCATCTCTTGCAGCGATTGCGGCGTCACGCCCTTGACGGTGCCGTAGGTGCCGACCGGCATGAACACCGGCGTCTGCACCACGCCGTGGTTCAGGCTCAAGGCGCCGCGCCGGGCATGGCCTTCGGTCTTGAGGAGTTCGAATTTCAGCATCGGTCTTTGGGAAAATATTCAACGTCTGGCAGACCTTCGAAGTGCTGGTCCTGCGTCCACAGCGTCGCGCCATGCGCTTGGGCGGTTGCGTAAATCAGGCTGTCTGCAAGCGGCAGGCTATAGGCGGTGGCCGCCAGCGTCAGGTTGAGATCCATATCAACGACCCGCCCCTGCTGCATCAAGGTGAGCGCAATGCTGGCAAGCTCTTGCCCGCGTTCGCGCGCGGTTTTTTTGACGACCTCATAAATGGTGATGACAGGAACGATCAGCGCTTGCGGGTTCCCGATTACGGAGTCAAAGCGCGCGGCGTAGGCTGTTTCGGCAAAATACTCAAGCCAGCAGGAAGAGTCGAGAACGATAGCCGAAGCTTTGCGCGAACGCGGAGCCGCCGGCGTCAAAAGCGCTCCGGATCATCGACGATGGTGGTGTTCATGCCGCGTGCAATCCCGCGGTAAGCTTGGGGCGCCATGACGGGAAGCAGCCGGATGATGCCGCCGTAGTTGACCACCATCATCTTCGAACCAGGCTTTATCTGCGCGCTCTCGCGCACGGCCTGGGGAATCACCACCTGGTATTTCGAAGAGACCGTCACGACGTTGTTTTTCATGTCGATCATTCTATCGTTCAACTGACTTCAGGTCGATCATGAAAGCCGCTGCAGCAGCATCGCGTCGCCATAGCTGAAAAAGCGGTAGCGCCGCGCAATCGCATGCCGGTACAGCGCCATGATGTGTTCGTAGCCGGCAAACGCGCTGACCAGCATCATCAACGTGCTTTTGGGCAGGTGAAAATTGGTCAGCAGCACGTCGACCACCTGAAATTCAAAGCCTGGCGTGATGAAGATGTTGGTGTCGTCGCAGGCCGGGCCGAATTTCGCGGCGGATTCCAGCGCCCGCACCGTCGTCGTTCCCACCGCCACCACGCGTCCGCCGCGCGCCTTGCATGCGGCAATCGCCTCGTGCGTCGCCGGCGGCACTTCGAAGCGTTCGAAATGCATCACATGGTCGGCAATGCGCTCGGTCTTGACCGGCTGGAAAGTTCCCGCGCCGACATGCAGCGTGACGCTGGCGCGGGCGATGCCGCGCGCCTCCAGCCGCAACAGCACGGCGTCGTCGAAATGGAGCGCGGCGGTCGGCGCGGCGACCGCGCCCGGATTTTTGGCGAACACCGTCTGGTAGCGCCGCTCGTCATCCGCCGAATCGCTGTGGTCGATATAAGGCGGCAGCGGCACATGGCCGAACTCGGCCATCAGCGCATACGGGTCGCCGCCGAGCTGGAAGCGGTACAGCGGCCCGTCGTCATCCGGCCAGCGGCCCAGCAGCGTGGCGGTAAAGCCGCCGTCCATTTGCAGCGCCGCGCCGGGCGGGGGCTTTTTGCTGACCTTCATATGCGCCGCGACTTCATGGCCGGCGTCGGCACGCGGCAAAAGTACGCGCTCGATCAGCAGTTCGACCCTGCCGCCGCTCGGCTTTTGGCCGAACAACCGCGCCTTGACTACTTTCGTGTCGTTGAACACCAGCAAATCGCCGGGAAGCAGCAGCTCAGGCAGGTCGGCGAAGCGGCGGTCGGTCATCGCGCCATCGCGGCCCTCGCGGCCATCGAGCAGGCGCGACGCGCTGCGCTCTGGAGCCGGATGCTGGGCGA
>CAXSGT010000162.1:0-7640 GCA_964236835.1 uncultured Polaromonas sp.
TTAGCGTGAAATCTGGACAGAAATCTGGCGCGGGCCGGGAGGCGGCTGCGGAAAGCCGTTCAGCGCCGCGTCCAGCATCGCCGACAGCACGGCCAGCGTTTCGTATTGCGCGCCGTCGCTCAAGGCGCGGGTCTCAAAGACAACCTGCCCGGAGCCCAGGTCGCGCAGCAGCAGCGTCAGCTCGCGCCGGTAATACGACTGCGTAAAGAGCAGCGGCAAGGACAGGCCGAATGAAGCGCCGCGCCCGCCGCCGCCCAGAAAAACGCCGGGCGCGGAAAAACCGAAGCCGTCATAACCCGCGCCGTCGTAGGACGCGCCCTCGATCACCTGCGTGCCGACCGTCACCTGAACGCTGTAGCGCGCCCCGGCCGGCGCCAGCTCCATGCCGACCCGCGTCAGCGCGCCGCGCGCCAGCGCCTCGACCGTGTCCTGCTGCGCGCCGACGACGCGCTGCGACGGCAGGCGCTCGAAACGGTAGGGCGCTCCCGGAGCCGGCGGCGCGGCGCCCCAGCTGTAGAACGCGGCGACATTGCTCTCGACCACCTGGACGGTCGAGCAGCCGGTCATGAAAATTACCGAGAACGCTATTGAAAAAATAGCCGCTGGCATACGTTTCATAAAGACACTCAGAGTGTTTTGACTTTGAAGACGAGGGGATTTCCGGGCCGGGCCAGGGCATCGCCGAATTCATCGGCGTCGAAGGCCTTGTCGCCGTCGGCGTTCGCCACCCCGGTCGCCCGGATGCCCTTGAAGTCATGGCGCCTGCCGTCCATCAGGTGCGACGGCACGATGTGCTGCAAGGCCGAGAACATGTTTTCAATCCGGCCCGGATACTGCTTTTGCCAGTCGCGCAGCATGTTGCCGACCTGCCTGCGCTGCAGGTTTTCCTGGCTGCCGCAAAGCGTGCAGGGAATGATCGGGAAGCTGCGCACCCGCGCCCAGCGAACCAGGTCTTCTTCGGTCACATAGGCCATCGGGCGGATGACGATGTTCTTGCCGTCGTCGCTGACCAGCTTGGGCGGCATGCCCTTGAGCTTGGCGGCGAAGAACATGTTCAGAAAAAACGTCTGCAGCATGTCGTCGCGGTGATGGCCGAGCGCGATTTTCGTCGCGCCGAGCTCGCCGGCGACCCGGTACAAAATTCCGCGCCGCAGCCGCGAACACAGCGAGCACAGCGTTTTCCCCTCAGGAATCACGCGCTTCACGATGCGGTAGGTGTCCTGGTTTTCGATGTGGAACGGCACGCCGAGCCCGCCCAAATAGTCGGGCAGCACCTGCTCGGGAAAGCCGGGCTGCTTCTGGTCGAGGTTGACGGCAATCAGGTCGAAATTGATCGGCGCGCGCTTTTGCAGCTTCAGCAAAATGTCGAGCATGGCGTAGCTGTCTTTCCCGCCCGAGACGCAGACCATCACCTTGTCGCCTTCCTCGATCATGTTGAAATCGACAATCGCGCGGCCGACCTCGCGGCACAGGCGCTTTTCGAGCTTGTGGTCCTCGCGCTCGATCTTCCGCGAGTTTTGCACCCGCGCCGAGGTTTCCAGCTGTTCATCGATCCAGGTTGCATTCATCTTGTTCACCACTGTCCCGTCTCGACGCGAATGGCGACTTCGCAGTCGTCGAAAATTTCAAGTTTGGCGATTTTCACCCGAACGCCGAGAACGCCGGGCAGCTGCAGCAGCCGGTGCGCCAGCTTGCCGATCAGGCTTTCGAGCAGATTGGCATGCTCGGCGGTGCATTCGGCGATGATGATCTGGCGCACCTTGCGGTAGTCGAGCACATGCCTGATGTCGTCGTCCCGCGGCAGCAGCGGCTGCGTTCCCAGGTTCAGTTCGGCATCGACCTCGATCGGCTGCGGCGCATTTTTCTCGTGCTCGAGAATGCCCAGGTTCGCGTCGAAGCGCAGGCCGGTCAATTGCAGAATTCTGCTTCCCTGGGTGTTTGGCATAAGTTACAAAGTTTCCAACGCAAAGGCGCGAAGTCGCAAAGATCGCAAAGGAATCTGACTATTTATCAATGGATTTCCTTCGCGCCTTTGCGCCTTTGCGTTGGAAGCTGGACTTCGGTATTTCATCGCACTACATCAGCGAAAAATCGCGCTCGAAGCGCATCAGGTGCTGGCCGCCGTCGACCAGCAGCGTCGTGCCGGTAATCGATGAATTTTCCAGCGCGAACTTCACCGTCGCGGCCACGTCGGCGGGTGTCGAGGAGCGGCCCAGCGGCGAGAGCTTGTGCCGCGCCTCGAAAGCTTCGCCGCTGAGCAAGTCGCTCGTCAGCGTCAGGCCGGGCGCGACGCCGACGACGCGCACCCGCGGCGCCAGCGCAAGCGCCAGCATGGTGCCGGCGGCTTCGAGCGCGGCCTTCGACAGCGTGTAGCTGAAGAAATCCGGGTTCAGGTTCCACAGCTTCTGGTCGAGCAGGTTGACGACGACGCCGCTACCATCGCGCTCGGTTGCATGGCGATGCAGCGCCTGCGCCAGCATGATGGCCGCGCCCGTGTTGGCGTGCACATGCTTGTCGAGCGCCGCGAAGCCGAAGCTGGCGGGCGTGTCGTGCTCGAAGGTCGAGGCATTGTTGACGACCGCATCAACCTGGCCGAAATGGCCCAGCACCCGAGGCAGCAGGCCGCGGACCGCTTGCTCGTCCGCCAGTTCACAGTCAAAAGAGGCTGCAGCGCCCGCCAGCTGTGCGCAGTCAGCTACGGTATTCATAGCGTCGTTGCTAGACGCGCGATAATGCACCGCGACCTGCCAGCCGCCCGCGGCCAGCGCCAGCGCGATCTCGCGGCCGAGCCGCCGGGCGGCGCCGGTGACAAGGACAACGGGTCGGGGGAAAGCAAGCGGCATCGGATGGAAAGCGCAAAGCGAAATTGAATCGCCGACAATCAGGTGTGGCGGCAAATATGAAGAATCCTTCCATTTTAACGGCGCCTCTTCAGGCCGAAATCGCCAGGGCCATCGACGCGGCCGGCGGCTGGATCGGTTTCGACGCGTTCATGGCGCTGGCGCTCTATGCGCCGGGCCTGGGCTACTACGCCGGCGGCTCGCCCAAATTCGGCCTCCTGCCTGCCAGCGGCAGCGATTTCGTCACCGCGCCCGAGCTGTCGCCGCACTTCGGCCGCACGTTGGCGCGCCAGACGGCACAGGCGCTGGACATGTCGGGAACGGCCGAAATCTGGGAGTTCGGCGCCGGCTCGGGCGCGCTGGCCAGCCAGTTGCTCGACGCGCTCGGGCCGCGCCTCGAGCGCTACACCCTCGTCGATCTGTCGGGCAGCCTGCGCCAGCGCCAGCGCGAGCGGCTGGCCACGCACGCCGGCAAGGTGCGCTGGGTGAGCGAATTGCCGGCGCGAATGCGCGGGGTGGTGCTCGGCAACGAGGTGCTCGACGCGATGCCGGTGCAGCTGCTGGCGCGCGTGAACGGCATTTGGCACGAGCGAGGCGTGGCCCTCCATGAAGGCGGCGTCCACCATGCCGACCGGCCGACCGATTTGCGGCCGCCGCTGGACATTCCTGGCGCGCACGACTATGTCACCGAGATCCAACCGCAGGCGCAGGGTTTTGTCCGCACGCTTGCGGACCGGCTGGAGGCGGGCGCGATTTTCCTGATTGATTACGGCTTTCCGGAGCGCGAGTACTACCATCCGCAGCGCGGCATGGGAACGCTCATGTGCCACCGCGCCCACCTGGCCGACAGCGATGCGCTGGCCGACGTCGGCGAGAAAGACATTACCGCGCATGTCGATTTCACCGCCATCGCGCTCGCCGGGCAGGAGGCCGGGCTGAACGTGCTGGGCTACACCAGCCAGGGCCGGTTTTTGCTTAACTGCGGGCTGCTGGACGGCCTTGAAAACGCCAGCTTGGCCGAGCGCGCGATGGCGCAAAAACTCGTCAACGAGCATGAGATGGGCGAGCTGTTCAAGGTGATGGCCTTTGGCGCCAAGGGCATGCCGACGTGGCAGCCGATGGGGTTTTCGGCGGGCGACCGCATGCGTACCTTATAACCATCGAAAGCGTCGGTAGTGTCTCAGTGTGAATTTCGGCTAACTGCCAGTTGCAGTCATTGACCAGCGCCCGCTGTCAGTAGAACCAATCGCGTTTTTGTGTTCAAGGTCTGGCACTGCAGGGCGAACGCCCATGTGCGGCCAAGCCAGCGTTCAAGTATCCAGCCTGCCACAGCTAAGTCCAGCCTAATCTGAACCGCCACTTATGATTGCAGAAACTCACCAGGGACCGCAGTGCAGCTCATATCCAACGGCACCGCCTTTAAGGCTCATCTCACCAGGCTCTTTGCCAAATATCCACAAGTAAGCTTGGCGGTTGCATGGGCGTCAGCCAGCACGGATGCTTCCAAAAGCTTGGTCGCTCATAAGGCTAAGGTGAAGCATGCCGTCATAGGCACCCATTTCTATCAGACCCATCCCGACGTGCTAGATTCCTTCGTCGGCTCTGCCACGACCAAGTTTATGCTGCAGCCGGCAGGCGTCTTTCACCCCAAGGTCTACTGCTTCCACGACGGCGCCGGCAAAGAATTCGAAGTAATTATCGGAAGCGCCAACTTCACCCATGGCGCCATGACTGTCAACACAGAGCTTTCGACGCTCATCACACACAAAGACGGTCAACCGGAACTGCTGGACCAGACACTCGCCTTCATTGAGATGCAGTTCAAAGAAGCCAGGACCGTTAGCGGAGAGGAGGCCGACAATTACCGCAAGCTGTGGAAGCTAAGGCAGCCTGAGATCAAGAAGCTAGAGGGCCAATACGGCGAGACCAAAAGCGGGACAGCACCCGTTGATATGCCACTCATGACCATGGACTGGGCTCAATACCTGGCTCGGGTCAAGGCCGACAAGATCCACAACTTCCAAGATCGCCTGGAGCTTCTATCGATTGTGAGAAAGCTGTTTGCCAAGACGCCCAAGTTCGCAGACATGAACCAGGAGGAGCGTAAGGCTGTCGCCGGCATGGACTCGAAGATCGCCAAGGATGCCAAATGGTTTGGCTCCATGATGGGAGTGGGCTACTTCCAGCAAGCCATCAATAACAACAATATTCACCTCTCCAACGCGTTGGACAAAATACCGCTCACGGGCGAGGTCAACAAAGCCCAATACGATGCCTTCATTGAAGAATATCTGAAGGCCTTTCCGAACGGCCGGTACGGCATCGGAACGTCATCGCGCCTTCTCGCACTCAAGCGCCCCGATTACTTTATCTGTGTGGACAGCAAGAACCGGGACAAGCTCACCGAGGAGTTCGACATCCGCAAAAGCGGTCTTGACTTCGACCGCTACTGGTATGAGATTGTGGGAAGACTCATCGACACGCCTTGGTGGAAGTCTTTGCCCCCTTCAGATCCGGTTGAGCTCGAAGCCTGGCAGGGACGAGCCGCAATGCTAGACGCCCTTTTCTACGTTGAGTAAGCCATGGATGATATTGACTCACTTACCTTCGAGGAGCTCGAACAAAGGAAGTTGGCATTGTCGGAAGACTTCAACACAGTTCATGCATGCATAGACAGCTTGGCCATCAGGCTTCGCACGTTCAGTTCCGGCCACATCCATAACGTCCACCAGTGCACAGTGTGCGGTTGTCAAGCCGGCGGACCATTGAGCAAGGCAAAAGCCGCTGAGCAACTGGCCGGCGCACAGCCTCTCGTATTTGACGACACCATTGAACCAACTCATCGCCAGGCAAGAAGGCAGTTGCTTGAACAAATCAACCGCATTACAAAAGAAGTCACCAAAAGGCTTGATCCAGTAGGCTCAGCGATGGATGCGGAAGAGGTGAAGAAGGCTGCGCAGCGGAAGCAGGTGGCCGAAGAATCGATCGAAAAGGCCGTTGATGCGGTCGGTCAGGCATATACGTGGAGGCATATTCTTCCCGTCATCGTCGAACGCACACAGTCTCTGGCCGATAAATTCAAAGAAACGCTGAAAATTTTCCAGCGTTTCTCATCAGAGGCAGAGCTAAAAGCGTGGCTCGAAGCTTGGATCGGTGCCGACTTCGAGGTTTTCAAGGAAGTCCCAGGGGTTCACCTGACTGAAGAGGTTGGAGTGAAAATCGACTACGTACTGAAGCCCAAGCAGCACCTGATAGACGCGGGATTTTACCTGGCCCGGTGGGACTTGAGGTTAAGTATCTGCCCCAGGAAGCCAGCTTCTCATCGCGGGCATCTCGCTTTGTCTGGCAGGCTGTGAGCTATACCGACTGCCAGTTCAATTTGCCTGATGGTCTTACACGACTGTCAAGGGTCCTGCTGTTCAGCAGCATGTCCTTTGAAGACGAATACAGTCTCTTGAAGGGTGTGGCCCCAAGCGTCTATGAAAACGAGAAGGCCAAATGGACTGCGCTTCTGGAACTGGCCAATCACGCAAATGTTGGTAACCTTGTAATGTATGGCGGCAGGGATAACCGCCTGGGCTGGAAGATCAAGTTCGCCGCCGGCACATACTTCTCGCGTTTTCGGAGCGAATGTTCCCTGCACAACGCGCAGCTCTTCAACAAAATTCGCATCGGTAACTTTTAACGTCCGGAATTGATGATGCAAACCAAGCTGGCCTTTGACGCTGAGGAACTCCGCCGCGAGATCGCTGAGGTCATCGCCAACGAGGTGAGCTCGTATGGTGTTCCCTCAATATGTGTTCGCTTCTCAATTCAGAAAACTGTCGCTAAGAAAGCACAGCGTCCTACAGCCGTAGGATGCCTGAGCCAATCAATGGAATAGTCCAACATGTCAAAGCACACAGTGAGAATTGTCCGCAGCCCTATGGGCACTTTATCGTCCAACAGCCTGGGAACGGATGCACTGGCGGGCGTCACTAGCATCCCGTGTGTTTTGAATGCAGAGATTACGGAAGAATCTGACAATGAGGTATCAGTGGAGTTTGAATGGGACGGCCGCGACGACTTTCAGACGACCGATGAGCATCTAGCGAAGTTCCACGTTCAAAAAGTCTGGGGCTCCTGACAATGGAAGGAGAGTCTTCAATCATGAGCGCTCGGTCTGACTCCGAGAACGTCGTTCAGTCTGCCTGTGCAGACCCGCTGACCGGTCACTTTGATCTGGAGGGCAAGGGCTGCTTCCGGGCGCCGAGTTCGCGCCAATCAACTTCGGCTTGGGTCGTAAGCTGAAATTCAAACGGAGACACTACCAACGCGTCAAGGCGCTTGAAATTGAGTAATTCTTACTTTATAGTAAGGATTTAAGGACACCCTATCATGACAAGCGCAACAGTCACCAGCAAAGGACAAATTACCATTCCCGTCCGAATCCGGGAAGCCCTGCACGTGTCGGCGGGTGACCGTGTTGAATTTGTCGAGGTCGAGCCTGGCCGGTTCGAATTCATTGCCGCGACCCGGTCGGTGACAGATCTCAAGGGCATGTTTGGGAAGGCGAAGAAAATCGTCTCGATCGAGGACATGAATGCGGCGATTGCAGCGCGTGGCGCTTCTGCCCGATGACTGGCCTCGATACCAATGTACTGGTGCGCTACATCATGCAAGACGATGTTCAGCAGGCCAGGCTGGCCAGCGAACTGATAGAAACCTTCACCGTTGACGAGCCCGGCTTTATCCCGCTCGCCGCGGTGATTGAGCTGGTATGGGTTTTGTTATCTTCTTTCGAGCTGGTACACAGTCAGG
>CAXSGT010000163.1:0-7628 GCA_964236835.1 uncultured Polaromonas sp.
ATGAACATCGCCGAGCAGATGGGGCTGCAGCTGCAAAACACGGCGCACTCGGTCAACATCAAGGAGCGGCTGGACTTCAGCTGCGCGCTGTTCGACACGGAAGGCAACCTGATCGCCAACGCGCCGCACATGCCGGTGCACCTGGGATCGATGGGGGAAAGCATCAAAACGGTGATTCGCGAGAACGCCGGCACGATGCGGCCGGGCGATGTCTATGTGCTGAACGATCCCTACCATGGCGGGACGCATTTGCCGGACATTACAGTGATTACGCCGGTGTATCTGGATGGAGAGGGTAGCCCCCTTTTCTACGTCGGCAGCCGAGGCCACCATGCCGACATCGGCGGCACGACGCCCGGTTCCATGCCGCCGTTCTCGACGCGTATCGAGGAAGAAGGCGTTCAGATCAAAAATTTCAAACTCGTCGATCAGGGCACGCTGCGCGAGGTGGAAATGATCGCGCTGCTCGAAAGCGGGCAATACCCCAGCCGGAACCCGCGGCAGAACATGGCCGATCTGAAAGCGCAGATCGCCGCCAATGAAAAAGGCGTTCAGGAACTGCGCAGGATGGTCGGTCAGTTCAGCCTGGACGTGGTGCTCGCCTATATGCGCCACGTGCAGGACAATGCCGAGGAATCGGTGCGCCGCGTCATCACGCGCCTGAAGGATGGCGAATTCACCCTGCCGCTCGACAACGGCGCGCAAATCCGGGTGGCGATTCGCGTCGATACCCAACGCCGCAGCGCCGAGATCGACTTCACAGGCACGTCGGCGCAGCAGAGCAACAATTTCAACGCGCCGACGGCGGTCTGCATGGCGGCAGTGCTCTACGTATTTCGCACGCTGGTCGATGACGACATTCCGCTCAACGCCGGCTGCCTGAAGCCGCTCAAGGTCATCATCCCGCCGGGCTCGATGCTGAACCCCGATCCGCCCGCGTCGGTCGTCGCGGGCAATGTCGAAACATCGAGCTGCGTCACCAACGCGCTCTATGGCGCGCTCGGCGTCATGGCGGCGAGCCAGTGCACGATGAACAATTTCACTTTCGGCAACGCGCGCCACCAGTATTACGAAACCATTTCGGGCGGCTCGGGCGCTGGTGGCCTGACAAACGACGCGGGCGAGCTGGTCGGTGGTTTCGACGGCTGCAGCGTGGTCCAGACGCATATGACCAATTCGCGCCTGACCGATCCGGAAGTGCTCGAATTCCGTTTTCCGGTGCGACTGGAAAGCTATGAAATTCGCGCCGGTTCAGGCGGCGCCGGGCGCTGGCGCGGCGGCGATGGCGGCGTGCGGCGCGTGAAATTCCTCGAAGCGATGACGGCGAGTATCCTGTCCAACGGCCGCAGGCATGGCGCCTTCGGCATGGCCGGCGGCGAGCCAGGGCAGGTGGGCAGAAACGTCGTCGTTCGGGCCGATGGCACCGTGGAAACGCTGGGACATATCGGACAGGCCGAGATGCGGCCAGGCGATGTGTTCGAGATTCATACGCCGGGCGGCGGGGGGTTTGAGCCTGAGCTGATGGCAAGCAAATCCGTGCTCGAACGGTAGTGCGTTTTTCAAAGGAAGAAAGCTTCCATCGCAAAGGCGCAAAGCGGCAAAGAACGCAAAGTAAATTTTAAATTGACTTCTTCGCGACCTTTGCCGCTTTGCGTCTTTGCGATGGAAACTGTACTCTTCGGTGTATTAAAAAACGATCTACGCCCGCAACTCAAACGCTGAAAAAATTCTTCAGCTTGTCGGTCCAGCCTTCTTCGCTCGGCAAATGCTTGGCGCCGCCTTTTTTGATCGATTCGTCGAGCTCCTTGAGCAGCTTGCGCTGATGCTCGGTCAGCTTCACCGGGATCTCGACGGTGATATGGCAGTACAGGTCGCCGGGGTAGCTTGATCGCACTCCCTTGATGCCTTTGCCGCGCAGGCGGAACTGCTTGCCGCCCTGCGTGCCTTCCGGAATGTCGATCGACGCCTTGCCGGCCAGCGTCGGCACGTCGATCTCGCCGCCGAGCGCCGCCGTCGTGAAGCTGATCGGCACGGCGCAGTGCAGGTCGTCGCCTTCACGCTCGAAAATCTCGTGCTTCTTGATGCGGATTTCAATATACAGGTCGCCCGGCGGGCCGCCGTTGGCGCCGGGCTCGCCGTTGCCGGTCGAGCGGATCCGCATGCCGTCGTCGATGCCGGCCGGAATCTTGACTTCGAGCGTCTTGTTGGTCTTGGTCTTGCCGACGCCGTGGCAGGCGACGCACGGCGTGGGGATCAGCTTGCCGGTGCCCTTGCACTGCGGGCAGGTCTGCTGCACGCTGAAAAACCCCTGGCGCATCTGCACCGCGCCATGGCCGTGGCAGGTGGTGCAGGTGGCGACCTTGGTGCCGGGCTTGGCGCCGCTGCCCTGGCAGGTGGCGCAGTCTTCCCAGCTTGGAATGCGGATTTGCGCATCCTTGCCGGTCGCCGCCTCTTCCAGCGTGACCTCCATCGCATAGCTCAGGTCGCCGCCGCGATACACCTGCCGGCCGCCCTGGCCGCCGCGCTGGCCGCCGAAAACGTCGCCGAAGATGTCGCCGAAGGCTTCGGCAAAGCCGCCGAAGCCTTCGGCGCCCGGTCCGCCGCGCATGTTCGGATCGACGCCGGCGTGGCCGAACTGGTCGTAGGCGGCGCGCTTTTTTTCGTCGGAAAGCATCTCGTAGGCCTCTTTGGCCTCCTTGAATTTTTCTTCGGAACCTTTGGTGTTGCCGTCGCCCTGGTTGCGGTCGGGGTGGTGCTTCATCGCGAGCTTGCGATACGCTTTTTTGATATCGTCGTCGCTCGCGTTCTTGGGAACGCCAAGGGTGTCGTAATAGTCTTTTTTGGCCATGGACGTAAGGGTTTTTTTGGAGTCTTGTTAATCGGTGCTTAACTTGTTTTCAATGCGCCGGTCGGGAATAAACCAGATCAGCGACACGGCGACCAGCAGTGCGCCAGACAGCCATGTGTAGTCCAGCAACGCCAGCGGAATCGCGGCGAGATAAGCGACAACTGAGATTTTGCCCTTGGTGTCGTCGCCTACCGCGCCGGCCAGCAGCGAGCCGCTGCCCTGGGATTTGATAATGCGGTTTTGCAGCCACGAGTAGGCCAATGCGCACATCAGGAGGTCAAGCGAATAAACCGCGACCGGAAGCGAGGCAAAGTGGTTTTCGCCCATCCAGCCTGTGAAAAATGGAATCAGCGACAGCCAGAACAGCAAATGCAGGTTTGCCCAAAGAATTCCGCCATTCACCTTTTTCACGGCATAGAGCATGTGGTGGTGGTTGTTCCAGTAAATACCGACGAAGACAAAGCTAAGCACATAACTCAGAAAAACCGGCCACAGCTTAAGCAGCTCAGCCAGCTGCGCGCTGTGCGGCACTTTCAAATCCAGCACCATGATGGTGATGATGACGGCGATCACGCCATCACTGAAGGCTTCCAGGCGGGTTTTATTCATGCGGGTTTGTCATGGCTGTCAGGCAAAAAGCCGCGCGAAGTTTCCCAAAGGATTCTTCAGCGCGGCGTTTTGACGCGCCGGCAACGCCTGGGCGTCAGCCTTTCTTCACTTCCTTGACTTCCGCATCGACGACATTGTCGTCGGCCTGCTTGGGCTGCGCCTGCTGGGCGCCGCCCGCCTGGCCCGCCGCGCCGCCGGCGTCACCAGCGCCTTGCTGCGACTGCATGTCGGCGTACATCTTCTCACCGAGCTTCTGGCTGGCTTCCATCAAGGCGGCGTTCTTGCCCTCGATCGCGGCCTTGTCGTCGCTCTTGAGCGCGTCTTCCATGTCCTTGATGGCGGTCTCGATCTTCTCCTTCTCGGAAGCTTCGAGCTTGTCGCCGTATTCACCGAGCGATTTTTTCACGCTGTGAACCATCGCTTCGGCGCTGTTTTTGGCCTGAACGAATTCGACCTTTTTCCGGTCGTCGTCGGCATTCAGCTCCGCGTCTTTCACCATCTGCTGGATCTCCGACTCCGACAAGCCCGAGTTCGCCTTGATGGTGATCTTGTTTTCCTTGCCGGTGCCCTTGTCCTTGGCGCCGACATGCAGGATGCCGTTGGCGTCGATGTCGAACGACACCTCGATCTGCGGCGTGCCGCGAGAGGCCGGCGGAATGCCTTCAAGGTTGAATTCGCCCAGCGCCTTGTTGCCCGAAGCGATCTCGCGCTCGCCCTGGAACACCTTGATCGTCACCGCCGGCTGGTTGTCCTCGGCGGTCGAGAACGTCTGCGCGAACTTGGTGGGAATCGTCGTGTTCTTCTTGATCATCTTCGTCATCACGCCGCCCATGGTTTCGATGCCGAGCGACAACGGCGTCACGTCGAGCAGCAGCACGTCCGAGCGGTCGCCCGACAGCACCTGGCCCTGGATGGCGGCGCCGACGGCGACGGCCTCGTCAGGGTTCACGTCCTTGCGCGGCTCGCGGCCGAAGAATTCCTTGACCTTTTCCTGCACCTTGGGCATGCGCGTCATGCCGCCGACCAAAATCACGTCATGGATGTCGCCGACGCTCACGCCGGAATCCTTGATCGCGACGCGGCATGGCGCAATCGTGCGCTCGATGAGCTCATCGACCAGGCTTTCGAGCTTGGCCCGGGTCATCTTGATGCTCAGGTGTTTCGGGCCTGAGGCGTCGGCGGTGATGTAGGGCAGGTTGATGTCGGTCTGCGCGCTGTTCGACAGCTCGATTTTGGCCTTTTCAGCAGCATCCTTGAGGCGCTGCAATGCCAGCACATCCTTGGACAGGTCAACGCCTTGTTCCTTCTTGAACTCGCCCACGATGTAGTCGATGATGCGCTGGTCGAAGTCTTCGCCGCCGAGGAAGGTATCGCCGTTGGTCGAGAGCACCTCGAACTGCTTTTCGCCGTCGACATCGGCGATCTCGATGATCGAGATGTCGAACGTGCCGCCGCCCAGGTCATAGACGGCGATCTTGCGGTCGCCCTTTTCCTGCTTGTCCAGGCCGAAGGCCAACGCCGCGGCGGTCGGCTCGTTAATGATGCGCTTGACCTCGAGGCCGGCGATGCGGCCGGCATCCTTGGTCGCCTGGCGCTGGGCGTCGTTGAAATAGGCCGGCACCGTGATGACGGCATCGGTCACCGGCTCGCCGAGATAGTCCTCGGCGGTTTTCTTCATCTTGCGCAGGATGTCGGCGCTGACCTGCTGGGGCGACATTTTCTTGCCGCGCACTTCAATCCAGGCATCGCCGTTGTCGGCGGCGACGATCGAGTAAGGCATCAGGCCGATGTCTTTTTGAACTTCTTTTTCGGTGAACTTGCGGCCGATCAGGCGCTTGACGGCATAAAGCGTGTTCTTGGCGTTGGTCACGGCCTGGCGCTTGGCCGACGCGCCGACCAGCACTTCGCCGTCAGCCTGGTAGGCGACGATGGACGGAGTGGTGCGGGCGCCTTCGGAGTTTTCAATGACGCGCGGCGTATTGCCCTCCATGATGGCGACGCAGCTGTTGGTCGTTCCCAAGTCGATACCGATGATTCTTCCCATGATTTACTCCTGCTTTTCGATTCGTTGAAATTTGGCTGGCGCACTGATGAATGTTTCATCCAGCGGCGCGTCAGGCTATGGTTGAGTTGCGGATAAGTTTTGTAACTTCAAGTGCGGCAGCGGCTTTTTTCGCCGTTATTTCGGCGCCGCCACCGTGACCAGCGCGGGGCGCAGGACGCGCTCGGCGATCGAATAGCCTTTTTGCAGCACCGCCACCACAGAGCCTTCTTCCTGCTCGGCGGGAACCAGGCTGATCGCCTGGTGCTGGTGCGGATCGAACCTGGCGCCGGCGGCTGGATTAATCTCGATCACCTTGTTGCGCTCGAGCGCGCTTTTGAGCTGCTTGAGCGTCATCTCGGAGCCTTCGCGCAATTGCTGCAGCGTCGCTTCCTTCAGCGCCAGGCCAGCCTCCAGGCTGTCGAGCACCGGCAGCAGGCTTTCCGCGAAGCTTTCCAGCGCGAATTTGCGTGCCTTGGAAATCTCGTCCTCGGCGCGGCGGCGGGCGTTTTCGGCGTCGGCCTTGGCGCGCAGGTAATTGTCCGAGAGCTCGCTGTTTTTGGCTTGCAGGGCCGCCAGCTCCGATTGCGCTGCTTTCAGCGCGTCGAATTCGTCGGCCGACCGCGCGGCTTCCAGCTCTTCGGCGCTGGGCGCGCCCGTCAAGTGTTGATTTTGTTCGGATCGGGTGTTTTCAGGCATGTTGGTAAACAAGAATTGAAGCTGTTGAGCCCACTAGCTGGGGCTGGCAAATCCCTTTTCAAGACGCGGGATTAGGGCCAGGGAACAAACCTTGAGCTGGCGGATAGCGCGGACGGCGCGGGCCGGACGCAGCAGTCGAAGCCATGCAGCCATGCGGCGATTGGCTTGGGTCTGGCTGGTTGGGTAGGCAGGGCAGTCCGGCAACGCAGGAACCGTGAAAATGAAAAAACAGGCGCCCGGCCTGTCTGGATACGCTTAAACCGGAACTTGAATCATGGTGTGCCGGCTGCGGCGCCGACCCTGGTCTGGCTGACCGCCCATTTGCCGGCGAAGGCCTGCAATTCGTTCAGGCGTTTGAGCAAGTCCGCGCCCAGCGGCGTCACGACATAGCCGCTGGTCCCGTGGCCGAGCAGGCCAGCGGCGCGCAACTCCTTGAGGCGGGTATTCAAGGTGTTGGGCGTGATGCTGCCAACGCTGTCTTGCAACAGGCGAAACGTCTGGGGATGCCCGTCTTTCAGTGCCCACAGCACACGCAACGCGTAGCGTGACTCCAGCAGTTCAAGCAACAGGCTCACAGCGGCGTTTTCTTTGGCACTCATCGGTCGTCTCCTTGGGTCTCGCTTGGGTCACGGGGTTTCAAATTCGAGCTGGCAAAAGCTTGACGTCGAATATAACGCAAATTAGGCTTTTGCTACGAGTTTTATAGCTGATGACGCCCGTGCTGGTTGGACTGGCGGGAAAAAACAACGAAAATCGGATAAGGGCCGCACCGCGCTCGGCGCGCCATGCCGGTGGCACAAAGAGTGAAAACCGAGCGCAAACGCCGGCATAAAAAAGCGGCCGGCGCCTTGTCGCAGACGCCGGCCGCTGGCTGTGTCGGGCTGGCCTTACAGCGTATCGATAAAGCTGCGCAGCTTGTCGCTGCGGCTCGGGTGCTTGAGCTTTCTGAGCGCCTTGGCCTCGATCTGGCGGATGCGCTCGCGCGTCACGTCGAACTGCTTGCCGACTTCTTCGAGCGTGTGGTCGGTGCTCATCTCGATGCCGAAGCGCATGCGCAGCACCTTGGCCTCGCGCGGCGTCAGCGAGTCGAGGATGTCCTTGACCACGTCGCGCAGGCCCGCCTGCATCGCGGCCTCGATCGGCGCCGTGTTGTTGGTGTCCTCGATGAAGTCGCCCAGGTGCGAGTCGTCGTCGTCGCCGATCGGCGTTTCCATCGAGATCGGCTCCTTGGCGATCTTCATGATCTTGCGGATTTTTTCCTCCGGAATCTCCATCTTCTCGGCCAGCACGCTGGCGTCGGGCTCGAAGCCGAACTCCTGCAAGTGCTGGCGGGAGAGGCGGTTCATCTTGTTGATGGTCTCGATCATGTGCACCGGGATACGGATGGTGCGCGCCTGGTCGGCGATCGCGCGGGTGATGGCCTGGCGAATC
>CAXSGT010000164.1:0-7576 GCA_964236835.1 uncultured Polaromonas sp.
TGCCCAAAGCTGCCATGCTTTTGGCTTCAGGAGCGAGTTCATAACACCCTCTAAGTGCGCCCGACAGCATCGGCAAAGTCGCGGCTGCGAAATCAAGAAACTGGCCCCCGACAACAGTCGCGCAAAGATTTGCTTGGCCGTCTGGGCGATCTCTGGATGCAAGCGCTGGGCGCAATGCACGTCATAGATGTGTCGCACCAGGGCCGCGTCCCCAGCCCTTGCGCAGCAAGCCATCCCGGTGCTGCGCATAGCGGCACAGGAAGGACAGGACTTTCTCGGCGACCGTCTCGGCCACGGCAACTGTGGCAACGGCAAGGTCGCCGCTCTTGTATCCGGCGAGCTGATCGGTCAGGCTGCCAATCTGGCACGTCACGGTCGCCAGCATGGGAGATCGTGCCGTCGATTCGATTTGCGGACGCGGGCGCAGCCCGGCAACGGAGCCGTATTGCCGGGCATACGACCATTGGCTGCAAAAGTGATGGTTCTCGTTGAGCGCCTGCGAGGCGCTCGTATCCTCAAACAGGACCATGTTGGCCAAAGTATCTGAAACCACTTTTTTGAGTGCGGACAGCCGGCAACGCAGCTGCGTTCGCGACAACGCCCCCGTTTCGGCCTGCAGCACGATTTTCAGGTCCGCGTCTTCGGACATGCGTTCGATCAGGTCGTAAGCCTTGGACAAGCTGGTGCCGCTGCAAAGCGCAAGATGCATGCCTTCGAGCGGCAGCTCGAACAACGCCCGGAGCGCATCGGTCAAGTGTTCGTCCTTTTCGAGCAAGCCGGCGGTGATGCCGCCGAAGCCGGTTTGCGCGACCAGCGCGTTGATGAGTTCGAGCCGCTTGGGGCGCAACGCCCTCATGCGCGTTCGTACTGCACGGCTTTGCCGTTAAAGCTCAATCTGCGCGCAATACGGCGCTTGCCGGTATTCAATACGATCCCTGAAGGCACTTGGGTCAGGCGGCTGGGCAGCACCGCAATGCCGAGCTTTTTCAATGCCTCTGGAGCCAGCACCTCTAGCGGCCGGGCCGGGATGGGTTCGCCAGTAAGTGCGCTTGCCTTGGCTTTGGCGTAAACACCCAGGCCTAGCCTGACTATGGCACCTTCGCGAGTGAGCTCGCTCAGCGCGCGGCCAACCTGGGCTGGGCTGCCGAAGCGATCGAACTCGGCGCGTAGGAACACGCGGTCATTGCGGTTGACCACCGAGCGTTTGATGCGTTGTTTGATATTCATGGGCTGCCGGGACAATATTCGGATAATTTTACCTTTTCAGAAATTTCTGGTAACTCGTTGTTATAAAAAGATAAATGCGTGCTGATGACGGTCATCGGTGATTCGGCTTTGGATACGCTTTGTCGATATCTCGCTAGGAGCAGGTGGCTTGTAGAGACAAAACTATGTACACACATCGGGAATGAAAACGGTGCGCAGAATTCGATAAAGGGCTTTATTCGGAAAAAGCAACATTCTTGATAATCTGGCTCCATGCCAAACAGAATCCGGAGATAATTTAACATAATAAAAATCGTGGAATATTTCATTGAACGTCCTCAGTAGATTTGGCGGGTTCATTATGCAGCGGGCATTATGTTTATTAAGGCGGGTTGCTTGGCTTTTGGGGAGATTGAGAAAAGTGCGGAATTGTTTGATCAAGGCAAACCCACGATTGCGCACTGGAGGTCCATATGTCCAGCATCGGCTGAAACTCCACAGGATGGTCCAGCGTGGGAAAACGAATAGACATGAATTCTGAATTAGCTTCGCCTCGCGTGAACAAAGGAGTCCCACAGTCGCAGCAAAAGCTGCGAGTCACGAGACTGCCGCTGCCTGCGCGCACTGAATACGCCCTGGGCGTACCGCTGATTTGAAGTTCAGCAGCTTTGACGACGACGCCGGAGGCGAAAGGTGCCCCGCTGGAGCGCTGGCAGTCCAGGCAATGGCAGTTAAGCATCGCGATTGCCATGCTTGCGCAGTTGTAGCGAATCGCTCCGCAGGCACACCCGCCGGAGAACGGAATATTCATATCGCAGTTTCCTTTTGACGTCTAACGTCGGAGTCGACCGGCGACCAAAGAACAGGAGCGCCCTTGGGCGTCCGCGTCGAACAACCTGCTGGGCTGGAACTCCGGCGCGGTTAGCGCCCGCTCGTACTGCAGTTCATTCAAATTCATCGCGCTTTCTCCCAGGTTTGACGTGGCGTTTCCAGCGGCGGCTTAGGCGAATGCCAGCGTGAGGTGGCCCACAGGGCTGTCGGCCGGCCTGACCTTGATTTCGATGTGATAGCCCAGGCGATTCAAGCAATCCATCAGCTTGCGCTCGGACAGGTTGGAAAAAATTCCCGCCCAGCATGGCCGACACCTTCGACTGGGGAACGCCCATGCGTTCGGCGGCGGCCTTTGCGTCAGTCCCAAGCGACGCATCGCCGGCACGGGAAGCCTTGGTATCGAGCGGTATGCCGTTTTGGTGAACGGAAAAGGTAACCCAGGTGGGCACTATTTGCTTGACTTGAAAGAGTCCATGGCATCTTGCGTCGCGCCGCATTTTGCCGCGTTGCAGCCGAAGTGGCAGTCCGAGGCGCACCGCATCGTCGAGCTTCAGCGCCGTTTGCAGGCAGTTTCAGTGGCCCTGCTTCAGCCGGTGCGGTTTGATGGCAGCCCCTATGTCATTCGTGAACTTCAGCCCGCTGAAGATCGCATCACCTTGGCGGGAGCGCCCAGGACAATGGGTGAGTTGAAAGGTTTGATCGGCGCAATGGGCCAGATGGTCGCCTGGGCCCAACTACGCAGCGCTGGCCGGCAAGGCTCGGCAATTGCCGACGAACTTGTCGATTTCGGACTGCGAAAGAAATGGAAAGAAAAGCTGCTGGTGGGGTCGCAAGCCTGTGCAGCGCAGGTTGGAAAAGACTCGGCTACTTTCAACAAAGCCTATGACAGAGGCGCGTTTGACGCCTGAGTCGCAGGCAGCGGATACCGTGATGGCGCCAGCTTGGGCTCAGCCTTGGGCAATGCTTCCGCGCTGGGGCGATCTAGGCGCGGGCTTGTGTGTGGCGGGACTGCTCATTCCAGAGGCGGTGGCCTATGCGGGCCTTGCGCATTTGCCCGTGGCCAATGCGCTGACAGCGACAGTGACAGGACTGGCGATTTATGCTCTCTTTGGCGGCAGCCGTTTTGCCATCGTGGCGCCCACCTCCTCGACGGCGACGCTGTCGGCCGCAGCCATCGTGTCGATTCCCGGCAGCGCGGCGGTGGCCGATCCGGCCCGGTACCTGCAGGAGCTGCTGGCGCTGGTGTTCATGGTAGGCGTGACATTGACCTTGCTTTCTTGGGCCCGGCAGGGGCAACTTTCCGCGTTCGTTGCCCGGCCGGTGCTGCGGGGATTCGCTTTTGCGCTGGCGCTGTCCATCGTGGTTAAGCAACTGCCCGATGCGCTGGGCTTGATGCTGCCGCCAACCATGGCCTTTGACCCGTTTCATATTATTGCGTTCGCGGCGGGTCATCCACAAGCGTGGCATGGGCCGACCGTGCTCATGGCACTGGTCGCAGGCGTTGGTCTTGCGGGCCTGAAACGCTGGCCGCAGCTGCCCGCGTCGATGCTGGTCATGATGGTGGCCATCGTCGCCGCAGCTCTTCTTGATTTGAAGGCGCTGGGAGTCCGGGAGGTCGGCACCGTCGTGCGGCCGACTTTCCACCTCGCGTTTCCACTGCTGCCGTGGGAGGAGTGGCTGCGGCTGAGCGAACTGGCCTTCGGCTTGGTCGTTCTTGTGTTCGCCGAATCGTGGGGCAGCATGCGTGGGATGGCGCTGAGCCGGGGCGACACACTGAATGCGAACAAGGAACTGATGGTCCTTGGCGCGTGCAACCTTGCTTCATCCTTGTTGCAGGGCATGGTGGTAGGGGCTGGATTTTCAGCGACCTCGGCCAATGCGGCGGCTGGCGCCCAGAGCCGCTGGGCGGGCGCGGTCGCGCTGGTTGTTATCGCCGCGGCGCTCGCGCTGGCCTTGCCGCTGCTGCACTTGCTGCCGCGGCCAGTGTTGGCCGTCGCGGTAGTCAGCGCGCTCTGGCACGCCTTGTCCCTTAAACCCATCCTTGCTGTCTGGCGCATGAACCGCGACCGACTGCTGGTGATTGCATCGGTAGCTGCCGTGCTGCTTTTTGGCGTTTTGTATGGCATGCTGGCAGCGGTTGCTTTGTCGCTGCTGGCGGCGCTTCAGCGCTTTGGCCAGCCTGTCGTGCACGAACTCGGCGAACTAGGCTCCTCGCGCAACTTTGTGGTGCTCGATGGTCATACCGATACAGCCGCTGTTTCCGGGCTTTTGATCGTGCGCCCAGAGGAGCCTTTGTTTTTTGCCAGTGCCGAGCGCGTCGCGTCCGAAATCATGCGCATCGTGAGTAGCAGGCCGGCAGTGAAGTGCGTTGTATTGAGCCTGGAGGAAAGCTCCAATCTTGACAGTACCGCCGGTGAGTGTTTGCTTGAACTTCGCCAGCGTCTTGGAAACGGCGGCAGGTCGCTGATACTGGCGCGGGTCAAGCAACCCATTCGCGAATTGCTCGCCCATCTGGAATCCGGCGGCATTGGCAGTGCCGATCGGATGTTCTGGAGCGTCGCCGATGCCGTCGAATATGCGTGCGGCCTGCAGGATAAGCGCTCTGACCGCATCTAAAACCGCTGGTCGTCGGCAGCCGTTTGGCGAGCTCGGCCAGGGTTAGGCTGGATTGCTAGTCCGGTGCGCGAAGGTAGGTTCAATTTCCTGCTTCAAAACTTTCGGGCGTTGCCCCGGCATGCCAAGCGCGCGTCCTCAACAACGGGGCTGACACCGCCAGCAATGCCCCAGCAGGGCCAAGTGGTCCAGCGCGGCGCGAAAGCCAGTGCATCAGACCACCGCATCAAACTTGGCGGGCGTGCCATCCTTCCAGACCACGCCTTCTGATGTCGTTCGCCAGACCTATTACCGTCCAGGCGGCGAACACGTGACTCGCTTGGTGGGCCTGACTCAGTGAGGCCAGTCCAGCGGCAAACACCAGATTGTTTGCCATCAAGACCGGGCGACCCCCCAATCGATCAATCAGTCGCCCGGCATAGGGGTCGACGGCTCCGGCCACTAGAAACGCCAGCGAAAAAGCGCCGAAAATCGTTGCAGTGGAGGTGCCAACGTCCTTGCTGATGGCCCCTCCCAAGACGGCGGGAAGGTAATACGACGAGGCCCCCGCCAGTGTCCGGGCCAAGCGCAGCATCACCGTTGTCGTGGTCCTGCTCTGCATCCTGGATTTACGTCGCCTGGTTCCTGTGTTCAGATGCTGCGCAGATTGACCTGCTTGGACAGCGCCTCGGCGCTTTCCCTGCGCTCGCTGTAGCGCTCCACCAGGTAGGCGGCGCTGCCCCGTGTGAGAAGCGTGAACTTCACCAGTTCCTCCATGACATCGACGACGCGTTCGTAATAGGCCGAGGGCTTCATCCGGCCTGCCTCGTCGAACTCCAGGAACGCCTTGGCGACCGACGACTGGTTCGGGATGGTAATCATGCGCATCCAGCGCCCGAGCACACGCAATTGATTGACCGCGTTGAAGGATTGCGATCCGCCCGACACCTCCATCACCGCCAGCGTCTTGCCCTGGGTCGGCCGCACCGAGCCGATCGCCAGCGGGATCCAGTCGATTTGAGCCTTCATGATGCCGGTCATGGCGCCGTGTCGCTCAGGCGAGCACCACACCATGCCCTCCGACCAACTCGCGAGGTCGCGCAGCTCCTGCACCTTGGGATGGTCCTCCGGCGCATCGTCGGGCATCGGAAGCCCGCGCGGGTCATAGATGCGCGCCTCGGCGCCCAGGGCCTGCAGCAGCCGCGCCGCCTCTTCGGTCAGCAGCCGGCTGTAGGAGCGTTCGCGCAGCGAGCCGTAAAGCAGCAGGATGCGCGGCGCATGCGCCGCAGAAGTTCCTTGGAACAGCCGCTGCAGCTGCGCTGGGTGAAAATGCTCAGCGTCAATGTTGGGCAGCTCAAGAGTTTGCGACACGCTGGCCCTTCGCATCGACCACAGCTTGGCCGCCCTCCTTGGTGAACGCACCCTGCTGCGGGCTCGGCAGGATGCCTAGCACAGCTTCCGATGGGCGGCACAGGCGGGTGGCCAGCGGCGTCACCATGATCGACCAGCGTGCCGGCATCGCTGTACTCATAAGGCTTGACAGTGCGCAGCCGGTGCTTGTGATCGTTGGCCGCATCCTTGTCTTGTTAGCCACGGGATGGGCATTGTCAAAGCTGGCCAGGCATGCGCCATCGGGGCTATGCATCGTCAGCGTGTAGTCAAGACCGTGCGGCTTGTTCGCTGTTGTCGGCACTTGGTTCACCAGGAATTTCATTGAGGGTTGAATTAAATAAACGGGGGCCTGTTACGCGAACTGCAGCTCGATCTTGCCTGCGCGGCGCCGCACTGGGCCAACCACGATCTTCACATCGTGGCCGAGCCTGGCCACCAGTTCCAGCAGCTTGGCTTCGCTCACGCCGCGGAACTGGCCGCGCGTGATGCGCGAGACCTTGGATTGATCGATACCCAGCAGCGTCGCCGCATTTTCTTGCGTCAGGCGACGTGCCTTGATCGCGCGGGCGATCTCGCCGGCGAGCCGGGATTTGCGCTGCATCTCCGCAGCGTCGGTGTAGCCCAGGTCGGCATAGACATTCGTGCTGCCTTCTTCGATGGTGATTTCGTTCTTTCCATTCATTTGCGCGCTCCTTGCCGTGCCTGCCAAGCTTCGAAATCCCGCTTCGCGGCTTTCAGGCGGTTATTGATCAAATCCATGTCCGTCCTCGGCGTTGCGATGCCGCTTTTGGACTTCTTTTGGAAGCAGTGCAAAACATAAACCCACCGGGCGAACTTAACGGTGTAGACGGCCCGATAGGCATCACCCTGATGGTCCTCGACCATCTCTAGCACGCCGGCCGAGCCGAAACCCGTCAGCGCCTTGGCATCCTGGTGCTTGCCGCCGGCTTGGGCCAGGTCGATGGCATGACCGAAGACATCTTTGACATCCTCTGGCATTGCATCGAGATCGCGCTTGGCGGAGCCGACCCATTTGACGGGTTTGCGCACCTGCTTCAACATCGCCTAGATTATGCCTGTTTAGGCATAGCGCCGTCGATTTGCCGAAAGCCAAAAACAGTTGCTCGGTTATGCGGGTGCCTTATAGGACGTAGCGGCATCGCTTATCAGAGGCGATGGCGCTCTCGATGGCTTGGCACCCCACGGGTCACAGCCCTTAAAAGCTTTTTGGATGGTAAGAGCTGGCCTATATGGATATGAAACCAACAACCAACCAAACTCTTATTTACAACCAAGCAACCCCCACCAATATCCAAACTCCCCTCCCCCTGCCCGACCTCCCCGCGCCCGCTCGAGGGGGCTTAAGGGGGAGATGAGAGGAGGTTAAGCACGAAAGAGGGGTGCTACAGTATTGAGGTGGAGAGGTGAAGTTGGATAGTTGTAAATAAGAATTTAGTAGATAATAGCTTCAGTTTCCGATTTTTCTTTCCTTTTCGATGCTGCCCATTTCTGCTGCCATGCCAACTTCGAGTGCCTGTGATGAGCTTACTGGTGC
>CAXSGT010000165.1:0-7504 GCA_964236835.1 uncultured Polaromonas sp.
GGCTCGACACCGCAAGACAATCCCTTTGTCGGCAAACCGGGCGCCTTGCCGGAAATCTGGAGCTACGGCCATCGCAATGCGCAGGGCGCAACCCTTGCGCCCGACGGCGTTTTCTGGATGCACGAACATGGGCCGCAAGGCGGCGACGAAATCAATTTGCCGCGGCCCGGCGCGAACTATGGCTGGCCTGTCATCACTTATGGCGAGAATTACGGCGGCGGCAAGATCGGTGAGGGCTTGACAAGCAAAGCCGGCATGGAGCAGCCGCTGCATTACTGGGTGCCGTCGATTGCGCCGTCCGGCATGGCATTCCTGACCAGCGACCGCTACGGCGTGGCTTGGCGCGGCAATCTTTTCATCGGCTCGCTCAAGTTCGGCTACCTCGACCGCATCGAGCTGTCGGCGCCTTTCGCCGGAAAAGTGGTTCACGAAAGCCGGTTGCTCGCCGACGTGGGCGAACGCATTCGCGATGTCAGGCAAGGCCCCGACGGGCTGCTCTATGTGGTGACCGACAGCCGCCAGGGCAAGCTGATACGGCTGCTGCCCGACCGCTAACCCGAATGGCCCGCCGGCGCTCTTTTGCTCCTTTGCTGCTCTAGCGCCGCGAGCCCGTCGTTATCATGCCGCCATGACTTCCTCCGGTATCTGGCACGGCCGGCTGACGCGAACCGGCCGCGCGGCGTGGCGCTGGTTCGCCCAGTGGTGGCGGCTGTTCCATCTGGGCGCGGTGGTGCTGGTGTTGACACTCTCGCCATCGAGCTACGATCGAGAACGCCGCGAGGCGCTGCGCCGGCGCATCTACCTGAACACCGCGCCGATTCTGCTCGGCTTTTCGCTGCTGTGCGCATTGGTGACCATGGTGCTGACGCGGATCGTCATGGTGACGGCGCAAAGCTATGGTCTGTCGCAGTACGCGCTGCAGGTGGTCATCCGCGTGCTGGTGCTCGAGATCATTCCCTTGACGGCCGCGCTGTTCGTGGCGTTGCGCTGCACCATTCCCGATGGCGTCGAGCTCGCCGCTCTGCGGGCCGGCGGCGAGCTCGACGCCATGGGCCAGCGGGGCGCGGAGCCGCTGCGCGGCGAGGTGTTGCCGCGCTTCGTGGCCAGCATGTTTTCCGGCATCACGCTGGCGGCGCTGAGCAGCGTGGTGGCGCTGGGCGTCGCCTATGTCGCCGTCTATGGCTTCGTCGTGTCGGGGTTCGCGGGCTACACCCGGCTTTTCGGCCAGGTGTTCAGCCCGGCCGTGACGCTGATTTTTGCGCTGAAAACGCTGTTTTTCTGTCTTGCCGTCTCGCTCATTCCCATGGCCTGGGCGTTGTACGGTCAACCTGTGAGAATCGCCAGGATGGGCGCCGGTGTGCGGACCAGCGCCGAAATGCGCGGGCTGGTGCGAATGTTCGCCGCGATATTGCTGATCGAGGGGGCGTCGCTGGTCGGAAACTATTATTGAGCCTTCGCAGCAAGTTCGCTCCAGCGAAAAATTCATGAGTTCACCCCTTCCTCCACCATCGTTGTTGCCGCCCGCCGCGCAGCAGGCGCCGCGACCGGCGGCGCCCGAAGCCGTGGCCAACCTGGAGTTCAAGGCCAGGGCCCTGATGCTGTTCATGCTGCTGCTGGTGTGCGGCTCGGCGCTGTACGTGCTGTATGCGCGCGGCGCGTTCGAGCGCACCCAGAAGCTCGTGCTGATGGCCGACGACTCGGAAGGCGTGGTGGTCGGCATGGACATCACGTTTTCCGGTTTTCCGATCGGCCGGGTGCGGCGCATCGAGCTGGCCGAGGACGGCAAGGCGCGCATTGTGGTCGATGTCGCCGCCAAGGACGCGCATTGGCTGCGCACTTCGAGTGTCTTCACGCTGGTCAAGGGCCTGGTCGGCGGCACCAATATTCGCGCCTATTCCGGCCTGCTGGGCGACCCGGCGCTGCCCGACGGCGCGGTGCGCACTGTGCTGCAGGGCGACGCCAGCGCCGAAATCCCCAAGGTTGTCGCGGCGGCCAAAGACCTGCTTGAAAACCTGAACGCCCTGACCGGCGGCGGCGGCCCGGTCGCGGGCGCCCTGGCCGACCTGCGGACGCTGACGCAGCGGCTCAACGGACCGGGCGGCGCGCTCACGGTGCTGCTGGGCAGCGAAGCCGAAGGTAAAAAGCTGGCGTTGGCGCTGGACCGGTCGAACGCGCTGCTGGCCCGCCTCGGCGTCATCGCCGCCAAAGCCGACACCCAGGTGTTCGGCCCGAAAGGCGCGCTGCCCGAGGTCCGCGCCAGCGTTACGCAACTGGGCGCCACGCTGGCCGAGGCGCGCGAGAGCTTGAAAAAAGTCGACGCGATTTTGGTCGATGCCCAGGCCGTTGCGGCCAACGCGAAGAACGCCACGACCGATCTGCCGGCCCTGCGCGGCGAGGTCGAAGCGAGCCTGCGAAAAGTTGAAAGCCTCATCACCGAAATCAACCGAAAATGGCCTTTTTCCCGCGACGAAGCGCTCAAACTGCCATGAAAATTTCGTCAGCCTTTGCCCTGAAGCCTTTCTTTTCGCTGCTTGCGGCCGCGGCCTTGGGCGCGTGCGGCAGCGCGCCGCAAGCGCCGGACTGGCAAATCGGCGCCAAGGGTTCGATGGAGCGCTCCATCGCCGCCTATATGACAGGCGACAGCCGCGTCGAAGCGGCCGAGCTGCGGCACGCCCGCGACGAGTTGTCGCGCACCGGCCGCGCTGATTTGCTGGCGACGGCCGAATTGCTGCGCTGCGCCGGCCGCGTCGCCAGCCTGGTGTTCGAGCCTTGCGCCGGTTTCGAGCCGCTCAGGCGGGACGCCACCGAGGCGCAGCGCGCCTATGCCGACTACCTGCGCGGCCAGACCATCGATCCGCAGCGCATTGCCCTGCTGCCCGAGGCCCAGCGCCGCGCCGCGGCGGGCGAGGCAAAGGCGCTGCAGGACAGCGCCGACCCGCTGTCCCGGCTTGTCGCCGCGGGTGTGCTGCTGCAAACCGGCCAGGCTGCGCCGGCGACCATCGCGCAGGCGATCGACACCGCCTCCGGCCAGGGCTGGCGGCGTCCGCTGCTGGCCTGGCTGGAGGTGCAGGCGCTGCGCGCCGAGCAGGGCGGCGACGCCGAGGCCGCGGCCAGGCTCAGGCGGCGCATCGCCATCGCGCAGGGCGGCGATTCGCTTGAAAAGGACGCCAGGTGAGTTACAGCGTCAAGCTTTACGCCTTTGAGGACGCTAGCGAGGCCGAGGCGCAGGCCGCGGTGCGGCGCTTCAGGAAGGCGCTCGAAGCCTCGCTCGGCGATGAAAGCCTGGTGGCGCCCACGCATGCCGCCTACCGCAGAGTCGTCGCGTTGCATGGCGAAACACCGGCGCAGGATGCACTGTCGCCGAGCGAGCTGGAAATTTTCAGCCAGTGGCACGCGGCCGAGTCCGCCGCTTTGGCCGCCGCCCTGGGACCGGACCGCCACATGGGCGACGCGGAGTTCGAGATTCGCCCCTGACGCGGCCGCGGGGCAGCGCAGCGGCAAGTTGTGGCTTCACTATTAAAATAGTAGCTATAAATGTCCTGCCCATATGCGTAAAAGCGATTTTTTGTCACGAAAATCCGGTTTATGAACACCAGGTCGGAACAATCTCCGCGGCATGGCGCCCGCATGCGGGCGGTAAAATCCCGGCGGTCTCGTTCAGCGCTCCGTTCTGACGCGACTTTGACCTGAGTGACACCGCCTTGACCGATCCGCACCCGCTCCAGCCGCACCCGGCCACTCCGTCCGGCATGAACGAAAGTCCCAAAATCCAGGAGCCGCGCTTGTGGTGCGGCGATGGCTGGACGGCGAAGGTCATCAAGAACGAGGACGACGACGGCTGGGCGGTTGCGATGACCAAGGACGGCGAGCCCGAGCCGGCGCTGGTCGGCCCGTGGACCATGGGACGCGACAAGAAAAATCCCAAGCCGCTCGATGGCGGCGCCTTCGGCACGCTGGTCAAGACGGCGTCGGAATTCGTGCGCCGGCATGAGCAGCAGTTGCACGCGACGCTGCACCAGCGCATCACCGTGACCGCCAATGCGGCCCGTATCACTGTGTCGCTCGATATCGTTCCCGACGAAGACCATCCCCATGCGCGGCTGAGCGCGCAAGATGACGCAGGCCAATCGCTGGCCGAGGTGCGGGTGGCGCCATCGTTCAAGCTAAGCCGCGCCAGCGCGGTGGCGTGGGCGGAAAACGGCTTCGGCAAGCCGGCTCAGGGCTGAGCGATTCGATTGTCTGGACACCGGCCGTATTCATGTGGGCAGGTCCGCATTAAGCGGGCGGTTTCAGCCTTTTTCGCTGCCCCTTATCGCCCCTTGTCGATAGCCGGGCTACGGTTTATTGCCCACGCGCCGATAGCCAGGCCGCAAGTTCTTCGGAGCCGCCGATTTTTCGGCCGCCGGCAAAAACCTGCGGCGCCGTTCCCGCGCCGGCAACCGCATAAAGCGTGCGGGAGGTAATGCCGTGGCCCAGGCTGATGTCTTCGTAGCGCAGACCGGCTTCGTTCAGCAAAGCCTTGGCTTTGGCGCAAAACGGGCAACCCGGCTTGCTGAAAATCGTGATCGGCTCCGGCGCCTTCGCGCCTGGAGCAAGGTAGTTGAGCAGGGTGTCGGCATCGGACACCTCAAACGGGTCGCCGTCTTTTTCCGGTTCGATGAACATTTTCTCGATAACGCCATTTTTCACGAGCATCGAATAGCGCCATGAGCGCTGGCCGAAGCCAAGATCGCGTTTGTCCACCAGCATGCCCATGCCTTCGGTGAATTCGCCGTTTCCATCGGGAATAAGCGTCAGGCTTTGCGCTTCCTGCGCCTGTCCCCACTCGTTCATCACAAAAGCATCGTTGACTGAAATGCATATCACGTCGTCAACGCCGTGCGCCTTGAAAGTATTGGCAAGCTCGTTGAAGCGCGGCAGATGGGTCGTTGAACAGGTCGGTGTATAGGCGCCGGGCAGCGAAAACACCACGACGGTTTTGCCGTCAAAAAGCTCGGCGCTGGTGATTTCGACCCAGGCGTCATTGCGCCGGGTCTTGAAGGTGGCATTCGGGACGCGTTGTCCCTCTTTGTTTTGCAGCATGAAAGGTCCTGACGTTTTGGGGAGGAGGAGAACAACAAGAGTTGATGGGTGTTGACATCGCGAGGCCGCCACGAAATCCAGGCGTCGGCCGAGATCTTGCTGGCCATTTAGGGGTTTCTAGCCGGGCGCCTTCCCGATATTGAGTATTGTTAATTTTTTACAAGGCTGCGCGCACATTTTCCGGCTACGCGTTGTAAGCGTGAATTGGATGCGCATCGCCGGCTGCGTGAGAAAATAAACGCCCATCAAGTCTTATGCAGCGAAAGCACCCATTGAATTTCGCCCCCGACCTTGCGACGGTTACCCACGGCATTCAGCTTGCCGTGGCGCCGGTGTTCCTGCTGACGGCGGTCTCGGGAATGATCGGCGCCGTGGCGGGGCGGCTTTCGCGCATCATCGACCGGGCGCGCGTGCTTGAAGATCGGCTCGAGGCCCTGGACATTGAAAAGCCCGAAGCCGCAAGAATCTACGGCGAGCTGCGCCGGCTGAGGCGGCGCGGCACGCTTGTCAACGGTTGCCTCGCCTTGCTGACGTTCTGCGCCATGCTGATCGGCGCGACGATCATCTTGCTGTTCCTGGGCGAAACCAGCGAACTGCCGATTTTCCGCATTGCGACCGTCTGCTTCCTCGCGGGCGTGGTCTGCTTTTTGCTGGCGCTGCTATGTTTTCTGGCCGAAACGCTGCTGGCGACGCACATGCTCAAGTTTGCCGAACTGCCGGCGCCCTAGCGCTAAAGCCGCTGCGGCAGCATCGCGTCGGCCAGGCGCGCTTCGATCGGCAAGGGCTCGCCATGGAGCCGGGCCGCCAGCAGTTCGGCGCACAGGGCGGCAAAGGTCAAGCCGCGCGATCCCATGCCGGTGCAGAGCCACAGATCGGGCGGCTCGAGCGGGCCGAGCGCCGGCAGGCGGGCCGGCGTGGCGCAGCGCACACCCGCCCAGGCCTTGACCTCGCCACTGCCGAATTGATGCGACAGCGCCTGCGCCGCCGGCGGCAGCAGTGTTTGCAGCCGGCTGAAATTGCGCTGCTCGTCCCGAGGCCGGAGGTCGGTGCCGGTGTCGTCGCGCTCGAAGCTCGAGCCGGCCAGCCAGGCCAGCCCTTCGGTCGAGGAAAACGCGGGAACGAAGCTGCCGTGGCCGTTGACCGGAAATGCCGGCAGCGCCCCTGCCGATCTCGGCTCATGCGGCGCCCACGACGCCTGACCGCGAATCGCTTGCAGCGCCAATGGCCGCGCCGCACCCGCCATCGCGGCCAGCGCCGGACTCGCAGGGCCCGCGGCCAGCACCAGCAACTCGCCGCTTGCGAGTTCGCGTCCGGCCGCATCCAGCGCCCGCCACACCCCCGAGCACCGGCTCAAGCCGCTGACGGCCGCATTGCCGCGCCATGCCACGCGAGGACTCGCCAGCCAGGCATGGACCAGGCTCGCGGGCTTGATCCAGCCGGCCCGCGCATGCCACAGCGCCGGCGCATCCGGCGCCAGGCCGCAGCCGGCAAGCTGTTCAGCAGATGCCGGCCGCGTCCAGTCATTTGCGGCACCCGCCAGGGGTTCCCCAGCATGCCATGCGGCGGGCAGCCGGCGGCAATGCTCGACGCCGCGCTCCAGCACGCCCGTCGGGTCCCAGTCGCTGCCGGCTCGCAGCAGCGCTTCGGCCTGCTGCAGCGTCGTGCGGATGCCGCTGCGCGTCAGGCGCGACAGCAGGCTGTCGTCGGGCGAGACATGCGGCGCCATGACGCCGGCGGGCAGCCCCGAGGCGCCGGCGGCCGGCGTGCCGGCGGCATCGAGCACCGTCACCCGCCAGCCGCGGCGCGCCAGGCTGGCCGCCACCGCCGCGCCGGCCAGGCCCGCGCCTATGACGACGCAGCGCGCCGCGGGCCGGCGCGCTGCGATGGCCGGCGCTTTTGCCAGCTGCCACGCGGGCTGGTATTCGCCCCGCAGGTTGTCGCGTTTGGGCGGCGCGCCGGGAACTTTTTCCATGACGAAGCCGCACTGCGCCAGCGCGTCGCGCACGTTCCGGGCGACCGTCCAGGTCGCGACCCGGGCGCCGCGCCGACAGCAGCGCGCCACCGCCTTGAAAGTGTGAACATCCCAGATGTCGGGATTGCGCTGCGGGCTGAAACCATCGAGATAGACCGAATCGGCCGCGAACGACGCCTCGCGCAGCATCGCTTTCGCGTCGCCGACGCACAGGCTCAAGAGCACCTGCCCGCCTTCAAAGACCAGGCGGTGAAATCCCGGCAGCAACCCCCACAGCTGGCGCCGCAGCAACTCGGCCAACGCCAGCAGTTCGCTGTTGTCCTGGGCGCTTCTGAGCACGTCGTCGGCGGCGGTCGGAAAAGCCTCGGTCGAGACGAAATGGAGCAGGTCCGGACGCAGCGGGTCGGCCTTCCAGGCAGCCCAGGTGACGAGAAAATTAAGCCCCAGGCC
>CAXSGT010000166.1:0-4664 GCA_964236835.1 uncultured Polaromonas sp.
CGCTACGCGTGAAATAACCCTGGCGCTGTCAAAGCGACCAGTGTGATCTGTGTGGCGGAGTGTCTGGTCGCCGCACGGCGCCTGGCAGACAAGGCAAGTGCCTTACAGTTTGAGGCGCTGCTTCAGACGGAATTCGAAAGTCCAGATTTGATAGTTGTTGAGGTAACAAAGCGGGTGCTGGACAACGCCGCAACTTTGCGCGCTGTCAGGCTGCAACTCGCAGCGCGTCGGGGAAGTCAGAGCGCAGGCCCGGATGGCGGAAAGCTCCTTCTGCCCGACGCAATCATTGCAGCGAGTTGCCTTGACTTCACGCCGCCGGCGATTTTGTTGACAGAAAACGATTCGGATTTCTTCTATCTTGAAGGAGGCATCCGAAAAACCGTTGCGGGACTGGTTGTTGAACGAGTCGGTTAAACGACAACCCAAGGCATGTACGCTGCATTCGGCTGGCGGGTCATTCTCCAACCAACTCGCGCCGCATAAACTTCGCCATGGAAACCAAATGGCTGGAAGATTTCGTCTCGCTCGCCGAAACCCGCAGTTTCAGCCGCTCGGCGCAGCTTCGCCACGTCACGCAGCCGGCTTTCTCGCGCCGCATCCAGGCGCTCGAAGCTTGGGCTGGCACCGACTTGGTCGATCGCAGCTCGTATCCGACACGGCTGACACCCGCGGGGCAAACGCTTTACGACGAGTCGCTCGACATGCTGCAAAGCCTGCAATCGACCCGGGCGATGCTGCGCGGCCATGCGTCGGCGGGCCAGGATTTCATCGAATTCGCGGTGCCGCATACGCTGGCTTTCACATTTTTCCCTGCGTGGGTGAGCAGCCTGCGCGAGAAGTTCGGCCCGATCAAGAGCCGGCTGATCGCGCTCAATGTGCATGACGCGGTGCTGCGCCTGGTCGAGGGCAGCTGCGACCTGCTCATTTCGTACCATCACGATTCCCAGCCTTTTCAGCTTAGCGCCGAGCGCTATGAGATGGTGTCGCTGGGCCGCGAGTCGCTGGCGCCTTTCGTTCGCGCCGACGGCGAAGGCCTGCCGCTCTATAGCCTGCCGGGCCGGGCCGGCAAGCCCTTGCCGTACCTGGGTTATGCGCCGGGTGCTTACCTGGGGCGCATCGTCGATTTGATCCTCAAGCAGTCGAGCGTCCCTATTCATCTGGACCGCGTTTATGAAACCGACATGGCCGAGGGCTTGAAAGCGATGGCGCTGGAAGGCCACGGCGTTGCGTTTTTGCCGTTTAGCGCCGTCAAGAAAGAAGTCCGGGCGAAAAAATTGGTCAGCGCCGGTGGCGGCAATCTGGAGATGACGATGGATGTGCGGGTTTACCGCGAGCGCCCGACCGCCAAAGATGCCGGCAAGAGCCACACGCAGGCGCTATGGTCGTACTTGCTAAACCAGGCAGGGCTGCGGGATCAAACCGCAGGCCCGCCTGGCTAAACTCCCGGCATGTTTCGCGGCATGGAGATTGCTTGGCACTACGCCAGGCGCGTGAAGCTTATCGAGCCGCTGGGCGGCCTTGCCCGCAAGGGCGGGTAAACCTGCGTTTATCCACGCTCTCCAGTCTTTAAACTAGCCGCCTGACTCTTTCATTCATTACCGGAGATTTCATGAAATTCAAACTCGTCGCCCTATCCTTAGTCCTGCTTGCCGGCGGCGTATTTGCGCAAGGCGCCGACACCTTGGCCAAGGTCAAGGTCTCAGGCGTCGTCACCATGGGCGTTCGCGACTCGTCGGGCGCGCTTTCCTACACGCTGGGCGATGGCAAGTATGTGGGCTACCACATCGAGATTTGCCAGCGCGTCATCGCCAATCTGGAGAAAGCCGCCGGCCGCAAGCTGGAAATCAAGTACCAGCCCGTTACCTCGCAAAACCGCATCCCGCTGGTCCAGAACGGCACCGTCGATATCGAATGCGGCTCAACGACCAACAACGCGGCGCGCGCCAAGGACGTGTCTTTCCTCAACACGACCTTCGTCGAGGAGGTGCGCATCGCGGTCAAGGCCAATTCGGGAATCACCTCGATCACCCAGCTCAACGGCAAGAACGTCGCGACCACCACCGGCACCACATCGGTCCAGACGCTGCGCAGAAACGAGCGCGCCAACGGCATCGACTTCAAGGAAATCTATGGCAAGGACCATTCCGACAGCTTTTTGCTGCTGGAATCGGGCCGCGCCGACGCCTTCGTGATGGACGGCTCGATCCTGGCGGGCAATATCGCCTCGTCGAAGAATCCAGCCGATTTCAAGCTCGTCGGCGAAGTGCTCAGCGTCGAGCCGATCGCGATCATGATCCGCAAGGACGACGCGGCCATGAAAAAGATCGGCGACAGCACCATCGCCGAGCTGGTCAAGTCCGGCGAGATGGCCAAGCTTTATGACAAATGGTTTATGCAGCCGATTCCGCCGAAAAACACCCGCGTCGGACTGCCCGCCAGCGAGAGCGTGAAAACCGCCTGGGCCGGCCCGAACGACAAGCCGATGGAAGAGTACAAAAAGTAAAACCCGACGGCGCCGACTTGCCAAGCCCCGCTGGTCACGGCCAGCGGGGCTTGTTGTTTGATTCGGGCTGATTTTTCGCTGGCGCCGCAACAAGCAGGAGACCTCATGACGTGGGACTGGAAGTTTTTTTTAAACGACGACGGCAGCGGCCGCACCTATCTGCAATGGATGATCGACGCCTGGGGCTGGACGCTGTCGGTCGCCGGCGCCTCGTGGGTCGTTGCGATGATCGTCGGCGCGCTTGTCGGCACGCTACGCACCCTACCTAACAGCCCGTGGCTTGTGCGGCTGGCCAACGCCTGGGTCGAGCTGTTTCGCAATGTCCCGCTGCTGGTGCAGATTTTCATCTGGTACTTCGTCGTTCCCAAAATTTTCCCGGCGATGAAGGACCTGCCGAGCTTTGTTCTGGTGGTGTTCGCGCTCGGATTTTTCACCTCGGCGCGAATCGCCGAACAGGTTCGCGCCGGCGTCCAGGCCTTGCCGAGGGGCCAGCGCTATGCCGGCATGGCGATGGGTTTTACCACCGCGCAAACCTACCGCTATGTGATTTTGCCGATGGCGTTTCGCATCATTCTTCCGCCGCTGACCAGCGAGTCGATGAACCTGCTGAAGAATTCCTCCGTCGCGTTTGCCGTGTCGATCGCCGAGCTGACGATGTTTGCCATGCAGGCGCAGGAAGAAACGTCGCGCGGCATTGAGATCTACCTGGCCGTCACGGTGCTGTACGCGGTGTCGGCGTTCGCGGTCAACCGGCTGATGGCGCTGGTCGAGAACAAGCTGCGCATCCCCGGCCTGGTGATCGCCGGCGCGACCGGCGGAGGGCACTAGCGATGTTCGGCCTCGACTTGAGTTTGCTGAGCTGGGACATCATTTCCAAGTTCGTCGTCAAGGGTTTTATCTTCAGCGTCGAGCTGACGGTGATCGCGACGATAGGCGGCATTATTTTCGGCACGCTGCTGGCGCTGATGCGGCTGTCTGGCAACAAAATCCTGACGATTCTGGCAACCTTTTATGTCAACGGCATGCGTTCGGTGCCGCTAGTGATGGTGATTTTGTGGTTTTTCCTGCTGGTGCCGGCGTCGTTCTACGGCCTGATTCCGGGCGGCGGCAACTACCGCGCTGAAATCTCCGCCATCATTACTTTTGTCGCTTTCGAGGCGGCGTATTTCAGCGAGATCATGCGCGCCGGCATCCAGTCGATCTCGCGCGGCCAGGTCAACGCCGGGCGTGCGCTGGGAATGACGTATACGCAGAACATGAAGCTCATCATCCTGCCGCAGGCGTTTCGCAACATGGTGCCGATTTTGCTGACGCAGACCATCATCCTGTTTCAGGACACGTCGCTGGTCTATGCCATCGGCGCCTATGACCTGCTCAAGGGCTTCACCACCGCCGGCAAGATTTATGGCCGGCCGGAAGAGTCGTACCTGCTCGCCGCGGTCGTTTATTTCGTGATCTGTTTTGGCCTGTCCTACATGGTCAAGCGGCTGAACAGCCGGATCGCCATCATTCGTTGAAAGCCAAACGGGGAAAATCCAATGATCGAGTTGAAAGAAGTTTCCAAATGGTACGGCGACGTGCAGGTGCTCAACACCTGCAGCACGAAGATTGAAAAGGGCGAAGTGGTCGTCGTGTGCGGCCCTTCGGGCTCGGGCAAATCGACGCTCATCAAGGTCATCAATGCGCTCGAGCCCTTTCAGAAAGGCCAGATTTTTGTCGATGGCGAAGCCGTGCACGACGCGAAGACGGACCTGCCCAAATTGCGCTCCAGAGTCGGCATGGTATTCCAGAATTTCGAGCTGTTCCCGCATCTGAGCGTGACCGAGAACCTGACACTGGCGCAGGTCAAGGTGCTGGGCCGCAAGCTGGAAGAGGCCAAGACCCATGGCCTCAAATACCTCGACCGCGTCGGCCTGATGCTGCACAAGGACAAATTCCCCGGCCAGCTCTCGGGCGGCCAGCAGCAGCGCGTGGCGATTGCCCGGGCGCTCAGCATGGACCCGATCGCCATGCTGTTCGACGAGCCGACTTCGGCGCTCGACCCGGAAATGGTCGGCGAGGTGCTCGACTGCATGATGAGCCTGGCCGTTGAAGGCATGACGATGATGGTTGTCACGCACGAAATGGGCTTTGCGAAAAAGGTCGGCAGCCGGGTGATTTT
>CAXSGT010000166.1:4764-7446 GCA_964236835.1 uncultured Polaromonas sp.
GCACATGCGCTTTTCTCCGAGCGCAGCTACGACAGTATTTCGATGCGGGAAATTGCACACGCCGCCGGCATTGGCTTGGGAACTGTCAATTTTTACTTTGGCACCAAGGAAAGCCTCTTCAAGGAAATCGTTGAAAGCGTGGTGCGTAAAGTCAATGCGCACCGGCTTGAATTGCTCAAAGGAGATTTAAAAGGCCGTACGGAGCTCGAGCATGTCTTGTACGCGATGATCTGGCCGATTTTGTCGCGTGCGCTCAGCGATGATCCTGTCGAACGCAACGTGCCGCGAATGATCAGATCAATACATACGGGGCCGCCCCAAGTGGAGCAGGCTCGCCGCGACGAGTTCGACTCCATATCGGAACAACTGCTATCGGCGCTGGAAAAAGGCTGCCCTGGCCTGAGCCGCCAAGAAGCGATTTGGTGTTATTCAATTGTCGTTGCAGCCACCTACTCATGGCAAGTGCTTGAGGATCGATACGCCCACTTGATGGGCCCTGGCGCCAAAGGGCTGCAACTTGCCGAAGAGCACACCGAGCGCCTCATCAAGTTCTGCGCAGCCGGTGTTGCCGCGCTTGCCAAGGTTGACCCGCTGGGGTAGGGCCCCTTTTTGCTGAACGACTGTCCGACAAATATGCTTGGAGTAAGTCACGCGCCTCAATACCATTGGCGAACCAAGCAAAGGAGTTCGGCATGATTGAAGATGGAGTCAAGGACCTCGGTCGCGGCTGCTACTGTTTTTGCCAGGATTGCAACCAGGGCAGCGGCTGGGGCTGGAGCAATTCGGGGCTGATAGTTGACGGTGATCAGGCCCTTATGGTCGATACGCTGCGCGACGAAAAACTAACCGGAAAAATGCTGGCGGCCTACCGCGACGCGACGGGCCTTGCGGCACGCGACATCGCCACGCTGGTGAATACGCATCGGGACGGAGACCACACGTATGGAAACGGTCTGATGCGGCACGCACGCATCATCGCTTCGCCCGAGTGTGCGGCAGGCATGGCGGAAAAGCCGCCGAGCATGATGGCCGACCTCTACGACAACCGGCCTGAAGGCGTGGTCGGAGATTTCATGGCCAGCCTGTACGGCCCGCCTTTTGAGTTCCGTGGATTTACCCCCGCCATGCCGACCGAATATGTCGAAGACAGCATGACCGTGAAGGTCGGTGACAAGAAAGTCGAGCTTATCAAGGTCGGTCCGGCCCACACCGACGGCGACGTCATCGTTTATGTGCCTGACGACCGCATCGTCTATACGGGCGACATCGTCTTTTTTACCAACACGCCCATCTTGTGGTCGGGCCCTTCTTCAAACTGGATCGCAGCGCTCGATCGCCTGCTGGCGATGGACGTGGATATTGTGGTGCCGGGCCATGGCCCCGTAACGGACAAATCCGGTGTTCGCAAGATCAGGCACTATCTGGTTTACATCGAGCAGGAAAGCCGAAAACGCTTTGATGCAAACATGAGCCTGGAAGACGCGATCAAGGACATCGAACTGGGTGAATTCGACGAATGGGGAAGTCCTGAGCGCCTTGTGGTCAACGTCAATTACTTCTATCACGCCTTTCGCGGCGAGGCGCCAAAACTCAATATGCACCACCTCAGGCCGCTGATGGCGCACTACGCCTTGAACCATAAGAACCGCGGCAAGGGCGATGTCGCCCTTGGAGCCACAGCATGCTGCCCTTGAAGCCAACAAACCCTGCAAAAAAATAACAGCACTTCGCCGGAGACTTCTGATGGTTGATTTGTTCAAACCCGCATCGGGCGGGCATGGGCTCTCGCGCCGCGGCGCGCTAATTGGGGTGGCCGGTGGCCTCATGGTGTCTTGGGGTGTGCAAGCCCAGCAGCCCTATCCCAATAGGCCCATCCATGTGGTGATTCCCGCATTGGGAGGCTCCTCGCCGGACCTGATCGCCCGCTTCTGGAGCGAACGGTTGCAGAAAGTGCTAGGGCAGCCCATCGTCATAGACAACAAGCCGGGCGCCGGCACCATCGTTGCCGCACAGGCAGTGGCTTCGGCGCCACCCGACGGCTACTCGCTGCTATTTACCATTGGCAGCACCACTTCCATCAATCCGTTCATCTACCCGAAACTTCCCTACAAGACTGAAGACTTTGTCCCCGTGATTCGTGTCGTAACGGTTCCGTTCGTGATGGTCGTGTCGGCGACATCACCCTATCGGAGCCTGCAGGACCTGGTACGGGCGGCAAAGGAAAAGCCCAATGAACTGGCCTACGCCAGCTATGGCGTCGGCAACAACACCCACGTGGCCCTTGCCGCTTTCACCAACCGGGCCGGTATCAAAATGAACCATGTCCCGTATCGCGACGGCGGCTTCAACGACATAGTTGGCGGTCTGGTGACCACCTCATTCTTGCCATCAAGCGTTGCCGTTCCCTTCGTCAAGTCCGGAAGGTTGCGGGCGCTGGCGGTGACCAGCCCGAAACGGCTGGATCCGCTACCGGACGTGCCAAGCATTGCGGAGACCTTTCCCGGCTTTGAAGCTGACGGCTGGCAAGGCTTGTTTGCGCCGCGCGGTACACCGCCGGAAGTCGTCTCCCAGCTTGCGTCCGCATTGAACACCATCATCGAGTCGGAAGACTTTCGCGCAAAGTCGCGTGAACTAGTGGCCTGTAACGATTGAATCGGGAGTAATGCGTCGGGTCGTATCGAA
>CAXSGT010000167.1:0-7400 GCA_964236835.1 uncultured Polaromonas sp.
TTGCAACCCCGGACTTCCTCAATTCAGTTGGTACGCCGGTAGGGGGCAGGTCACTCTGACCAGTTCACCGTAACGGTTGGCACAGTATTTGAGCGTTCAAAAATCGCTCTGAACGTCTGGCTTCAAGCTGTACATCTCATGTGCGCCAGCAAGAAAGGCATTTCGGCCAAGCAGCTCGAACGCATGCTCGGCGTGACGTACAAAACCGCATGGTTCATGTCGCACCGCATTCGCGAAGCCATGACCACTTCGCCCGATGGCCTGCTTGGCTCTGGGGGCGGCACGGTCGAGGCTGACGAAACCTACTGGGGCAACAACAAGCGCTCGAAAATCGGCAAGCTCTACCCTGATCTTCGCGGCGGCGCTGCCAAGGAAAAAATCTTCTCGCTCGTCCAACGTGAGGGAAAGGTGCGCACCTTTCACGTTCAATCGGTCAACGCTAAAACTCTAAAGGCCGTGATGGACAAGCACATTGCCAAGGAAGCTAATTTGATGACCGACGACGCCAGCGTTTACATGGCTATTGGCAAGGGCTATGCCTCACACGGCACCACTGTTCATAGCAAGGGCGAGTACGTCAACGGCAACATGCACTCAAACACCGTTGAAGGCTACTTCTCCATTCTCAAACGCGGCCTGATCGGCACGTTTCACCATGTGGGCGAACAGCACTTGCAGCGCTACTGCAATGAGTTTGATTTCCGCTACAACAGCCGCACGGCTTTGGGTTTTAACGACACCGACCGCACGAATCTGGCTTTGAAAGGCATCACCGGCAAGCGGCTAACTTATCGAAGGCTTGACGGACAACCGACCCTCTAAATTCGAGCGGCTACTGTCAGTGTTGATTAATAAAACCCAAGTGCATCCAACAAGCAAGGAAAACCAATGACGCTGGAAGAGGAACAGTCGAAAGTTTATGAAACTATTGGTAGAGGCATTTCGACTTGGGGTGGATTAGAGATGGCGCTCGCAATGACGTTTTCTGTATTGGTCGCTCAAAACTATACCCAACCACACGCCCTGGTTGTGTTTTTCTCAATTGAAAGCTTCCGCAGCAAATTGAATGTAATTGATTCAGTTTTCCTAGACCCATCAATTAACAAAGATATGAAAAAGGAATGGAAGAAAGTTCATAACCAAATTAAGTCGCGACAAACCAATCGCAACCGATTTGCCCATCACGACATTATGATCAATGAAGGCGCGGAAGAATTTAAGCGTGTTACGGTTGTGCCGCCACAATTTAATCCAAACAAGCAATTGCCAGAATCCAAAATGCGCGAAATACGCATGAATTTGAAAGACCTTCAGAACGCCGTCAGCGAGTTTAGCGCTGTAACGCGCGAGGTTCTTTCACTAAACGATAGGCTAATGACGCCCGCGCCATCGCGGAAAAAATAGACCGAACAAGCAAGTCATCCGACGATGACTCATATTCCAAATACCCAGATTTATGTAGCACCTGCACACCGGCTTCAACAACAGCATCAGGTAATTGATCTTCTAGTGACTCTATTGATTCTGCTTGTCCCATCTTTTAAACTCCTTTAATGACCCAGCCGAAAAAGCCTGAGCCACCGCCACCCAACCCGGATGACGTGTTGCGGCGTATGCTCAATACGCCACCGAAGCAGCATCAGCCTGCACCAAAAGCAAAATAGTTTTTAATGGCTATTTAAGCCTTGCATTAGACCCGCCATCAGGGTTTCTTAAGTACATAATTGCCCATTTTTTATCCCTATTTATTCCCCGTATCCCTTTCCCCGCCCGTTCTGGCTGGGCCTGTGATGACCGGGAAAAACGGGATCAGGGCCGCGCGCTGTCTGAGCCGCAGGCGAGTTTGCGCGGACCCCCGTTTTTCCCGGTCAGCGCAGGTCGCCCGTAGCGAAGCGCAGGGACCCAGACAGCCGGGTCGCCTTTTCTTTGGTGACTTTCTTTTGGCGAAGCAAAAGAAAGTTACTTGCCGCCGGGCAACCCCGGCCAGCCAAGCTTAAGCAAAGCAATCCCGCGATGAATCCAGTCGCAGAACCCAGCCTCAAATCTCGATCTTGCTCCCCAGCTCCACCACGGCGTTATTCGGCAAATTCAAAAAATCCGCCGCGCCGCTGGCGTTGTAGTGCATCTGCGCGAACAGCTTTTCACGCCAGTCGGCCATGCCGGTGCCGATCGTCGGCACCACCGTGTCGCGCGAGAGAAAATAGCTCGTCGTCATCGGCTCGAGCTGGCAGCCGCGGTCCTTGATCTGCCGCAGCGCCTTGGGCAGGTCCAGGTTGTTCTTGAAGCCGTAGTGAACAGTGACCTGCCAGCAGTCATGGCCGAGTGTATTGACCTCCAGCCGCCGGCTCATGCCGATCCACGGCACCTCGTGCATGCGAACGGTGACGAACAGATTTTGCTCGTGCAGCACCTTGTTGTGCTTCAGGTTGTGCAAGAGCGCATTGGGCACGATGCCGGGCTCGGCGATCATGAACACCGCCGTGCCCTCGACCCGCAGCGGCGGCGTGACGAACACCGCATCGAGAAAGCTCTGCAGTTCCATCGCGTCGGCCAGCAGCTTTTCATTGAGAATTTGCCGCCCGTCCTTCCAGGTGATCATCAGCGTGAACACCGCGCCGCCGATGGCCAGCGGAAACCAGCCGCCGGCGAACAGCTTCATCAGATTCGACGCGAAAAACGCAAAATCGACGACAAAGAACACGCTGGTCGCCGCGAGGCACAGCGCTAGCGGGTAGTTCCAGCCGTAGCGGATCACGAAGAACGTCAGGATGGTCGTGATCAGCATGTCAGTGCAGACCGCGATGCCGTAGGCCGCCGCCAGGTTGCTCGACGAGCGAAACATGACGACGGCGAGCACGATGGTGACGAACAGGCCCCAGTTGACGAACGGCAAATAGATCTGGCCGGTGTCGCGAACGCTGGTGTGCAGGACGCGCAGCCGGGGCAGATAACCCATCTGGATCGCCTGCTTGGTGACGCTGAAAGCGCCGGTGATCAGCGCCTGCGAGGCGATCACCGTGGCGAGCGTGGCGAGCACGACCAGCGGCATCAAGGCCCATTCGGGCGCCATCAGGAAGAACGGGTTTTTCACCGCCGCCGGGTTGCCCAGCAGCAGCGCGCCCTGGCCGAAATAGTTCAGCACCAGCGCCGGCATGACGATCGAAAACCAGGCCAGCCGGATCGGCTTTTTGCCGAAGTGGCCCAAATCGGCATACAGCGCCTCGGCACCGGTGACGCACAGCACGACGGCGCCCAGGATGATGAAGGTCACGCCCGGATGGGTCCAGATGAACGCCAGCGCGTAATGCGGGCTGAGCGCCCAAAGGATGTCCGGATGGGTCACGATTTGCGAGACGCCAAGGACGGCGATCACGAGAAACCAGACGATGGTGATCGGGCCGAAAAACTTGCCGATGCCGGACGTGCCGCGTTTTTGCAGCATGAACAGCCCGAACAAAATGACCAGCGTCAGCGGCACCACGGCCTGCGTGAAGGCCGGCGAGATCACTTCCAGCCCCTCGACCGCCGACAGCACCGAGATCGCCGGCGTGATCACGCCGTCGCCGTAGAACAGCGACGTGCCGAAAATGCCGACGAGCAGCAGCACCTTGCGCAGCCGCGGCTTGTCCTGCACCGCGCCGGAGGCCAGCGCCAGCATCGCGATCAGCCCGCCCTCGCCGTGGTTGTCGGCGCGCAGCACCAGGGTCACATATTTCAGCGAGACGATGATGGTGAGCGTCCAGAAGAAAATCGACAAGATGCCGTACACGTTGTCGGGCGTGAAAGGCACATGGCCGGAGCCGAAAACCTCCTTGATCGAATACAGCACGCTGGTGCCGATGTCGCCATAGACGACGCCAATGGCGCTGACGGTCAGCGCCGCAAGGGATGATTTTTGGCTTGTCACGGGGAATTTCCGTCATGAACGATCGGCCGGAGGGCCGGTCAACAAGGCTCGAAGCTGACGGATCGGTGGTCTAGGGGAATGCTATTTTGCGCTCAAGCGGCGCGCCCGCCCGCGCCTCGCCCACGGCCGGCCGGTCGAAGGCAATTTTTGTTGCGCCGCAGCAACTGGCCGCGCGGCTTTTGCGGAGTTGGCGCCAAGCCGGCGCTTTAGTCGTACACCTCGGCGTGCGGATCGGTCGCTTCGAGCTCGTAGCTGGCGGCCAGCATCGCCAGCCGGGCGATGACGCCGTACATGTAAAACCGGTTCGGGCCGCTGGCGCCGGGCGTCTCGCCGGGCTGCGGCAGGCGGCCGCTGTCGGCGAAGGCCAGCGGCTCGAAGCTGGCGCCGGCGGTGTTGAGGTTTTCATCGACGCCGCGCTCGGCATGGACGCGGTAGAACCCGCCGACGACATAGCGGTCCATCATGTAGACCACCGGCTCGGCCACCGCGCCGTTGACGCGCTCGTTGGTGAGCACGCCTTCCTGGACGATGAATTCGGACGCCTGCCGGCCGTCCTTGATGACGCTCATCTTGTGTTTGCTCTTGCGGCTCAGCGCTCCCAGCTCCTTCGCATCGCGCACCGTCATGACGCCCATGCCGTAGGTGCCGTTGTCGGGCTTGATGACGACGAAGGGCTTTTCGTTGATGCCGTATTCCTTGTATTTGCGCCTGATGCGCGCCAGCAGCGCATCGACATGCGTGTCCAGGGATTCCATGCCCTGGTTTTCGGAAAAATTGACGTCGCCGCACTGGTCGAACAGCGGATTGATCAGCCACGGGTCGATGCTCAGCAGCTTGCCGAAGCGCTTGGAGATTTCCTCGTACGCCTTGAAGTGGTTCGATTTGCGCCGCACCGACCAGCCGGCGTGCAGCGGCGGCAGCAGATGCTGCTCATCGAGGTCTTCGAGGATGCCGGGAATGCCGGCCGACAAGTCGTTGTTCAGCAAGATCGTGCAGGGATCGAAGCCCTTGAGCCCGAGGCGGTGGTCGGTGCGGATGATCGGCTCGAGCAGCAGGCGCTCGCCGCCGGGGGCCCCAAGCGCGGTCGGCTCCTTGATGTCGGCGCTGAGCGAGCCGAAGCGCACGTTCAGGCCGGCCTGGTGAAAAATGCGCTTGAGCTGCAGCATGCTGGCGAGGTAGAAGTCGCCGCGGGTGTGGTTTTCCGGCACCACCAGCAGGTTGCGCGCCTCCGGGCAGATTTTTTCGATCGCCGCCATCGCCGCCTGCACCGCCAGCGGCAGCATCTGCGGCGTCAGATTGTTCCAGCAGCCTGGAAACAGGTTCGTGTCGACCGGCGCGAGCTTGAAGCCGGCGTTGCGGATATCGACCGAGCTGTAAAACGGCGGCGTGTGCTCCATCCATTCGAGGCGGAACCAGCGCTCGATGGCCGGCGTGGTGTCCAGGATGCGCTGCTCGAGCTCGTTGGTCGGGCCGCTCAGGGCGGTGATGAGATGCGGAACCATGCGGCCACTTTCGAGGGAAATTATTGTTATCCAGGTCGATGATTTGAAATTCTAGGGCTTATGGATCGCCAGCCATCGGCAAGCGCCGTGGAAGCGCAAATGGCCTACATCGCTTCTGGCCGTCCGAGCACAAGCCGGCCGAGCTCCGGCCCGGAAAGCCCAATTCAGCCGTTTGCCGAGGGCCGGGCTAGCCGAAGCGTTTCTTGAGTCCGACCGGCTCTTTGCCGGCGCGGCGGACGACGACCGTATTGGCCAGCTTGTCGTGCCAACCCTGCTTGCGGCGGTCGAATGCGATCCAGAAAAATCCCAGGCATAGCGGTATCGCCGAGACGAAGTAGCCCGCATAGCGAATCAAAAGCTGCCGCATCGCGGGCTCGGCGCCCGTGTCGGCATCGACAATTTTGGCGGACACAGCTATTTTGCCGGGCGTGGCTTGCAGCCTCGACCACAACCAGATGACGAGCGCGGCCGGAAGCACTGCGTTAATCAGCACATCGACCGGCCCGTGGCCAAGACCCGGCGCCAGCCCGAAGCGCCCATCGGCGAGATACGCCAGCGGCAAGGTGACGACCAGCACCAGCGCGGTGTCGATCAGCGACGCGCCGACGCGCGCCCAGAAACCCACATACTCCATTTCGGGTTCGGCCCGGCCCTCGATGGTCGTGTCCGCCCAGGTTGACTCGGTTGATTGGATTGACATGGCTTGGCTTGTCTCCGCTTTTGTCGGTGGTGGTAAGCAAATATAACGCCTTGCATGCCGGCGCGTCAGCCGCGCACTTCGCCCTGGCCCAGCACGATGTATTTAAGCGACGTCAGGCCTTCGATGCCGACCGGACCGCGGGCGTGGAACTTGTCGGTGGAGATGCCGATTTCGGCGCCCAGCCCGTACTCGAAGCCGTCGGCGAAGCGGGTGCTGGCGTTGACCATCACGCTGGCCGAATCGACCTCGCGCAAAAAGCGCTGGGCGTTGACATAGTCGCGCGTCAGAATCGCGTCGGTGTGGTGGCTGGAATACTGGTTGATGTGCGCGATCGCCTCGTCGACGCCGGCGACGACCTTGATGCTGATGACCGGCGCGAGGTATTCCTCGTACCAATCCCGCTCGCTGGCCGGAACGATAGCCGCTACCGAATTGATAGCTGGTTGCGCCCGCAGAATAAGCGCCGCGGCGTCATCGCAGCGCATTTCCACGCCCTTGCCAGCGTAGATGGCGCCGATCAGCGGCAAAAACTCCGCCGCCGCGCCGCGCGCCACCAGCAAGCTCTCCAGCGCATTGCACGGGCTGTACTTTTGCGTCTTGGCGTTGTCGGCGATTCTCACGGCCATGGCGATGTCGCACGGGTCATCGACATAGACATGGCAGTTGCCGTCCAGGTGCTTGATGACCGGCACCTTGGCACCTGCGCTGATGCGCTCGATCAGCCCCTTGCCGCCGCGCGGGATGATGACATCGACAAATTGCGGCATCGCGATGAGATAACCGACGGCGTCGCGGTCGGTGGTCGCCACCAGTTGCACCGCGTCCGCCGGCAAGCCGGCTGCCCCGAGCGCCCGATGGACCAGCGCCGCCAGCGCCTGGTTCGACTCGATCGCCTCGGAGCCGCCGCGCAAAATGCAGGCATTGCCGCTCTTGATCGCCAGCGACGCCGCCTCGATCGTCACGTTCGGCCGGCTCTCGTAGATCATGCCGAAGACGCCGATCGGCACGCGCATCTGGCCGACGCGGATGCCGCTGGGCTGCTCGCGCAGCGCGTTGATCTCGCCGATCACGTCGGGCATGGCGGCGAGCTGCTCGCAGCCGAGCGCGACGGTTTCGAGGTCTTTGGCGCCGAGCTTGAGCCGGTCGAGCAGCGGCGCGGCCAGGCCGGCGGCCGCGGCGCGGTCGAGGTCGCGCCGGTTGGCCGCCTGCAGTTCCACGCCGTGTTGCCGCAGCAGGCATGCAAGATCGAGGAGTGCTCTGTTTTTAATAGCTGCCGACGCCCGCGCCATAT
>CAXSGT010000168.1:0-7372 GCA_964236835.1 uncultured Polaromonas sp.
CTTATTTACGCGCTGGTGCATGAGCCGGCCGCTGCCGCGGCTGTCGATGCCGCCCCGCAGCCGAAGGAAACGCTGCGCCAGGCCACAGCCAGGTTCGGCGCGCTCTTCATGCTGCCGCACACGCCGGGCATCGTGCTGCTGGCGGCCGTCGGCTATGCGTCGTTTATTTCGCTGCGCGGCCTCTGGCTCGGGCCCTTGCTGATGCAGCGCCACGGCTTTTCGCTGGTGCAAAGCGGCAACGTCGCGCTGGCGATGTCGCTGGTGTCGCTGTTCAGCCCGCCGCTGTTCGGCCGCTTCGACCCCGGGCCGAAACACCGGCGGCGCTGGATCGTCGGCTTCACGCTGCTGCTGGCCGGCCTGTTCGCCGCTTTTGCGCTGACGCACAGCAGCATGCTCGTCGATGTCGCCTGCCCGATCGCCATCGGCCTGCTGTCGGGCTATATGGTGCTGCAGTACGCCGACGTGCGCGCCGCCTACCCGCCGGCCATCACCGGCCGCGCGATGGCGGTGTTCACGATGGCGATGTTCCTGGGCATCGCGGCGATGCAGTGGCTGACGGGTGTTGTCGCCTCGGCGGCGGCGGCGGCGCGTGGCATCGAGCCGTTTACCGCCGTGCTGGCGACCATTGCGGCGCTGCTGGTGGCTGGCGCACTGGCCTTCACGCTGCTGCCGGGGCCACCTCGCCAGCTCATTGCCCGAGAAGAAAAGAGGTTTTCAACGCAAAGGCGCGAAGCACGGAAAGAACGCAAAGCATAAAACCGAGAAAAATAAAACTTTGCGATCCTTCGCGCCTTTGCGTTGAAAGCTATTGCCTTCCGATACCCAGCCAAGCTCAAGCAGGCCGGTCCATGCGGAACAGCTGCTCCGGGCCGACGGTGAAATAGTCGCCGCGCCCGCCGGCGCGCAGGATATGCCCCGCTCCAGCGGTGTCGTACGCGCCGTTCTTGAGCGATGCCTGGGCAATATGCACGGCGACCACCTCGCCGAGCACCAGCCAGGTCGGCACCTTGACGCCATCGATGCCGTGCAGCTGGATGATCTGCGTGCTGCGGCATTCGAACGACACCGGGCTCTGGGCCACCCGAGGCACGCCGATCAAGCGCGATGCCGCCGGCGTCAAGCCCGCCAGCTCGAATTCATCGACTTCGGCAGGCACCGCAGCAGACGTCTGGTTCATCGCTTCGGCCAGCGGGCGCGTCGCCAGGTTCCAGACGAACTCGCCGGTCTTCTCGATATTGCGCACCGAGTCCTTGTAGCCGACGCTGGCGAAGCCGACGATGGGCGGCGTGTAATTAAACGCGTTGAAAAAGCTGTAGGGCGCCAAGTTGAGCACACCAGCCACGCTGCGCGACGAGATCCAGCCGATCGGGCGCGGCCCGACAATCGCATTGAAGGGGTCGTGCGGCAAGCCGTGGCCGTTGCGCGGTTCGTAAAAATAAGGGGGTGGATCTTGCAATGGCTGCTCCGCTTTGAGTGAGCAGTTGAAGATACCTGAAACCGCTGCGATGAAACGCCAGCTTCCAGACCGAAAGAAAGCCGGGTACGGAAAAATTCTGTTCTAGGAGCCTTTATTTGCTCTTATTTAAATAGCTATTCAAGCATACTGCGTATGCGGAAACCCGAGGTTTCTTGCCTAGAATCATCAGACCGGACTGCTGGTGCGCGGCCCGGTCCCGCTGGCTTAACTTACTTGGTTGCGTCTTTCAAATTTTCCTTGGCATCGCCATAGGTTTTTTGCGCTTCGCCGGCGGCTTGTTTGCCCAGGCCTTTGGCCTGCTGTTCCTTGCTGTCCGTCAGCTTGCCGGCGGCTTCCTGCAGCTTGCCGGCCACATCCTTGGCGGCACCCTTGACTTGATCCTGGTTCATCTTCAACTCCTTGTGAATTCGACTGAAAAATCGCGATGGCTCCGGGTCGGCGCTTCGTCGCTTGGCGCCAACCTGTCCTCAGGATAGAAGGAAGCCACTGCTTTGCCCGTAAGAATAGCGCCGCTGCAAATGTCGGAGATTTTCGACATATCGGTTTTTGATTCGCGTCCGAACTGTCGGCGTTGCTGCGAATTACCTGCGTCCCGCGCGACTCGAATGCTGGCCGCCGATCCGGACGGGCGCTCCGGCAGTGCCACGCCAGCCAAATCCAGGGCGCGGCGAACGCAGGTAGGGCTGTGGTCCGGCGCCCGCAAGGCCGCCAGGCTGGAAATGGTGATAGGTCCCCGGGTAGTGGTAGGCGTATGGATAAACATAGGGAACATAGGGCAAAGGATAAGCGCCGTACCGGTAAATACCGGCGCCATAGAAATAACCCGGCTGTCCGGCATAAACCGGAACGCCAGCGCCGTAAATTCCATATGCGTCATACGGACCATAAACGGGCGCGGCTGGGTATGCGGCGCAGCCCGTCAAGGCTGCGGCGGCCAAAATCAGAGCAAATGTTTTCATAGCAGCGTTCTTGTATCGATCGTGAAATTCGACCGTCCAATGAATTGTGGCGCTTGCAGGTTTCGCCGGTATGTAGCCTTGTCGATGTTGTATGTCTGCGGTTACCAAATGTTCGCAGCCCTGCCGGGCTTTTGGCGCCACCTGGCAAAGCCTGTACGCGCTACTGCACAATTCACCACTCCACCGGAGACAAATGGATGAAACGCAGACTGTTTTTAACGCTGGCTTCAGGGCTGGCGCTGGGCGGAGCGGCCTGCTCGGCGCTGCCCGGCGGGCGCGGCCAGCCAAGCTACAAGGTGTCGCTTGAGCAACTGCAGCAAGCCGTGGCGCGGCGTTTTCCGCTGCGTTATCCGGTGGCGGGACTGCTGGAGCTGAGCGTGCGGGCGCCGCGCCTGCGGCTGCTGCCCGAGGTGAACCGGCTGGGAGCGGAAATGGTCGTCGAGGCCGCCGGCCCGGCGCTGGGGCGCAGCTATACCGGCGGCTTCGATCTGGAGTTCGCGCTGCGTTACGAGCCCAGCGACCAGACCGTTCGCGCCCATCAGCTGCGCGTCAATTCACTGCGCTTTTCCGGCCTGCCGCCAGGCGCGGCCGAAAGCCTCAATGCCTACGCCGGGGCTCTGGCCGAGCAGGGCCTGCGTGAAGTGGTTGTGCACCAGCTGCGGCCGCAGGATCTGGCGTTGGCCGACGCCATGGGGCTGCAACCGGGCGCGGTCACGGTCACGCCGCAAGGGCTGGTGATCGGTTTCGTGGCGAAACAGCCGCGCTGAGCGCCATCGACAGCGAAGTTGCCACGCTATTGCAACAATTTGTCAGCTCTTGTTACTATTTATGGCAAATAATGCATATCACCGATTTTTCGATTCAAAATTCGACCAAGCACGACCATGGATTTTCAATATTCTTCCCTGTTGATCGCCGCAGCAGGTTTTGTTGCCGGCATCGCGCTTTGCTGGCTGGCGTTGCGTGGCCGCATCGCAGCCGCTGCGGCGCAGGGGCAATCGAGTGCCCGACGCGCGGCTCAAGCCGAGCTGGCCACGTCCCAAGAACGCGCCGGCTCACTCGATGACGAGCGCCAGCTGGCCGTCGCGAATTTCGACAAGCTGAATTTTCAGACCGCGCAATTGCGCGAGGCGCTTGACCAGGCGCATGGCGAGCAGGCCCGACTGATCGAGCATGCGGCGCGGGCCGAGGCGCTCGAAGCGAATTTGCTCGCGCTGCAAGAGCAGGAAAAGGCGAGCCGGCAAGAATTGCAGCGCTTGTCAACCAGCGACGCCGAAAGCGCCCACGCGCTCAAGCGCGTGTCGGCGCGGCTTGCCGAACTCGAAGTAGAAGATGCGGCACTCAAGCGCGAGCTGGCCGCGGCGTCCGTGCGCGCCGCTGAAACCCCGAGCGACGCGGCGGCTCCCATCGAGCACGCCACGCAACTGCCGGTATTGGAAACCGAAGTGTTGGCCCTGCAGAGCCTGGCGAAGACAATCCAGGAAGAGTTTCTGGCACTGCTTGAGGTTCAACGCAATTTCACCGCGGCTTCTTCCGCGCTGCAAGAGGTTAGCTAAGCCCATGGCAGGCAAAGCAGGTGTCTGCCAGGCCTGATGGCGACGCTGATTCCCGCCATCGGCGCCTGCGTGTCCCGCATGACCAGTGGCGAGCGCCGGCTGGCCGAGCGGCTTGAGCAAAAACTCGACGACGACTATTTGCTGTGGTACGACGTGCCCGTTTGGCCCGAAGCAGTCGCATCCCGATTTCGTCGTCATGCATCCGCGGCGCGGCCTCCTGATTCTGGAAACCAAGGACTGGAAGCTCGAAACGATTCACCAAGCCACGCGGCAAGCCTGGGACATTTTGGTCGATGGCCGAATCAAGGTCGTCATGAGCCCGCTGGCGCAGGCCCGGTTTTGCGCCATTCAGGTCGTCGATGCGCTGCAGTCGCTGCCGCAGCGGAACCGGGTGCGCTGGAACATGTTTCCGCAGGTGCGCGTGCAAACGCAGGGCACGCTGTTCGACGACAAGGGCGGCGAAGCCGAAATCCCGGACATCCTGCGCGTGATGGACCTGCAGCAGGAGCAGCTGGCGCGCAGCTTGGGCGACGGCCATCGCGTGATTCACGGCGTCGCAGGCTCGGGCAAAACCATGATCCTCGGTTACCGCGCCGAATACCTGGCCAAAGCCCATACGCCCGCGTCGAAGCCCATCCTGATTCTTTGCTACAACGAGCCGCTGGCCGTCAAGCTGGCGAGCGTGATGGAAGCCAAGGGCTTGTCGGGCAGCGTGCATGCGCGGCACTTTCATAAATGGTGCCGCGACCAGCTGGTGGCGTTCGGTCAAACTTTGCCGGCGCACAACCTGCCCGTGGGCGCCAAGATGGAAGAAATGGTGCTGCGCCTGATTCACGGCGTGGACCGCAAGCAGATTCCCGCCGGCCAGTACCAGGCCGTGCTGATCGACGAAGGCCACGACTTTCAGCCCGAATGGCTGAGGCTCGTGACGCAGATGGTCGATCCGGCGACCCACAGCCTGCTGGTGCTGTACGACGACGCGCAAAGCATTTACGAACGCAGCCGCAGCAAGCAGTTCAGCTTCAAAAGCGTCGGCATTCAGGCGCAGGGCCGCACGACGATTCTGAAAATCAATTACCGCAACACCCGGCAGATTCTGCAAACCGCCAGCCTGATCGCCGCCGATTTGCTGACGGCCGACGACAAGGATGACGACGGGATTCCGCTGGTCAAGCCGATGAGTTGCGGGCGCGATGGGCCAGCGCCGCTGATCATTCGCCTGCCCAGCTTGCAGGGCGAAGCTTCGAAAGTTGCCGAGCTGCTTGGCGCCGCGCATCAAGAGGGCCACGCCTGGGGCGATATGGCGGTGATTTGCCGGCGCTATGACGAAATGGACGAATGCGCGCATGCGCTGAGCCGCGCCAGGCTGCCGCACCAAGTGCGCAAGGGCTCGGGCAGCTTCAATCCGAACGACGACACGGTCAAGGTGCTGACGATGCACGCCAGCAAGGGGCTGGAGTTCGCGGTGGTGGCGCTGGTGGGCGCGGGGCGGATGCCTGCCGCGGCGAACGATGAGCGGGACGAGGCAAGGCTGTTTTATGTCGGGGCGACGCGGGCGACGCACAGACTGCTCGTCACTGTGAGTGGGACGGGACGGTTTGGTCAGAGGCTTACGTGACGATGTCTGTAAATCCTGTGCGATTACAGGCTCTCGCTGGCGCCAAAGTCCTGATTGATAGCTGGTTGCGCACAGCGGATGGGCGCTGCAGCCATTTTTGCTGCATTGTTTGTTAAAAATGCGTTTAATCGTACCTGGCATTCATTTCTGCAGGAGTTTCCCTATGTCTCGCCTTAGCGCCAACGATTTGAAAACCAAAGGCATTTCCGCTATTGAATGCGCACTGAGCACCGCGCCCGAGATCATAGTTTCGGTACGCGGCAAAGACAAATTTGTAGTGATGGACATTGCGCATTACCACTACCTGCGCGGATGCGAGCTCGATGCCGCACTTGCTCAAACCCGGGCTGATGTCGCCGCTGGCCGCATGGTGCAGGAGTCGCCCGCCGCCCATCTGGCGCGGCTCGATGCGCTGTGAATCTGCCAAAGCTTGCATTTGCGCTGGTCTTTACCGAGCAATACAACCGCCGCGCGGCGTGCTTTCTCAAGCAGCACCCGGACTTGCGCCAGCACTACCTGAAAACACTGCAACCGCTGGAGGCCAATCCTTCGCATCCTTCACTGCGCCTGCACGCGTTGTGCGGCAAGTTCGACGGCTTGCATTCGGTGTCGATCAATCTGTCTTATCGAATCACGCTGGAGCTTTTGATCCAGGATCAGCAAATCATTTTGGTGAATGTGGGCGACCATGACGCTGTTTACTGATTTTCTGCCTGTTTAAATCTAAGAAGCGCGGCTTTTTTTAGATAGAGCAACACGGGCAACACAAGGATCTCGGTCGCATCGCTTTTGGCCTGCTAGCCCTATAACCCTGGTCGGCCCAGGCCAGCGTGACCGTGTGGCCAGTGGCCTATTGAGCTTTTTGGCACAGCGTATAAAGCTCTGCACGCTCTTGGATATTTGCCGGCATAACGGTCAGTGCTATGAGCTGGCCAGCGTATTGACAGCCATATGGACCTCGGAGGCTTTGCGCCGTTTGTAGCCATCGTAGCCGGTGCGAGAGCCGCTTGTCGCAACTGATTTGCAGGGCGCGGTCATCAAAGATGACCGCGCTGGGCTGGCCTTTGTGACTTTGGCGTCTGCATTAGCATAAAGGTCACGCTCAAGTTACTCTATCTAAACTATCGATATGCCAGGTACCTTAGCGACTCGTGAATTGCCGTTGTCTCACTAAACCGTTTATGTATTAATATCGTGGTGTATCAAGAGCTTGCAAATAATGCGAATGAAAATATTCCGCAACCGCTTGCTTAGTTTTCGACTTTCTCAATGCATTGCGTAGTGCGGATTTCCCGGATGGCATCCATATCTGATTTTGTTTATCTAAAGCGCTTAGATACGCGACAGCAAGCCCTATTTCCATCAGCGGTGAATTCTTTAACATCCGGCCATATGCGCGGCGCATCAGATTTTCAGGCAACAAGTCAGTTTTTATTTCTCTGAGTACATCAACTCGACCGCTGCCATCTAATATTCTTGTGAAGTGAGTTTTTTGCCAAGCCTCATGTGGACTTTTATCTGAAGTTATTAAGTGCAGTACAGCTACATACGGAAATCCCAACGCTAGTAATGAGGTGGCTTGTGAGAATCCGTATTCATTGGGAGATTTTCCCTGCTTTTGAAAAGTGGCTCGAAGAACTTTCACCTCAATCGCCAAAATGCGGTCAAGAACGAGACTGTTTTCATGATAAGGAATAACCAGCAAGTCAATGTCGCCAGGTCTGATTGCATCGGGGAAAATTATCTTTGTTATGACTAGTGG
>CAXSGT010000169.1:0-7349 GCA_964236835.1 uncultured Polaromonas sp.
GGCTGCAGGCGGCGCTTGACGGCCAGGTACACCTTGACCATCTTGAGCACGCCCGAAGGCAGCTCGTCGCCCTGCGTCAGCTTCTTGCGCTTTTCCTCGAAGCCCAGGTCAAAGCTGTGGCGCGTCTGCTCCATCGCGTTTTTGATGCTTTCCAACTGCGCCGCGACGTCGTCATCCGCCGGACGAATGTCGAACCAGTGGTACTTCTCGACATCAAGCAGGTAGGCCTTGTCGATCTTCGTTCCCTTGGCGAGCTTTTTCGGGCCGCCGTTGGCGACTTTGCCAGTGAGGAGTTTTTCGATCCTGTCGAACGCGTCGGCTTCGACGATCCGCAGCTGGTCATTCAGGTCCAGGCGGAAGCGCTTGAGCTCGTCGTCGATGATTTGCTGCGCGCGCTTGTCACGAACGATGCCTTCGCGGGTGAAGACCTGCACGTCGATCACGGTCCCTTGCGAGCCCTGGCTCACGCGCAGCGAAGTGTCTTTCACGTCGCTGGCTTTTTCGCCGAAGATGGCGCGTAATAATTTTTCCTCCGGCGTCAGCGTGGTTTCACCCTTGGGCGTGACCTTGCCGACCAGCGTGTCACCCGGCTGGACTTCGGCGCCGACATAAATAATGCCGGACTCGTCCAGGCGGTTGAGCTGCTGCTCGGACAGGTTCGGAATGTCGCGGGTGATCTCTTCGGATCCCAGCTTGGTGTCACGCGCCATGACGACGAGTTCTTCGATATGAATCGAGGTGTAGCGGTCTTCGGCCACGACACGCTCGGAAATCAGAATCGAGTCCTCGAAGTTGTAGCCGTTCCACGGCATGAAGGCGATCAGCATGTTCTGGCCGATGGCGATCTCGCCCAGGTCGGTCGATGCGCCGTCGGCGATCACATCGCCCTTGTCCAGTTTGTCGCCCTTCTTGACGATGGAACGCTGGTGGATGTTGGTGTTCTGGTTCGAGCGCTGGTACTTGATCAGGTTGTAGATGTCCACACCGACTTCGCCGGCCAGCGCTTCCGCGTCGTTCACACGCACCACGATTCGGGTGGCATCGACATAATCGACGACGCCGCCGCGGGTGGCGGTGACGACCGTTCCCGAGTCCACCGCCGCGACGCGCTCGATGCCGGTGCCGACCAGCGGCTTTTCCGGACGCAGCACGGGAACCGCCTGGCGCGACATGTTGGCGCCCATCAGCGCGCGGTTGGCGTCGTCATGCTCCAGGAATGGCACCAGCGAAGCCGCCACCGACACGATCTGCGCCGGCGACACGTCCATGTACTGCACACGCTCGGCGCCGACCAGGATCGATTCGCCTTTTTCCCGCGCCGACACCAGGTCGCCGGTCAAACGGCCTTCCTTGTCGAGCGCGGCATTGGCCTGGGCGATCACGTACTTGCCCTCTTCGATAGCCGACAGATAATCGATTTCCATCGTCACCTTGCTGTCGGCCACGCGGCGGTATGGGGTCTCGATAAAGCCGTATTCATTCAGGCGGGCATACAGCGCGAGCGAATTGATCAGGCCGATGTTCGGTCCTTCGGGCGTTTCGATCGGGCAGACGCGGCCGTAATGCGTCACATGCACGTCGCGCACCTCGAAGCCCGCGCGTTCGCGCGTCAAGCCACCGGGGCCAAGCGCCGAAACACGGCGCTTGTGCGTGATCTCAGCCAGCGGATTCGTTTGGTCCATGAACTGCGACAGTTGCGACGCGCCGAAGAATTCTTTCAGCGCGGCCGAAATCGGCTTGCTGTTGATCAGGTCATGCGGCATCAAAGGCTCTTGCTCGGCTTGGCCCAGGCGCTCTTTCACCGCCTTTTCGATCCGCGCCAGACCGGTGCGGTACTGGTTTTCAGCCAATTCGCCGACGCAGCGCACCCGGCGATTGCCCAGGTGGTCGATGTCGTCGACCTCGCCGTTGCCGTTGCGCAGATCGACCAGAATCTTGACGACGGCAAGAATGTCCTCGTTGGTCATGACCATCGGGCCGGTGGACTCGTTGCGGCCGACGCGGGCGTTGAACTTCATGCGTCCCACGCGCGACAGGTCGTAGGTGTCCGGGTTGTAGAACAGGCGCTGGAACAAAGCCTGCACGGCGTCTTCCGTTGGCGGCTCGCCGGGGCGCATCATGCGATAAATGGCCACCCGCGCGGCGAATTCGTCGGCCGTTTCATCGGCGCGCAGCGTTTGCGAAATGTAGGCGCCCTGGTCAAGCTCGTTGGTGTAGAGCACCTGCAACTCCTGCACACCGGCCAGCCGAAGCTTTTTCAGCAGCGCTTCGGTCAGCTCGTCGTTCGCCTTGGCGATGATCTCGCCGGTATCGGCGTCGATGATGTTCTTGGCGACGACACGGCCGACCAGAAAGTCTTCCGGCACGCTGATGCGGGTGGTGCCGCTTTGCTCCAGTTCGCGGGTGTGGCGAACCGTGATCCGCTTGTCCTTGGCGACGACGACCTTGCCGGACTTGTCGGTCAAGTCGAAGCGCGCGACTTCGCCGCGCATGCGCTCGGCGACGAATTCCATCTGCGCGCCGCTGTCCATCAGGCGGAAATTGTCGAAAACAAAGAAGTTCGCCAGGATCGACTCGTGGTTCAGGCCAATGGCCTTGAGCAAGATGGTGACCGGCATCTTGCGGCGGCGGTCGACGCGGAAGTACAAAATATCTTTCGGGTCGAACTCGAAGTCGAGCCAGGAACCACGGTAGGGAATGATCCGGGCCGAGAACAGCAGTTTGCCCGAGCTGTGGGTTTTGCCCTTGTCGTGCTCGAAAAACACGCCGGGCGAGCGGTGCAGCTGCGACACGATGACGCGCTCGGTGCCGTTGATGACGAAGGAACCCTTGTCGGTCATGAGCGGCACTTCGCCCATATAGACTTCCTGCTCCTTGACTTCCTTGACGACCTTGGACTGCGATGTCGAAGACTCGCGGTCATAGATGATGAGCTGCACCTTGGCGCGCACGGCCGACGCAAACGTCAGTCCGCGCGTCTGGCATTCGCGTACATCGAAGGCTGGCTTGGCGAGGTTGTACTCGATGAACTTCATCTCGACAAACCCATTGTGCGAGACGATCGGAAATGCATTTTCAAAAGCGGCCTGAAGGCCTTCGACCGTGCGTTTTTGCGGCGCGCGGTCAGCTTGCAGGAATGCGGTATACGCATCTTTTTGCATCTGGAGTAAATACGGAACAGTCAACACGCTTTCACGGTTGCCGAAGCTTTTGCGGATGCGTTTGCGTTCGGTGAAGCTGTAACTAGAAGTTAGGGCCATGAGTTCTCCGTCATGATGGGCTCTGGGACACTCGAACCCGAATACACCGCGTATTCAGGCAACTTGGCGGTTGGCCACTACCAACCATGGCGGACGGTGCTGCGTTGCACAGCACCCGGACCAAGGCGTTTTCCGCAGTCGGAATTCAGAAAACACTGGGAAAAAGACTGGTTTCCCAATCTTTTTCCCAGTAATTTTTCTATTTACTCAGAAGACCTTAAACGGGAAAGGCTGGAAGACCGATAAGGTCTTCCAGCCTTTGCGAATCCAAGAATTACTTGAGTTCGACTTTCGCGCCAGCGTCTTCCAGTTTCTTTTTAGCGGCATCAGCGTCGGCCTTGTTGGCGCCTTCCTTGACGTTTTTCGGCGCGCCGTCAACCAAGTCCTTGGCTTCCTTGAGGCCCAGACCGGTCAACTCGCGCACCGCCTTGATGACCTGCACCTTTTGCGCGCCGGCTTCGAGCAGAACGACATTGAATTCGGTCTTTTCTTCAGCCACGGCAGCGGCGGCGCCACCACCGCCCGCGGCGGGAGCAGCCATGGAAGCTGCGCTCACGCCAAACTTCTCTTCGATGGCTTTCACCAGATCGTTGAGTTCGAGGACCGTCATGCTGTCGAGCACGGTCAAAAATGCGTCTTTATCGAATGCCATTTTGATTTCCTAAAAAAGTATCTATTAACAGTTGGCAACAAGGCTTGTGCTATGCGCCGCAGCCTGTCCCGCAAACGCCCATCGTTTACGCCGCTGCGGCTTGCGCGGTGGGCTCTTCAGCCTCTGCCGACGCCACTGCGTCGCCGCCGCCTCGTTTCGCCGCCAGCGCTGACAGCACGGCAGCTGTGCGCGACACCGGCGACATCAGCAAGCCACACAACTGGGCCAGTAGCTGTTCCCTTGGAGGAATGCTCGCCAATTGTTTGACGCCATTCACATCCAGGGTTTTGCCACCGAATGCGCCCGCGCGAATCACCAGTTTTTCGTTGGTTTTCGCGAAGTCGGACACCACTTTCGCAGCAGCGACAGCATCGATGGAAAAGCCATAAATGAGCGGTCCGGTCATCTGGTCGGACACGACTTCGAATGCGCTGCCTGCCACGGCACGGCGTGCCAGGGTGTTTTTCAGAACACTCAGGGTCACGCCTTTTTCGCGGGCTTGGCTGCGCAGCCGGGTCATGTCGGCGACCGTGATGCCACGGTATTCCGCCATCACAAGCGTTTGAGCATTGGCGGCGAGGCCTGTCACCTCATCAATGACGGCTTGTTTCTCACTGCGATTGAGACTCAAGGTCTACTCCTTAAAATGTGACTTTGGGTGTCCGCTTTCGCAGCCACCATTCATCACGCCCATGTTCAGCGACCAACTGTTTTCAGATTCTTTGCAAAACCATTCAAGCAGCGGGACCGCCATCTGCGTTGGCTAACCTCCAATGAAGTCGATTAAGCGGCGGGTTCTGAGCCTGCCGCGCCAACGGTCCTGGATGGCCTGCCGGAGCGTTCACCCCGGCAGCCCACCACATTGAACAACTCCTTCGAGTCGTCCAAATTCCTTCGATCAAGCAGCGATGGTTTGCGTGTCGACGCGAACGCCGACACCCATCGTTGACGAAACGGCAATTTTCTTCAAGTACACACCTTTGCTGGTGGCCGGCTTGGCCTTGACCAGCGCATCGACCAACGCGGCCAGATTGCCTTGCAGCTGGGCGGTATCGAACGAACGGCGACCGATAGTGCCATGCACGATGCCGGCCTTGTCAACGCGGAACTGCACCTGCCCGGCTTTGGCATTCCTGACGGCGGTGGCGACGTCAGGCGTCACGGTGCCGACCTTCGGGTTCGGCATCAGGCCGCGGGGCCCAAGGATTTGGCCGAGCGTGCCGACCACACGCATCGCATCGGGGGAAGCGATTACGACGTCGAAATCCATTTTTCCCGCCTTGATATCCGCCGCCAGATCGTCCATGCCGACGATGTCGGCGCCAGCGGCCCTGGCTTCTTCAGCTTTTGCACCCTGGGCGAACACGGCAACGCGCTTGGTTTTGCCAGTCCCGTTGGGCAGCACGACCGCGCCGCGAACGACCTGGTCGGACTTCTTGGCATCGATGCCGAGCTGCACCGACACGTCGATCGATTCATCGAATTTGGCGACGGCGAACTCTTTTACAAGGCCCAGCGCCTCAGGCAATGCATATAGCTTGTTGCTGTCGACCTTGTCGCCAACGGTTTTTTGACGTTTCGTCAGCTTGCTCATACAACACCCTCCACCGTCACACCCATGGAGCGGGCGGAACCGGCAATAGTACGAACCGCGGCGTCCAGATCGGCGGCGGTCAAATCCTTCATCTTGGCTTTGGCGATTTCTTCCAGCTGGGCGCGAGTGATTTTGCCGACCTTGGCGGTATGCGGCGTCGCCGAACCCTTGTCGAGCTTGATCGCCTTTTTGATCAAGGTGATCGCCGGAGGCGTCTTGATAATGAAGGTAAAACTTTTGTCTGCATAGGCAGTAATCACTACAGGCAGCGGCAGGCCGGGCTCGACACCCTGCGTCTGGGCATTGAATGCCTTGCAGAATTCCATGATGTTCAGGCCGCGCTGACCCAAAGCGGGTCCGATCGGCGGGGATGGATTGGCCTTGCCAGCTGGCACTTGCAGCTTGACGAAGCCGACGATTTTTTTCGCCATACTTTTCTCCTTGCGGGTCATAGCGCCTGAACACTGTGAAACAGCTTTCTGGCTTCCCGGGGGTTGCACAACTCAAAAAGATTCCTGGGAATCTTTCGCGCCGAGTTGCAAAGCGCAAAATTTTTTTATTTAGTCAATTCAAAAAAGTCAGGTTTTCTCGATCTGGCTGAATTCCAGTTCGACCGGCGTGGCGCGTCCGAAAATCGTGACCGATACGCGAACCTTGTTTTTCTCGTAATTCACCTCTTCGACCGTGCCATTGAAGTCGGTGAAAGGACCGTCCTTGACGCGAACATATTCGCCATTTTCAAATTCGACCTTGTGCCGCGGCTTCTCGGTGCCGACCTGCATCTGGCCGACGATTTTCTTGACCTCTTCTTCGGAAATAGGCGACGGGCGGTTTTTTGCGCCGCCGACAAATCCCGTCACCTTGTTGGTATGCTTCACCAAGTGCCAGGTCTCGTCATCCATGACCATCTCGACCAGCACATAACCCGGGAAAAAACGGCGTTCGGTTGTTTTTTTCTGACCGTTCTTAATCTCGACCACTTCTTCAGTGGGCACCAGAAAGCGACCGAATTTCGACTGCATGCCGGCACGGTTGATACGCTCGACAATATTGCGCTCAGCGGCTTTTTCCATGCCTGAATAGGCATGAACGACGTACCACTGCATACCCGGAGCCAATGCCAGAGACGCATCCGCCACCGCGCTGCTCACCATGTTCATATCGCTCATTATTTTTTCCATCCCAGGATCAGGTCATAAAACACCCATTCGAGTGTTTTGTCCGTCAACCATAAAAACAATGCCATGATCACTACAAAACCGAACACGTAAGCCGTCATCTGTACCGCCTCCCTGCGGGTAGGCCAGACGACTTTTTTGACTTCACGCACCGAGTCACGGCCGAAGGCAATGAATTGCTTGCCCAGCTCGGACGACACAAAAACGACGACCGCAATCACCAGCCCCGCAAGCAAAATACCCCACTGCGCCAATTGACCCTGCTTGGCGAGCATGTAGAAGCCCGCGAGCGAGCCCAGTACCAGCGCCACCGCCAAGCCCAGCTTGGCCTTGTCGGCATGGGTACTGACGGTTTCAACTTGAGTAGAGGCCATGGGCTAGCGAATTTCCTGGTTAATTTTCATTCGTCTTTTTAGACGCTTAAGCCCACCCGAAGCTTTTAACTTCCGGCGGGCTCGCTTGCTAGTTTGCAATCCACTTACGATGTTGAGCGCTTCAACCATCGGGTGGCAGGGGCAGAAGGAATCGAACCATCAACCTTCGGTTTTGGAGACCGACGCTCTGCCAATTGAGCTATACCCCTGCATCTAACCTCTAATCAATTACGTCAATCACGCCAGAATCTTGGCCACGACCCCGGCGCCCACAGTCCGGCCGCCCTCGCG
>CAXSGT010000170.1:0-7257 GCA_964236835.1 uncultured Polaromonas sp.
CAGGGCGCCAGCACGAGCTTTGACGCCAATGTGCAGACAGCACGTCACACCGGCGATCCGGCCAGCAAGCCGAAATCCCGCGTCCCGTCCAGCGAAATTGAGTTTTTGCAACAACTCGATCTGCAAAGCGCAAGCGCGATCGGCAGCTGGAACGCGCTGCAGGCAGGCGGCACGCTGGCGCTGTCAGCGCTGCGGGTACGCACCGGCGACGCCGAACTGAGCGGCCAGCTCGAAGTTCAGCCCGCCGCGAAAGGCGGCAAAGGCACGCTGGCCTTGACGGCCCCGGGCCTGGACGCCAAACTCGACGGCGAATTGCGGCAAAGCAGCGGCGGCGGCGCGTTAACTCTGCAGAACCGCGATGCCGCCCAGGCCCTGCGCTGGCTGCAAAAGCTACCCGGCATGCCTGCCGCGTTGCTGGACGCTTCCGCGAGCGGCGGCGCCGGGCTGCGGGCAAGCTGGCAAGGCGGCTGGCAGGACCCGGCGCTGCAGGCACGGCTGGACGTGGCATCCCTCGACTGGCAAACCGGCACATTGACAACGAAAGCCGCGGCAAGCCCGACCCTGCTGAAAATCCGCGCGCTGCAAGCCATGCTGTCGGGCCGGCTGAGCCAGGCGCAACTGAGCGCGCAGGGACAAGTCGAGGCCGATGAGCGCCGCTATGCGCTGCGACTCGAAGCCGATGGCGGGCAGCTCAAACGCGCGGGCGCTTCCGGCTGGACGCTTGCCGGCTCGGGGTGGCGCGGCAGCGTCGGGCAGTTCAACCTTGGCGTCGAGGATACGGCCCTCGGAAGCGGCGCATGGCGGCTGGCGACACGCGGCCCGGTGCGGTTGCAATGGACTCCGGACTCGAGCGGCGCCGGCATGCTCGAAAGCGGCGGCGGCGAGGCCGTTTTGACGGCGCCGCCCGCCAAAGGCGCCGCCACCGCCGCAACGCCTTCGCAGGCAACGCTGGCGTGGCGCCCGGTCCGCTGGCGGCCCGGCGAGCTGGTCAGCGCCGGCAAGATCACCGGCCTGCCGCTGGCCTGGCTTGAATTGATCGCGGGTCCGCAATTTGCGGACGCGGGCCTGGGCGGCAATCTTGTGTTCGACGGCCAATGGGACGCGGTGCTGGCCGATACGTTGACGCTCAAGGCCAGCCTGGCGCGGAGCAGCGGCGACATATCGGTCCAGGCTGAAGGCCTGGAGGGCAACCCGGCGCGGCTGGCCGCCGGCGTCAAGCAGGCGAGCGCCACGCTGGAAGGCACCGGCGGCGCCTTGAGCCTGGCCGTGCGCTGGGACAGCGAGCGCGCCGGCGCGGCCGATGGCCAGGTCAGCACACGCCTTGCGCGCGCCCCGGCCGGCGCTGGCGTGGCTGGCTGGGTCTGGCCGGCCGACGCGCCGCTTGACGGCCGCATCCATGCCCGGCTGCCGCGCATCGGCGTCTGGTCGCTACTGGCGCCGCCGGGCTGGCGCATTCGTGGCTCGCTCGGCGCCGATATCGCCATTTCCGGCACGCGCGCGGCACCGAATCTGGCCGGCGAGTTGCGGGCCGACGACCTGGCGCTGCGTTCGGTGGTCGATGGCATCGAGTTCGGCAATGGCCGGCTGCGCGCCCGGCTGGACGGCGGCACCCGCCTGCGCATCGACGAGTTCACGCTGCAGGGCGCCGGCGACAAAGGCGCCGGCGGCACGCTGACGGCGCGCGGCGACGCCGGCTGGGTCGATGGCAAGCCGCAGGTGCTGCTCGACGCCACGCTGCGCGGCTTGCGCGCCAGCATCCGCACCGACCGCCAGCTCACCGTGTCGGGCGCGGTCCAGGCCAGTCTCAGAGGCGGCCAGGCCGAGCTGAGCGGCAAACTGGCGGTGGACCAGGCGCGCATCGTGTTGCCCGACGAAAACACGCCGGCACTGGGCAATGATGTGATCGTTCGCACATCCCGCGGCGCGGCCGCCGGCCCAAAAGCTCCCGAAAAAACCAGCGCGCAAGCCGCCGACAAGGCCGCTTCGCCAGCCCTCAAGCTGTCGATGCTGATCGACCTGGGCGGAGATTTTCGCGTTCAGGGAAAAGGCATCGACACCCGGCTTCGCGGCGCCTTGACGCTCACCGGCGATTCGCCGCGCGGACCGCGCTTGACGGGAGTTGTCACCACATCCGAAGGACAGTACCGCGCGTACGGGCAGCGGCTCGATATCGAGCGGGGCGTGCTGCGCTTTACCGGCGCGATCGACAACCCGAGTCTCGACATCCTGGCCATACGGCCAAATCTGACGCAACGCGTCGGCGTGCAGATCACCGGAACCGCGCTGCTGCCGAGCGTGCGCCTTTATGCCCAGCCCGAACTGCCCGACGCTGAAAAGCTTTCATGGCTGGTGGTGGGGCGCGCCGCCGCCGCCGGCGGTGCGGAAGCCGCATTGCTGCAGCAGGCGGCGCTCGCCCTGTTGGGCAGCAAAGCCGGCGGGCTGTCGGGGGGGCTGGCCGCGTCGCTCGGGCTCGATGAATTGTCATTTCGCGGCGCGGCCAGCAATGCCGACGGCAGCGCCAGCGACAGCGCGGTCACGCTAGGCAAGCGCTTTTCGCGCAATTTTTACGCCGCCTATGAGCGCAGCATTTCGGGCACCCTGGGAACGCTCTATGTTTTTTACGACCTGTCGCAGCGCTTCACGCTGCGCGCGCAGGCCGGTCAGCAAAGCGCGGTGGACCTGATTTTCACCGTGTCGTATGACTGACCGCCTAGCGCACCACATTTCAAACGCGTCCTTGCAGCGCATACAATTCCTCAACTTCGCGAAGCGCCAACATTGGCCGCCATAGTTCAATGGATAGAACGAGTGCCTCCTAAGCGCTAGATACAGGTTCGATTCCTGTTGGTGGTACCAATCAATCAAATTAAGCGGTTTCACAACCTCTCAAAACCCGCATGCCTACTGGCATCGCGGGTTTTTTCCGCCTCGTTCGATAGCGCTTTTTCGCCCAGCCCACGCCCCTGTCAATGCGTATGCGCAACAGGCGCCGCCACGGGCGGCGAGTGCAAGGCGCATGCATGGCCGGTTGTTCCCTGCTCAACTTGCAGCGTGCTGTGCTGAATGGAAAACTGCTCCTTCAGGGTGCTTACCAGGCCGTCCATGAAAGTGTCGCCGGGGTAGCCCGCCGGCATCACCAGGTGCGCCGTCAGGGCGCACTCCGTCGTGCTCATGCCCCAGATGTGCAAATCGTGAATGCCGGCCACGCCAGCGCACTGCCCGAGCCAGGCCTCGATCGCCGGCGCGTCGACATGGCTGGGCACGGCGCTCAACGCCAGTCGAGTCGCTTCGCGCAGCAAGCGCCAGGTTCCCGCCACGATCGCCGCGACGATCGCGAGGCTGACCGCCGGATCGAGCCAGTACCAGCCGGTGAACTTGATCGCCAGGCCGCTGAGCACCACGCCCAGCGAAACCGCCGCGTCGGCCGCCAAGTGCAGGTAAGCGCCGCGTACATTCAGGTCGGCCTTGCTTCCTTTCACGAACAGCCAGGCCGACACGCCATTGACGATGATTCCCAAGGCGGCCACGACCACGATGGTCGAGGCGGCGACCGCCGGCGGCGCGGAAATGCGCCGCGCCGCTTCCCAGGCGATGGCGCCGCACGCCACCAACAAAAACACGGCGTTGGCCAGCGCCGCCAGGATCGTCGAGCCGCGCAGGCCATAGGTGTAGCGTTCGTCGGGCGGCTTGCGGGCGAGCATCAAGGCGCCCCACGCCAGCAGCAAGCCCAGCACATCCGACAGGTTGTGGCCCGCGTCGGCCATCAGCGCGGTCGAGTTGGCGGCCAGCCCGTAGAAAAATTCGACCGCGACGAACGCCGAATTCAACCCGATCGCGATCGCGAACGCGCGACCCTGCGCCGCCGGGTCGTCATGCGGGTGATGATGATGATCGCAGGCGCGGCTAACCACTGGCTCCATCAGTCAAAATCCTCAGCGCTGAATACAGCGGCAAAAAAAAACGATAAAAATAGGCAATTTCGCTTACCCTGTATATCAAGTTAGCTACTAAATATATAGCAATAGTGAACAATAAAAAATCCCGGAATGCTTGGCGCGAACCGGGATTTTGAAGGAAGGCGAAAACGCCCGCTGTCGATGTGGGCGAAAACGTCTTGACTTACTTGGCGAAATTGGCCTTCGCGGTCTTCTGGCAAACGTCCTTCGCATTGCCCGCCAGGCCATCGCAGCGCTCCCTGGCGGCCTTGTAATTGGCCTCGCGGGTTTCCTCGCTGGCGTCCTTCTTCGCTTCTTTGACTTTCTCGCTCTTGTTGGCGCCGCCATCCATCGCGGCCTTGGCTATTTTCACGTCTTCCTTGGCTTTGACATAGCCGGCCTTGGCGTCCTTGACGCAGACATCCTTGGCGTTTCCAGCGAGGTCATCGCACTTTTCCTTGGCAATTTTATAGGCCGAGTCGGCTTTCGCCACGTTGACCTCGCGCGTATTCTTGGCGCTGGGCTTGTACTGCATTTCCAGCTCGGCCTTGGCGACCTTTTGCGCCCCCTTGGCTTCGAGAACGCAGACATCCTTGGCGTTGCCCTTCATAGGGCCGCATTTGTCGCGATTGACCTTGTAGTCCGCGCGAATCTGGTCTTTTTGCGTGTTGTATTCGGTTTTAGTCAAAGCCAAAGCGTTGCCGGCGCAAGCGCAGGAGATAACAACGGTCAGCGCGAGCAAGCTGGTTTTCATAATCACTCCATGGAAAAGGTCGATGAACGGCTGGGGTTCGAATTATTGAAAGCCGCTCAATAGCGCTCAAAAAAACTGGTCGGATTTTTTTGATGCCAGTCATCGAGTTGCGCGTGCGCCTGCTCCTGCGTGAGCCCATGGCGTTGCTGGAGCTTGCCAACCATCTGGTCGCGCTTGCCGGCGATCACATCGAGGTCGTCATCGGTCAGCTTGCCCCATTGCTCCTTGACCTTGCCTTTGAGTTCGTTCCAGTTGCCTGCCACGCGATCTTGGTTCATGATTTTTCTCCAGATAAGTTAATGGTCCGCCAGATGTTTAGCGGCTGTCGCAGCCCTTGAACCGGACCGGCGAACAAGCAAATGCTATGGGGAAAGTCGCTTGAAACTTGTAGGCTCGTGGCTTTGAGATGCGTAGGCTCGTGCTTACGCAGTCAAGGACTTAAGTTTGCCGCAGGCGGTCGATCGTTTTGCGCAAGTCGTGGCACCAGGCACGGCGGCCGCGGCCTTCGGCGCGTTCGGCCTTGCCAAAATGCACCACCGCGACAATGGCCGGCGCGCAGAGCGTGCGCCAGAGCGAGCCCAGCAGCGTCTCATCGCCGACATAGCTCGGCGCGTGGCTGACCCGGCCGCTGGCTTTATCGACAAAGCGCAGGCCGACCGGTTGCGCTGGCGAGTCGGTCGCCACCGCCGCCTGCAGCAAGTTGGCATGAAAAGGCAGCAGCGCACGTCCGTCGCCGGTGGTTCCTTCGGGAAACACAGCCAGCACGCCTTGCGCCTCGAGCCCTTGCGCCATCAGATGCGCCACACGCAAGGTGTCGCGCCGCGAACCGCGTTCGATATAAAGCGTTCCTGCCGCCGTCGCCAGAGTGCCGACAAGCGGCCAGTTTCGCAACTCGGATTTGGAAACAAAGCGGCAGTGGCGTGCCGCCTGCAGCACCGGAATATCGAGCCATGAGATATGGTTGCATACCAGCAGCAGCGGACCGCTGGCAGGAGGCTGACCGCGAATTTCCAGCGCGATCCCGGCATGGGCTAAAAAGCCCAGCGCCCAGGTCTGAATCACGGCGCGTTGCTCAGGCGGCCGCAGGCGCGGCAGGCGCGCCGCCGTCCAGGCGCCAGCGAGAATATGGCCCAGGATACGCAGCAGGCGCCAGCAGCCCGTGGCGTGTCTCATGAAAATCGGCCGGCCCGCATACGCATCTTTGTCTCAGTCGCGCTCGAACGCGATGCGTCCGCCCACCAGCGTGTAGCGCACCCGGCCAGGCAATGCATGACCCGAAAACGGCGTATGCTTGCCCTGGCTGCGCAGCGCCGCCGGCTCTACCGTCCATTCGCCGCGCGGGTCGAACACGCAGAGGTCGGCGACGCCGCCTTCGACCAGCCGGCCCGCGCTGGCCTGCAGGTCGCCCAACGCGGCGCCCAGAACGCGCGCCGGCTCGCTGGTCAAAACCGCCAGCGCCCTTTGCATGCCGGCCTGGCTTTCAGCGCCCCATTTGCACGCCAGGCCAAGGAGCAGCTCGAGCCCGGTCGCGCCTGGCTCGGCCTCGGCGAACGGCAGGGTTTTGGCGTCTTCATCGACCGGGGTATGGTCGGACACCAGCGCATCGATCGTGCCATCGGCCAGACCGCGCCGCAGCGCGTCGCGGTCACGCTGCTGGCGCAGCGGCGGCTCAAGCCGCATGCGGCTGTCGAAGTAGCCGATATCGATATCCGTCAGATGCAGGTTGTTGATGCTGACGTCGCAGCTGATGTCCAGGCCTTCGGCCTTGGCGCCGGCGACCAGCGCCACGCCAGCGGCGCTGCTGATGCGGCACACATGAACGCGGACGCCGGTGGCGCGCGCCAGGTCGAAAATCGTATGCAGCGCGATCGTTTCAGCGGCCACCGGCACGCCGGCGAGCCCCAGGCGCGTTGCCAGCGCCCCGCTGGCGGCCACGCCCTTGCCCAGGTAGAGCTCCTGGGGGCGCAGCCAGACGCCGTAGCCGAATGTGGCTGCGTACTGCATCGCCCGCATCAGCACCTGCGTATTGGCCAGCGGCACCTCGGCCTGGCTAAAACCGATGCAGCCGGCCTCGGTCAGCTCGACCATTTCGGTCAGCGCTTCGCCTTCGAGCGCGCGCGTCAGGGCGCCCAAGGGAAACACGCGCGCCTGGTGCACCTTCTCGGCGCGAAACTTGAGCATTTCAACCAGGCCGGGCTCATCGAGCACCGGGTCGGTATCGGGCGGGCACACCAGACTCGTCACGCCGCCGGCCACGGCCGCGGCCAGCTCGCTCTCGAGCATGCCTTCATGTTCATGGCCAGGCTCGCGCAGCCGGGCCGACAGATCGATCAGGCCGGGCGCGACGATGCAGCCGGTGGCGTCGATGATCCTGTCAGGCAGGAAATCGGCCGGCACGCCGTGCAGCGACACAATGCGGCCAGCGGCAAGCGCCACATCACCCACCCGGTCCAGACCGGAAGCGGGGTCCATGACACAACCGCCCCTAATAAGAATTTTCATTTAATAATTCCGGAAAAACAGCAGGCCCTCCCCGCCATGCCAGTACCGGCCGCGGGGCCGGCTATG
>CAXSGT010000171.1:0-7076 GCA_964236835.1 uncultured Polaromonas sp.
ATCTTGCAGAAGATCGAACGTATCGCGAAACGTATTTCTGCGACAGGACACTAGGGCTTTGAAATTAGCCCGCTCGGCTAAATCGGGGAACGCCATCGCTTCTACCTGCTGCCTAATGCCCTTCATCAGATCATTCTGATTATTCGCTACCGAAAACGGTGACGATTCTCCGCTGGCGTACATCTGCATGAAATACACGATAGCCAGCTTACGAAGATGATGCGCCGCGTTTAAACATTCATTGGTAAGCGGCAATACCCGTTTAAAGTTGGTAAGTACCGCCGTGTCTTCTGGGTAGGATTGGTGCGGGGAGAATTTTCGACCCGTTTGTACTTCGTAATGCCGATGCTGCGCCTCTACCTCGGCTTTAACAATATCTGAGTCTGCAGTGATATTAAGGCGTTCGGCCAATATCAAGCATTCCGTAGCATCAGACAGTGCGCTGCTCCAAAGCTGCATGCGGCCAATCAACTCATCGGTCATGGCAGAAATTGTAAAAACGCCTCAGGACCAAAAAAGATGGTTCGCGGCTGGACATGATGGCTTACGGGAAATAAATCTTCTGAACAAGGATTTTCCATCTACCACCTTTATCAATTCAATTTTGGAATCTTGACGGTAGATTTGGAGATCGACTTAAATCCGCTTTTTTACAGCTAGCAAATAAAAAGGGTTCAGTACTAAATCAATAGCAATGAACCCCTATGTTATTGGTGCCGGAGAGATGAATCGAACACCCGACCTTCTCATTACGAATGAGCTGCTCTACCGACTGAGCTACACCGGCTTAAGCTTTAAATTATAGCCCGGCGTGGTACGCCGTCACCCGCTCGACCTCATGTCTGGAACCCAGAACGACGCTGACGCGCTCGTGCAGTTTGCCGGGCTGAATATCCAGAATGCGCTGCTTGCCATTGGTCGCGGCGCCGCCGGCCTGCTCGACGAGCCAGCTCATCGGGTTCGCTTCGTACAGCAGGCGCAGCTTGCCGGCCTTTTCAGGCTCGCGCTTGTCCCAGGGGTACAAAAATACGCCGCCGCGCGTCAAAATTCGGTGCACGTCGGCGACCATCGACGCGATCCAGCGCATGTTGAAGTTTTTGCCTCGCACACCGTCCTTGCCGTCGAGGCACTCGTCGATATAGCGCTTGACCGGCTCGTTCCAGTGCCGCATGTTGCTCATGTTGATCGCGAACTCCTGGGTCTCGGGCGGAATGGCGACGTTTTCTTCCGTCAGCACGAACGATCCCTGCTCGCGGTCGAGCGTGAACATCGCCACGCCGTCGCCGACCGTCAGCGCCAGCGTGGTTTGCGGACCATAGACGCAATAGCCGGCGGCGACCTGCCGGTTGCCGGGCTGCAGAAAGTCGCTTTCCTCGACGCCATGGCTGCCCTCGGGCTTTTTCAGCACGCTGAAGATGGTTCCGATGCTGACGTTGACGTCGATGTTGCTCGAGCCGTCGAGCGGGTCGAACAGCAGCAGGTACTCACCCTGCGGGTAGCGGTTCGGCACGACATAGATGCTGTCCATCTCTTCCGACGCCATGGCAGCGAGGTGGCCGCCCCACTCATTGGCCTCGATCAGCACTTCGTTGGCGATGATGTCGAGCTTTTTCTGCACCTCGCCCTGCACGTTCTCGCTGCCCGCGCTGCCGAGCACGCCGCCCAGCGCGCCTTTGTTGACGGCCTGGCTGATGCTTTTGCAGGCGCGCGCCACCACTTCGAGCAACAGCCGGAGCTCGGGCGGGATGTGGCCGTCCATGCGCTGCTGCTCGATCAGATAGCGGGTGAGCGTTATTTTTTTCGACATAAAAACCCCGGTGAATCGGTCGTCATCAAGAGTCAATCGCCCAGGGCGCGCGAGACCACCTCGTGCGTGTCCTTGCTCAGGTCGCCCCGGGCGGCGACGCGGGCGATGGCGTCGCGCGCCGCGCTTCGGTTCGGCTCGGCCAGCTTGCTCCAGCGGTCCAGCGCGCGCGCCAGCCGGGCGGCGACCTGCGGATTGATCGCGTCGAGCTCGACCACGCGCTCGCTCCAGAACACATAGCCCGCTCCGTCCGGGCGGTGAAACGCCGCCGGATTGGCCTGGCAGAACGTGCTGATGACGCTGCGGGCGCGGTTCGGGTTGCGCAGGCTGAAGTCGGGGCGCTTCATCAGTTGCACGATGGCGGGCAAGATGCTGCCGCCGCGGTCGGGCGCGCCAGCCTGCAGCGCGAACCATTTGTCGATGACCAGCGCTTCGCCGCTGAACATGGCGTCGAACAGCGCCAGCGCCTGCGCGGCCAGAGGATGGCTGCTGGACACCAGCGCGGCGAGCGCGTTGAAGCGGTCGGTCATGTTGCCGGCGTCCTTGAAACGCTCCAGTGTCTTGACAGGCCACGCTCCATCCCCGCTATCGCGCGCGGCCAGACACAAATGCGTCAGCGCCATGCCGGCCAGCGCGCGGCGCCCGCTGGAAACCGGATCGGGCGTATAGGCGCCGCTATCGCGATTGGCCTCGTAGACAGCCTCCCAATCGGCCGCCAGCGCGGTGGCAAGCTGCTGGCGCATCGCTTCGCGCACCGCGTGGATGCGCTGCGGATCGACCACATCGAGCTGCTCGGCCAGATAGGTTTCCGACGGCAGCGTCAGCACCAGCTCCTTGAAAGCCGAATCGAGCGTCGGATGATGCAAAACCTCGCGCATGGCTTCCAGATAGGCATCATTTAGCGGTTTTTCGCTTATCCCATCTATGTTGTCAGCTATTGAATTAATAGCATTTACAGCTTGAGTCACCGCCAGGCGCTGGCCCGCTTCCCAGCGGTTGAACGGGTCGCTGTCGTGCGCCAGCAATGCGAGCAGCTGGGCGTCGGTGTAGCCGAACTCCAGCACGATCGGCGCGGTGAAGCCGCGCAGGATCGACGGCACGGGTTCGGCGTCGAGATTGACAAAGGTGAAGGATTCGCTGGCCTGCGTCAGCACCAGGGTGCGCGTTCCCGGCGCTGCGGCGGGTTCGTCCGCCAGCCGCAGGGGCAAGTCGTTGCCGTCAGCGCCCAGCAGCCCCAGGCCGACTGGAATAACAGACGGCTCTTTGTCGGGCTGGCCGGGCGTGGGCGGGCAGCTTTGCGCCAGCGTCAGCGTGTAGCTGCGGCCGGCCGCGTCGTACACGCCGCGCGCCTGCACGCGCGGCGTCCCCGCCTGGCTGTACCAGCGCTTGAACTGCGGCAGCAGCCGCGCCAGGTCGGACGCGGGATTGGCGTCGGCAATGGCCTGGGCGAAGTCGTCGCAGGTCACGGCGTGACCGTCGTGCCGCTCGAAGTAAAGCGCCATGCCTTTGGCAAAACCTTCCCTGCCGACCAGCGTCTGCATCATGCGAACGACCTCGGCGCCTTTTTCATAGATGGTGACGGTGTAGAAATTGCTGATTTCGATATAGCTGTCGGGCCGCACCGGGTGCGCCATCGGGCCTGCGTCCTCGGGGAACTGCGAGCCGCGCAGCACGCGCACGTCCTCGATCCGCTTGACGGCGCGCGCCGACGCGTCGAAGCACAGGTCCTGGCTGAATTCCTGGTCGCGGAACACCGTCAGGCCCTCTTTCAGGCTGAGCTGGAACCAGTCGCGGCAGGTGACGCGGTTGCCGGTCCAGTTGTGGAAATATTCGTGGCCGACGACGCTTTCGATATTGGAAAAATCAACGTCGGTGGCCGTCGCCTGGTTCGCCAGCACGTACTTGGTGTTGAAAATGTTCAGCCCCTTGTTTTCCATCGCGCCCATGTTGAAGTCGCTGGTGGCGACGATCATGAAGCGCTCCAGGTCCAGCGCCAGGCCGAAGCGCGCCTCGTCCCAGGCGACCGAGTGCATCAGCGAGACCATCGCGTGCTCGGTTTTGTCGAGGTCGCCGGGCCGCACATAGACTTGCAGCAGATGCTCCTTGCCGGCGCGCGACGTGATGCGCTGCTCGCGCGCGACGAGCTGCCCGGCGACCAGCGCGAACAGGTAGCACGGCTTCCGGTACGGATCGGCCCATTTTGCAAAATGCCTGCCGCCTTCGAGCTCGCCGTGGGCGACCAGGTTGCCGTTGGACAGCAGCACCGGGTATTTCGCCCTGTCGGCGCGCAGCGTGACGGTGTAGCTCGCCATCACGTCCGGGCGGTCGAGGAAATAGCTGATGCGCCGAAAGCCCTCGGCCTCGCACTGGGTGAAGAACGAGTCGTTGCTGACATACAGGCCCATCAGCTTGGTGTTTTTTTCCGGGCAGGTGGTGGTGAATATCTCCAGCTCGAATTCATCTGGCAGGTCGCCCAGCACCAGCTGGTTGCCGTCGAGCTTGAACGACGCGCCCTGGCCGTTGACCAGCACCCGCGCCAGGTCGAGCTCCTCGCCGTCGAGCCGCAGCGGCTGGCTCGGCACGTCGGAGTTGCGGCGCAGCGTCATCTTGTTGAGAACGCGCGTCTTGCTCGGGTCCAGGTCGAAGCACAGATCGACGGTGTCGATCCAGTAGGCGGGCGGTGCGTAGTCGGCTCGCTGGATGGCCAGCGCCGGCGCTTGTCCTTCTCGATGTGGCATGAAGTGCTTTCTGATGTGTGAGGTGTGAGGTGTGAGGTGGTAGAGCGGCTCGCCGGACGCCAGTGGCAAGGGTCAGGTCGCGTTGACGCTGAGGTCCATTATTTGCAAGCCTGATTCTCTGGAAGCGCGCAGCAGCTGGCGGTCGCCGGAAACCATCAGGGTCGAGCCCGCCGCCTTGGCGCATGCCAGATGCAATGCGTCCAGCGTGCCCAGGGGCGACGAAAGCCCGTCGATGATTTCGCTGGCAAGGTCGAACGTGGCGGCGGTGATCGGATACAGCTGCAATGCGCCATTGGCGACTTCCTGCTGCAGTTGCTCGGTCGCTTTTTGATAAAAAAGCCCGCTGATCGCGCCAAGCAGCAACTGGCGCTTCAACACGGCGCGAAACTCGGTCACGCTCAATGACGAAATCGCCAGTTGATAGTCATTGGAGGCGACAAACGCCTCCATGTCATCCGAGCGTGCTTCCGATAGAAATCGCTTGAGGTAGGCGCTGGTATCGACGTAGGCGATTTCCATCAACTTCCTCGCCGGTCGCGGTCTTCCCGCACCAGGACTTCGGACGGTATGCCTGACGCGGACGCCATATCACGCAGCCATTTCAGCGACTGCAGCCTCGGCGCTGGCGTGACCGCCAAAATGCGTGCGATCGGTTGGCCATTGGATACCAGCAACAGCTCGCGCTCCTTGTCGAGTGTCTCGCGCAAATGGGGTACTGCGCAGCGGAACTCTCGAACACTGATGGTTTTCATGACGACTCCTGATAGAACGTGTCACGATTGTATCAACTGTGACACGGGGCCGTAGCTTTATTATCCGGTCAAACCCCCTGCTTCAAACTCGCCTCGATAAACGGGTCCAGGTCGCCGTCGAGCACCTTCTGCGTCGCCGACGTTTCGTAGTTGGTTCGCAGATCCTTGATGCGGCTGTTGTCGAGCACGTAACTGCGGATCTGGTGGCCCCAGCCGACGTCGGTTTTCGTGTCTTCGAGCTTTTGCTGCGCCTCCTGCTGCTTCCTCAGCTCGAAGTCGTAGAGGCGCGAGCGCAGCCGCTTCCACGCCACGTCGCGGTTGCTGTGCTGGCTCCGGCCGTCCTGGCACTGCACGACGATGCCGGTCGGAATGTGCGTCAGGCGCACCGCCGAGTCGGTCTTGTTGATGTGCTGGCCGCCAGCGCCGCTGGCGCGGAAGGTGTCGGTGCGCACATCCGACGGGTTGATGTCGATCTCGATCGAGTCGTCGATCTCGGGATAGACAAACACCGACGCAAACGAAGTATGGCGCCCGCCTGACGAGTCGAACGGCGACTTGCGAACCAGCCGGTGCACGCCGGTTTCGGTTCGCAGCAGGCCGAAGGCGTATTCGCCCTCGACCTTGATCGTCGCGCCCTTGATGCCTGCGGTGTCGCCGACCGATTCGTCCTCGACCGTGGTTTTGAAGCCCTTGCGCTCGGCGTATTTCAGGTACTGGCGCAGCAGCATGCTGGCCCAGTCGCACGCCTCGGTGCCGCCGGCGCCGGCCTGGATGTCCAGAAAAGCATTCAGCGGGTCGGCCGGGTTGTTGAACATCCGGCGAAATTCCATCTTTTCGACCTCGCCGGCGACTTTCGCGGTCTCGCCCTCGATGCCGCGCATCCCGGCCTCGTCGCCGTCGCCTTTGGACATCTCGAACAGCTCGGTGTTGTCGGCAAGCTCGCCGGTCAGCCGGTCAAGCACCGCCACTACGTCTTCGAGCGATTTTTTTTCGCGGCCGAGTTCCTGGGCGCGCTTGGGGTTGTCCCAGACCTTCGGGTCTTCGAGCGCGGCGTTGACTTCGTTCAGTTTCCGGGCTTTGGCAGGGTAGTCAAAGATACCCCCGGAGTTCGTTCACCCGGCGGCTCAAGTCCTCGATGCGGTTGGCGATGAGGTTGATGTGTTCTGCGTCCATGGAAAAGTCCTGTCATTGGCTGAAATCAATCAGCTATTTTCTCATGCCAGGAAAGCTTCGATCAGTGCGGCCAACTGTTCCGGCTGGTCATGGTGCAGCATATGGCCGGCGTCCTGGACGACGGCCACCCGCGCATCGGCGACGTTTTTCAGCCGCTCGTGGTAGTCGGCCAGCGAATACGCGCCCTTCCACCACTTCCGCAGCGAGTCGTCGGAAGCTTCGACGACGAGCAGCGGCGCGCTGATGCACTGGTAGATTTCCAGCACTTCATCGAGCCGGTACAGCTGCGCGCTGGTGACCTTGTGCGCCGGGTTGCCCAGGATGCGCCACTGCCCGTCTTCGTCGGCATGCGCCCAATGTCCGGCCAGCCACGCGGCCTTGTCCGGCGTCAACCGGGGATTGGTCTTCATGAGCCGCCGCGCCACGCCGGCCGCGTCGGCATAGGGCTTTAAAGCAAGCTCGCCGCGATGCAGGCTTTTGAGCTCGTCGATCCATTTGGCATAGCGCGCCGGCGCCTGGCCTGGCTCGCTGGCGGGCATGCCGAAACCTTCCAGATTGACCAGCCGCCGGATGCGCGCCGGCCGGATGCCGGCATACAGCATCGCCACA
>CAXSGT010000172.1:0-7055 GCA_964236835.1 uncultured Polaromonas sp.
ATCTCGCTGATCGTGCGGCGGCCCCGGCCGCGAGAAGTGATGGCTGGCATGGTAGTTTCTCAGTGCCCGGACGGCGACTGCGCGCCCAGGTTGCGCTGCAGGATATTGGAAAACTCTTCGATAAAGGTCTCCAGCCGGTTCGCGATGCGGTCGATGTCGTGCGCGAAGCGGTTGTAGGCCACCACGGCGGGAATCGCGGCGAACAGCGCGATCGCCGTCGCCACCAGCGCCTCGGCGATGCCGGGCGCCACCGTCGCCAAAGTGACCTGCTCCATCGCCGCCAGCCCGGTAAACGCGTGCATGATGCCCCAGACCGTGCCGAACAGCCCGACATACGGCGACACCGACCCGACGGTCGCCAGAAACGACAGATTCGCTTCGATCGCATCCATCTCGCGCTGGTAGCTCGCCCGCATGGCGCGGCGCGCGCCGTCGAGCAGCGTGCCGGCGTCGCTGATGTGGCGCTCGCGCAGCTTCTGGTATTCGCGCATGCCGCTGGCGAAGATGCGCTCCATCGAACCCGACGACTTGGCGTTCTGTGCCGCGCCGGCGAACAGATCGTTCAAACTGGTCCCCGACCAGAAGCCGCGGTCGAACTCGTCGTTCAGCAGCGTCGCCCGCTTGATTGCCACGATCTTGCGGAAAATGGCCGCCCAGCTGGCGATGGAAATGCCGATGAGCAAGGCGACCACGGCCTGGACGACCCAGCTGGCGTGAAGTAGGAGGCTGACGATGGAAAGGTCTTGGTTCATGTCGGAGCTGTTTTTTCAGCCGTTTTTCAGGCGGTCGAGAATGGATAAAGGAATGCGCCGGGGCCGCAGGCTGGCGCCGTGGACCCAGCCGATCCGCACCGTGCCTTCGCAGAGCGGGCTTGCCCGCACGTCAACACGCTCCGATTTTAATAGCGCCTGCTGCTTTATCGTCATGGATGCGCGGCCGGACTCAATCATGCGGGTGGTGACGATCAGCTCATCGTCGAAGCGCGCGGGGCGATGGTAGCGGAGCGTGGTTTCGGTCACGACGAACATGCAGCCGGTGCCGTCCTTCAGGCTTTGCTGCGCGATGCCGAGTGATCTGAGCCACTCGGTGCGTGAACGTTCAAAGAATTTGAGGTGGTTGGCGTAGAAAACGATGCCGCCGGCGTCGGTGTCTTCCCAGTGGGATATGGCCCCCACGCTCCCCACTGCGTGTGGTTCGCTGCCCCCCGAGGGGGCCGCTGCGCCTGCAGTCCGGCAAAGCCGGTCCTGCGGCCCCTGCTGGTTTGGGGCGGGCGCTTTGACCCTCGGTTCTTTGTGTGTGCTGCGGCGGATCATCGGTGGGCTAGCCAAGGAGCGCCTCCAGCCGCGCTACGGCCTCCTGCAGCTGCGCCATCGAGTTCGCGGTCGAAAAGCGGACGAAATGCTCGGGCGCGGCGTGGCCGAAATCTCGCCCCGGCGTGACCGCCAGATGGGCGCGCTTCATCAGCTCGAAGGCGAAATCCCAGCTGCCGCTCACGCCCAGCCGGGCGGCGGCGGCTGTGCAGTCGGCATAGGCGTAGAACGCGCCGTCGGGCATCACCGGCGCGGTCAAGCCCAGGCGATTAAGTTCGGGAATGAAATAGTCGCGCCTCGCCTTGAATTCAGCCCGCCGGCGTTCGTATTCCAGCAGGCTTTCCGGCTCGAAACACGCCAGCGCCGCATATTGCGCGACGGTGCTGGCGCAGATGAACAGGTTTTGCGCAATCCGCTCGACGACCGGCGTCAGCGTTTCGGGCACCACCAGCCAGCCCAGCCGCCAGCCGGTCATGCTGAAATATTTGCTGAAGCTGTTGATGCTGATGACGCTCCGGCCAAGCTCGCCTGGCAGCGCCAGCGCCGTATGGCCAAAATGCGCCTCGTAGCTCAAGCCCAGGTAAATCTCGTCGATCAGCGTGATGCCGCCCCGGCTGTGGACGAATTCGTGGATGCGCCGCAGTTCCTCGGGCGCGATCGACGTGCCGGTCGGGTTCGACGGCGACGCCAGCAGCACGCCGCGCGTTGTGTCGTTCCAGGCGGCCTCGACTTTCTCGCGCGTGAGCTGAAAGCGTTCGCCGGCGGTGGTCGCAATCAGCACCGGCGTGCCGTCGGCGGCGCTGACGAAATGCCGGTTGCACGGATAGCCGGGGTCGGGCAGCAAAATTTCGTCGCCGGCCTCGATAAGCGCCAGGCAGGCGAGCTGCAGCGCGGCCGACGCGCCGGCAGTGACAACGATCCGGCCGGGCGCCACGTCGGCGCCGAAACGCGACGCATACCACTGGCTGATGCGCTCGCGCAAGGCGGGCAGGCCCAGCGCCGGGGTGTATTGCGTGTTGCCTTGCGCAATGGCGCGGCTGGCGGCTTGCTGGACCAGCGGCGGCGCGGTGAAGTCGGGCTCGCCGATGTTCAGGAAAATCATCGGCCGGGATGTATCGGCGACCTGCTGCGCCAGCGCGCCGGCGGCCTTGGCGACTTCCATGACGTAAAACGGCTCGATGCGCCGGGCGCGCTGGGAGATTCTCACGGCAATGCCTTCACGACACGGCGCTGTTTTTCAGGCCTGGCGCGCTTGGTCGGCGGCGACTTCCGATGCCCGCACCGAAGGCGCCATCTTGTGCAGCACGCCGTTGACGTATTTGTGGCCATCGGTGCCACCGAAGGCTTTCGCCAGCTCGATGCATTCGTTGATGACGACACGGTAGGGGACATCCGGGCAATGCGTGAACTCGTAGGCGCCGATCCACAGCACCGCATGCTCGACCGGCGAAATCTCGGCCAGCTTGCGGTCGAGCAGCGGCGTGATCCGGTCGTCGAGCGTCACGGCCGACTCGATGCAGCCGCGCAGCAGCGCGTCGTAATGCGCCGAGTCGGCCTTGTGAAAGCCGACCAGGTCGCGGGTGAAGGCGTCGATCGCGTCGATTTCGTTGCGGCCCACCAAATGCTGGTAGAGCGCCTGCAGGGCAAATTCTCGCGCGCGCGTGCGGGCCGACTTGTCGGCCGCTTTTTTCACGCCGGTGTCGGTCAGGCCGGTGCGGGTTTGCGGCGGGCGTTTGGGTTTGAGAGTCGGTTCAGCCATAGGGAGCGCCGGTTAAGTAGTCAAAATTTCGGAAAGCGGGGCTTGCGTCAGGCCAGTTCCTTGAGCAGGTTCGCCATCTCGACCGCGACGCGCGCGGCGTCCAGGCCTTTTTCTTCCTGCCGCGCCTGCGCCTGGGCAAGGTTTTCAACGGTCAAAATCGCGTTGGCGATCGGCAGCCGGTAGTCCAGCGCCAGGCGCGTCAAGGCGGCGCCGCTTTCATTCGCCACGAGCTCGAAATGGTAGGTTTCGCCGCGAATAACGCAGCCCAGCGCGATCAGCGCATCGTATTTGCCGCTTTCCGCCAGCGCCTGCAGCGCGCAGGCAACTTCCAGCGCGCCGGGCACCTTCACATGGGTGATGTCTTTTTCTTCCACACCCAGGGCGGCAAGTTCCCGCAGGCACGCTTTGGCCAGCGCGTCGGTTACGCCCTCATTGAAGCGCGCCTGCACGATGGCAATCGAAAGGAAGTGGCCGCCCAGCTTTTCAGCCGAGCCTTTTTCCGCACCGAGCATATTGAGTTGCCTTCGAGAGTTCAGGGTTTGTTGATGTAGCCGACGATTTCCAGGCCGTAGCCGGCCATGCTCGGCATGCGGCGCGGGTTGCCCATGAGCTGCATCTTCTGCACGCCGCATTCGCGCAAGATCTGCGCGCCGACGCCATAGGTGCGCAAGTCCATCCGGCCGCGTTCGGGCGCCTGGGCGGCCCGCGCCGTGCCCTCGAACTGCGCCAGCAGCTGCGCCGCGCTTTCGCCGCAGTTCAGCAGCACGGCGACGCCCCGGCCTTGTTCCTCGATGTGCTTGAGGCTCTGGTCCAGGTTCCAAGAATGCATCGGGCGGCCGGTTTCCAGCAGGTCCAGCACCGACAGCGGCTCGTGCACCCGCACGGCCACGGTCTCTCGGGCGGCCCATTGCCCCTTGACCAGCGCCAGGTGCAGCTCGCGGCTGATCTTGTCCGTGAAGGCGTGCGCGGTGAACTCGCCGTAAGCCGTTTGCAGGTTGCGGCTGCCCGCTTTTTCCAGCAGCGAGTCGTTGCGGCTGCGGTGCTCGATCAGGTCGGCGATGGTGCCGATTTTCAAGTCATGCGCCGCCGCGAACAGTTGCAGATCGGCCAGGCGCGCCATGGTGCCGTCGTCATTCATGATTTCGCAGATCACCGAAGCCGGCGAGCAGCCCGCCATGGCCGCCAGATCGCAGCCCGCCTCGGTGTGGCCGGCGCGCATCAGCACGCCGCCATCGACGGCCTGCAGCGGAAAGATGTGGCCGGGCTGGACCAGGTCGCTGAACTTCGCATCTTTGGCCACGGCGGCCTGCACCGTGCGGCAGCGGTCGGCGGCGGAAATACCCGTCGTCACGCCCTCGGCGGCTTCGATCGACACGGTGAAAGCCGTCGAGTACTGCGCGCCGTTGCGCACCGCCATCGGCGGCAGCCGCAGCAGCTCGCAGCGCTCGCGGGTCAGCGTCAAGCAGATCAAGCCGCGGCCGAAGCGCGCCATGAAGTTGATCGCTTCGGGCGTGACATGGTCGGCGGCCAGCACCAGGTCGCCTTCGTTTTCGCGGTCTTCCTCATCGACCAGAATGACCATGCGGCCGGCGCGCATCTCGGCCGCGATATCTTCGACGGGGGAAATAACGGGATTCGTCATGGCGCGGCGGGTAAATTGATTTGAGCGCCCTGAAGCATGCGCTCGACATAGCGGGCGATCGGGTCGATTTCCAGGTTGACTGGGGAACCGGCGGCCAGCTGGCCGAGGGCGGTATTTTGAAACGTATGGGGAATCAGATTAATGCTGATTTCGCAGCCGAGCGCATTGCCCGCATCGCCTGCCAGGTCGCTGACGCGGTTGACCGTCAGGCTTACGCCGTTGACCGTGATCGAGCCCTTATAGGCCAGGTATTTCGCCAGGTTCCGCGGCGCGTGGATGCGGAGTTCCCAGCTTTCGCCGACTTGGGCGAAGCGCGTCACGCTGCCGATGCCATCGACATGGCCCGAAACGATATGGCCGCCGAGCCGGTCGTGCGCGCGCAGGGCTTTTTCAAGGTTGACGACCAAGCCCGGCTCGCCCAGGCCGCAGGTCTTGTCCAGCGACTCGGCCGAAACATCGATGGAAAAGCGGTTGTTCGCCGTATCCAGCGCGGTAGCGGTCATGCAGGCGCCGTTGAGCGCAATGCTGTCGCCCGGACCGACATCGTCAAGGTAGCCGGCGGGCGCTTCGACCGTGAGCCGATTGCCGTGGTCTGAAGAGTTGCCCAGGCGATGGATGGCGACGATGCGCCCCATGCCGGTGATGATTCCGGTAAACATGGAGCTATTGTCTCAGAACCGATAAACGTCAGTGACTAGTGATATTATTTATGGATTCATTTTGCATTCAAAGGTGACGGCATGACAGTGATCAGCATTCGTGGAATCGACGAAAAGGCCGTTTTGCATCTCAAAAGACAAGCGCAGCAAGAGGGCAGTAGTTTGAATTCGTTGGTCGTCCGTGTTCTCGAAACCGTTGCGGGCGTGCGCTCAAGCGGCAAGGATGCCGAGAACTTCAACGATCTTGACGCTTTGCAAGGAACGTGGAGCGCGCAGGAGGCGCAAGATTTCGAGTCCGCCACTGCCGAATTTGGGCAAGTCGACGCGGCGCTCTGGAAATAGGCAAAAGTCATGAGAAGCATCGTGATGGATACCAACGCCTACGTCGCCTTCAAGCGGGGCGACGAAGAAATAGTGGAAGTCATGCGCCGTTGCCCGGACTTGCTGCTATGCGCCACAGTGCTGGGTGAATTGCTGGCGGGCTTTGCAGCCGGCACGCGCGAAGCCCGAAATCGCGAGGAATTGGCTTTATTTATGCGATCACCCCGAGTGCGCACGGTGGTTTGCGGTGAGACCACTGCGGACAACTACGCGCTGATCTTTGCCGCTTTGCGCCGCAAGGGGCGCCCCATCCCCAGCAATGACCTCTGGATCGCAGCCAGTGTGCTTGAGCACGGCGCAGGTTTGCTCACACTGGACATTTATTTTGCCCAGGTCGATGGACTACGACGCGGGCAGCGGCTAGCGGATTTCCTGGCTTGACCTGCGGAGCCTAAAACTGGTCGCGTCGCGGGATGCGGGCAACGATGCGCAAGTCCGGCCCCAGCATTTGCGTAGACTTGAATTCAAGAGAAAGTGCTTGGGACAAATCGGACAAAGGCCCGAACGACGCCATGCCCCGGCCTTGGCCAACCAGCTTTGGTGCGAGGTAAACCAAAAACTCATCGACCAGCCCGGCGCGGATCAGCGAGCCATTGAGTTTGCCACCGGCCTCGACATGCAGCTCGTTGACCTCGCGGCGCGCCAGGTCTTGCAGCATCGCGGCGAGGTCCACTTTGCCGTTGCCATCGGGCAGATGAATCACCGTGGCGCCGCGCGCTTCAAGCGCTGCTTTTTTTGCATCATTCTGCGCCGCCGCGTAGATGTACAGGGCGCGGCCAGCTATGAAAAGATGAGCGTCGAGCGGCGTTTCAAGCCGGCTGTCCACCACCGCCAGGTGCGGCTGGCGGGGCGTGTTCACCCCCCGGGCGTCGAGGCGCGGATTGTCTTCGAGCACGGTGCCGATGCCGGTCAGCACGGCGCAGGCGCGGGCGCGCCAGGCGTGGCCGTCGGCGCGGGCTTCAGGCGAGGTGATCCACTGGCTCTGGCCGTTCTCAAGCGCCGTGGCGCCGTCGAGCGACGCCGCGATTTTCATTCGCACCCAAGGGGTTTTGCGAACCATGCGGCTGAAAAAACCGATATTGAGTTCGCGTGATTCGGCGGCGCCCGGGCCGATTTCGACTTCGACGCCGGCGGCGCGCAGCCGCTCGAAGCCTTGGCCCGAGACCAGCGGATTCGGGTCGGCGATCGAAGCGACGACTTTTTTGACGCCGGCGGCGATCAGCGCCTCGCAGCAGGGGCCGGTGCGGCCGTGGTGGGAGCAGGGTTCGAGGGTGACGTAGGCGGTCGCGCCAACGGTGGACTGT
>CAXSGT010000173.1:0-7004 GCA_964236835.1 uncultured Polaromonas sp.
GGCAGCAGCGGACAAGGCGTTCTAGAGTCGGTTTATGCATCTTTTAGCGCTCTTGCGCAAGCGGGACGGGCATATCTAGCTAGTAAAACAATAGCATGGCTCGGCCCCTGCATCGGTCCAAGCGCATTTGAAGTGGGCGCCGAAGTGAAGGCGGCTTTTGAAGCGGTGCAGCCTGAAGCCGCCTGTTTTTTTGTTGCTATCGGGCAGGGAAAGTACCTGGCCGATCTGCCTGCGTTGGCCCGTCTTCGTCTGCGGGCACTGGGCATTGACCGGATATACGGCAACGACGGCACCGCGCCCTGGTGCACGGTAGGCAATGTCTCACGGTTCTTTTCGCACCGGCGCGATGCCGCCGTCCGCGGCGGGACCGGCGGCGGGGGTGGCGACGGTAGCGGTGGTAGCGCAGGAAATGGCTCTGGCACTACCGGAAGGATGGCCGCCTGCGTCTGGCTCGACTGAAAGCGTTGCCGGGACTGCGCTGCCGGGCTCGCCGAGGTGGGTTCGCCGCGCGTGCGCCAGGGCGTCGCGCCGCTTGATCGCCTTGCTGCGAGCCGGCGCGCGCATGAGGTACACCACCAATGCCACCGGCCCCGCGCCATAGAGCGCGAAAGTGACCAGCGCGCCGAGCACGCTGCCGTTGCTATTGGTAGCTTCGGCGACGCTCATCATGAGTACGACGTACATCCAGGCAATGACAATCAAATACATAAGACTTTCGATCTTTGGCAAAATATAAAACTAATCCACGATATTGCGGCGAGTGCGGCAAAGCGGCAAGATCACCACCCGATTGAGGAGACCACGATGAATTCTGAACTCAACTTGAGCCCGGCGGCGCGACAAATTCAGGAAACCTTGGGTGCGGGTTTCAAACAGGCCATGAGCGTTTTCGGCGGCGCACCGACAGCTGGGTTTCCTCAGATGAACATGACCGCGCTCCAGCCCCTGGGCTTGGCCCAGCCATCGATACGTTTCGATCCCGCCAAGCTGGCGCAGTTGCAGCAGGACTACCTTAAGGGCGCTTGCGCGTTGTGGAACCAGGGCTTGCGGGCGGGCGAGTCGGCGTCGAAGGCGGTGGATCGCCGGTTCGCCGATCCGGCCTGGCAAGCCAGTCCGGTCACGAAATTTTTGACCTCGGCCTACCAGCTCAACGCCGACACCCTGATGGGGCTGGCCGAGGCGGTGCAAAGCGATGCCAAAACCAAGGCGCGCCTGCGCTTTGCGGTCGAGCAATGGATGGCCGCTTCGGCGCCAAGCAATTTCCTGGCGCTTAACGCCGAAGCGCAGAAAAAAGCGATAGAGACCCATGGGGAGAGCATCGCCAAGGGGCTGGCGAATGTCCTGCACGACTTGAAGCAGGGCCATGTGTCGATGACCGATGAAAGCGTTTTTGAAGTCGGTAAAAACGTCGCCGTGACCGAAGGCGCGGTGGTGTTTGAAAACGAATTCTTCCAGCTTCTCGAATACAAGCCGCTGACGGACAAGGTATATGAAAAGCCTTTCCTCATGGTGCCGCCTTGCATCAACAAGTTCTACATCCTGGATTTGCAGCCAGGAAATTCAATGATCAGGTATGCCGTCGCGCAAGGCCACCATACGTTTGTGCTGAGCTGGCGCAACCCTGATCAGTCGATGAGCGACAAGACCTGGGACGACTATATCGAGCATGCGGCCATCAAGGCGATCGAGGTGGTGCGCGACATCAGCGGCGCCGACAGCATCAACGCGCTCGGTTTTTGCGTCGGCGGAACGATACTCGAAACCGCGCTGGCGGTGCTCGCGGCACGCGGCGAAAAGCCGGTCGCAAGCGTTACGCTGCTGACGTCGATGCTCGACTTCACCGACACCGGCATCCTGGATATCTTTATCGACGAAAGCTCGGTGAAATACCGCGAGGCCGAGATGGGCAAGGGCGGTTTGCTCAAGGGCGGCGACCTGGCGGCGACCTTCAGCTTTTTGCGCCCGAACGACCTGGTCTGGAATTACGTCGTTGGCAATTACCTCAAGGGTGAAACGCCGCCGCCGTTCGACCTGCTTTACTGGAACAACGATTCGACCAATCTGCCAGGGCCTTTTTATGCCTGGTACTTGCGCAACACCTATTTCGAGAACAACCTGGCCAAGCCCGGAAAAATGGTTGTTTGCGGCGAGAAGGTCGATTTTGGCACGCTTGACATGCCGGTCTATATTTACGGTTCGCGCGAAGACCATATCGTGCCGATCGCCGGAGCTTATGCTTCCACGCAGATTCTTCCCGGCAAAAAACGCTTCGTGATGGGCGCGTCGGGTCATATCGCCGGCGTGATCAATCCGCCGGCCAACAAAAAGCGCAGCTACTGGACCAACGACAAGCTGCCGGGCGCCAAATCCACTGACGCCAAGTTTCCCGCCACGCAGGCAGAGTGGCTGCAAGGTGCGACTGAGCATCCAGGCAGTTGGTGGACCGACTGGTCCGGCTGGCTCCAAGGCCATGCCGGAGGGCAGGTCGCGGCGCCCAAGGACTATGGCAGCCGCCACTACAAGGCGATAGAACCGGCGCCGGGACGCTATGTAAAAGCCAAAGCCTGAAAATTGCCGCTCAATAGCGGCGGCGAATATTTTAAAAACTTCAAAAGGAGACACATCGTGCAAGAAATCGTTATCGTCGCGGCGGGGCGGACCGCGGTTGGCAAATTCGGCGGATCGCTGGCCAAGGTTCCCGCCACCGAATTGGGCGCCGCCGTCATCAAGGCAGTGCTGGCGCGCTCTGGACTCGGCGCCGAGCAAATCGGCGAGGTCATCATGGGCCAGGTGTTGACGGCGGGCGTCGGGCAAAATCCGGCGCGCCAGGCATTGCTCAAAGCCGGCTTGCCGTACGGTGTGCCAGGCATGACGATCAATGCGGTCTGCGGCTCAGGACTCAAGGCCGTCATGCTGGCGGCGCAGTCGGTCGGCACCGGCGACAGTGACATCGTGATCGCCGGCGGCCAGGAAAACATGAGCGCTTCGCCGCATGTCTTGAACGGCTCCCGCGACGGCCAGCGCATGGGCGACTGGAAAATGGTCGATACGATGATTGTCGATGGCCTGTGGGACGTCTATAACCAGTATCACATGGGCATCACGGCCGAAAACGTCGCAAAAAAATACCACGTCAGTCGCGAAGCCCAGGATGCGCTGGCGCTCGCCAGCCAAACCAAGGCCGCTGCGGCGCAGGACGCGGGCCGATTCGCCGACGAGATCGTACCAATTTCGATTGCACAGAAAAAAGGCGATCCGCTGGTCTTCGCGACCGATGAGTTCATTAACCGAAAAACCAGCGCCGAAGGCCTGTCTGGCTTGCGCCCCGCGTTCGACAAAACCGGAGGCGTCACCGCGGGCAACGCCTCCGGCCTGAACGACGGCGCCGCCGCGGTCATGGTCACGACGGCTCAGAAGGCCGCCAGTCTGGGCTTGACGCCACTGGCGCGTATCGTCAGCTACGCTACCGCGGGGCTGGATCCGGCTTACATGGGAATGGGTCCGGTCCCGGCATCGACCAAGGCGCTTGAGCGCGCTGGCTGGAGGGCGCAAGACGTTGACCTGTTGGAAATTAACGAAGCCTTTGCCGCCCAGGCGTGCGCGGTGAACCAGGAAATGGGCTGGGATACAGCCAAGGTCAACGTCAACGGCGGTGCGATTGCGATCGGCCATCCGATCGGCGCCTCCGGCTGCCGTATTCTGGTCACGCTGCTCTATGAAATGATGCGCCGCGACGCGAAGAAAGGCATTGCCAGCCTGTGTATCGGCGGCGGCATGGGGGTTGCCCTCACGCTTGAGCGCTGAATATTGGGTAAGCGATGGTCTTGCGCTTGTCAGCCGAGTGAAAGGTGCTATTGAATCAATAGCTTTTTGGGTTTTAGAAAAATTTTAATAAATCAAGGAGATAGCATGAATAACAAAGTAGCGTATGTGACGGGTGGCATGGGCGGTATCGGAACCGCTATTTGCCAGCGCTTGTCCAAGGACGGCTTTAAGGTCATCGCCGGGTGCGGCCCAACCCGCGACTTCACGAAATGGCTCAATGAGCAAAAGGCGCTGGGGCATGATTTCTATGCGTCGGTCGGTAACGTCGGCGACTGGGATTCGACGGTGGCGGCGTTCGAGAAGGTGAAAGCCGAGCACGGTGCCGTCAGCGTGCTGGTCAACAACGCCGGCATTACCCGCGACGGGCAGTTTCGCAAGATGAGCAAGGCCGACTGGGATGCGGTGATTTCCACCAACCTGAACAGCATGTTCAACGTGACCAAGCAGGTCATCGAAGGCATGATCGAAACGGGCTTCGGGCGTATTGTCAATATTTCATCGGTCAATGGCCAAAAGGGCCAGTTCGGCCAGGTGAACTACTCCACCGCCAAAGCCGGCCTGCACGGTTTTACGATGGCGCTGGCGCAGGAGGTGGCCAGCAAAGGTGTGACGGTCAATACAGTCAGTCCCGGCTATATCGGCACTGATATGGTCAAGGCGATTCGTCCCGAAGTATTGGAGAAAATTGTCGCCGGTGTGCCTGCCAAACGGCTTGGCAAGCCGGAGGAAATTGCTTCCATCATTTCCTGGATTGCTTCCGAAGAAGGCGGTTATGCGACGGGTGCGGATTTTTCACTTAACGGTGGATTGCATATGGGTTGAGCGACGCGGTTTGCCGTGTTGCAACAAAAAACCCGCCAGCGGCGGGTTTTTTTAATGAGGTAGTCCGGCTTATTTTCTGCTGGCGCCGGTGGCCGCCGTGCTGTCGCTCTTCGGTGTCACGGCGCCTTTGACGTCTTTTACGGTCTGCTCTACCGCATCCTTGGTTTTGACCGCCATTTCTTTTGCCACGTCTTTCATAACGATGGCGGCATCGCGCGCTTTTCGGGAATGGTCTTAACGATCTTTCCTGCGTCATTTTTTAGTATTTTCCTTCGCTTGCGTAGCGCTCGAGCCTTGGTAACTTGCTCCGTTGACGGTTAAGCCCTCAGCGGAAAACTTTGCGGCGGTCTTTTTACCGACACCCTTCACGCGGGCAATGAAATCGCCCCAGTTTTTGAATTCGGCTTTTTTGCGCTCAGCGACAATCAGCCGTGTGGTGACAGGGCCAATGCCCTTGAGTCCGTCAAGCTCGGCTTCTGTGGCGTTATTGACATCGACGGCGGCAAGGGCCGCGAACATCGACATGGAAGCTAAAAATGTCAAAAATTTATTAAACATACGGGCACCTTTGAAAAGTAGCTAAAACGGCGTAGTTGCACGCCAGGAATTGCGTCACTTGGGCTTTCGATAGGAAAATTCTAGCCTGCATGGCTTTTGAGGGTTTGCATATAGCTCGACACGCCCGTGCGTACATCGGCAAATGCATGCGGGCAACCCGCGGCGCGCAACGCGCCCAGGTCGGCCTGCGTGTAACTTTGGTATTTGCCGGCCAGCGCAGCGGGAAATTCGATGTACTCGATCACACCGGCGCTCACCGCATCTGCAAGACTCAGCGGCCCAGCATCCCGGCCTTGGCGCAAGGCGTTCACCACGGCAAGGGCGACATCGTTAAAGGGCTGCGCCCGGCCAGTGCCGAGGTTATACAAGCCGGATTTTTCCGGATGGTCAAAAAACCAGAGTTTGACCGCCACCACATCGTCGATGAAGACAAAGTCGCGCATTTGCGCGCCGGGCGCATAACCGCCGTATTCGCCAAACAGCTTGACCTTGCTCTCGGACTGATACTGGTGGAACTGGTGAAATGCCACACTGGCCATGCGGCCCTTGTGCTGCTCGCGTGGACCGTAAACATTGAAATAGCGAAAGCCCACGACCTGCGTCCGCGTATTTTCAAAACAGGCGCCAAGCCCCCGGCGCAGGCGCTGGTCAAACAGAAGTTTGGAGTAGCCGTACACATTGAGCGGTTTCTCGAATTCAGGCGATTCTTTAAAAGCATCGGCTCCGCCGTAAGTCGCGGCGGACGAAGCATACAGCAGGCGCGTGCCCTGGCTTTGGCAAGCCCGAAACAGTGCGCACGACAGCGTATAGTTGTTGGCCATCATGTATTTGCCATCGGGCTCCATGGTGTCGCTGCAGGCTCCTTCATGGAATACGGCTTCGATTCGGCCGAAAGCGCCACTTGCGAACGATTCGTAAAAATCGTCCATATCGACATACTCGGCAATTTTCAGATCAGCCAAGTTGCGGAATTTATCGCCTTGCGTCAGGTCATCGACGGCGATAATGTCGTCGATTCCACGGTCGTTGAGCGCTTTAACCAGATTGCTGCCGATAAAACCAGCGGCGCCGGTAATTACGATTTTCATTTGAAATGCCTTGGGATATCAATGCGCCGCGAACAGTTCGCCAAAATTAACCGTGGCCGTGCCGAATTTGCCGACCACGATGCCGCCGGCGCGGTTGGCGATGGGGACGGCCTGCCGCATACTCATTCCCGCGGCGACCATGGTGGCGAGCGTCGCGATCACGGTGTCGCCAGCGCCGGTCACGTCGAAAACCTCTCTGGCCAGCGCCGGCACATCCAGTTCGCCTTGGGCATCGAACAGCGTCATGCCTTCCTCGCTACGTGTCACAAGCACGGCTTGCAGATTGAGCAAAGTACGCAGCTTATGCACTTTGGCCCTTAAATCCGATTCATCGCTCCAGTGGCCAATGACTTGCTCCAACTCGGCACGGTTCGGGGTGATGACGCTGGCGTTTTTGTAGCGTTCAAAATCCGTTCCTTTTGGATCGACCAGAACCGCCTTGCCCGCGGCGCGTGCCTGGGCGATCATCGACACGATATGCGCTAGGCCGCCTTTTCCATAGTCGGAGAACAGCACCGCATCATGCTGGAAATACAACTTTTCAAACGTCGCCGACTGCGACGCCAGCACTTCATTTTCAGGCGTGTTTTCAAAATCCAGGCGCAGCAGTTGCTGCTGGCGTCCGATGACGCGCAGCTTGACAGTGGTCTTGAGTTTCGCGTCGCGACCGAAATACGGCGTAATGCCGGTTTTAGCTACCAGCGCTTCGAG
>CAXSGT010000174.1:0-7000 GCA_964236835.1 uncultured Polaromonas sp.
GTTGCGCCTGGCGCGCAGCGCGCGCAGCACCTCAAGTCCGCTTGTCTTGGGCAAGCCGAGGTCGAGCAGCACCAGGTCGTATTGTTCGCTGCGCAGGGCCGCGTTGGCCATGTGTCCGTCGCGCACCCAGTCCACGGCGTAATGCTCGGCGCGCAGCGCCTGCAAGACGGCTTCGCCGATCAGCGCGTCGTCTTCGACCAGCAAGAGGCGCATCGAAGCTTCCTTGAAGTTGCACAGTCCGGGGCCGGCAGCTTGAGCGACGCTAAAAAGATGGGGTAGCGGCTGGCGATGGTCTGGAGCGGGTGAAGGGAATCGAACCCTCGTATGAAGCTTGGGAAGCTGCCGTTCTGCCATTGAACTACACCCGCGTGGCGGCTGATCTTAAATGATGGTGGGGCTCGATGCAGTGCCGTCATCGATGCGTTTGAAACTTCTCTACAGGATCGCGGTCAGGCAAACGACTAGCGGGCGAGGTAAAAGTGCAAGTCTTTCCTGGACGCTTTGCGCTACTCATTACCCCAACCGGGAATTGGGCCTATGCCTGCTACCCTGACGTGGATGGCAAAGAAATCATGCCCGAGGACAATAAGGATTTGTAATTCGTACGCTGAAAACCAATGCCAAAAAAAGTGCCCACACCTTAAAACATTTCAGAATTGCCAATCTGTTACATAGCTGATAACCTGTATTTGCTGGACGCATGCCTTGACTTGCGATGGGCAAACACTCTTGGAGGAAGACAAACTATGCATACTCAGAAAATTATGATCGCGGCTATCCTGGCAACACTTGCCGGAGCGTCGTTCGCACAGGCGCCGGCATCGGCGCCGGTGCCGACACCGGCGCCAGCGGCTGCCGCGCCACCGACCTGGAAGCAGGGTATTCCAGCCGAACTGGAAAAATCCACACTCCATCCTTACTTCTTCCTCGCCACCGGCCGTCCAGGAAGTGAATTGCCGATCAACAAGCTGACGGTTCCCGCTGGTTTCAAAGTCGAGATATGGGCTGATGGCATGCCCGATGCGCGTTCCCTGGCGCTCGGCGACAACGGCACGGTGTTCGTTGGAAACCGTGCTCTGTCCAGCGTTTACGCCGTCGTCAACAGCGGCGGCAAACGTGAAGTAAAAACCCTTTTCAAGGGCCTGAACTCACCCAACGGCCTTGTTTTCGACAAGGGCACGCTGTATGTGGCAGAGCGCCATCGCATCACGCGTTACGACGACATCGAGAACAAACTCGACAACCCAGGCGAAGGCAAGGTGGTGATCGACAATCTCGACCCAACCACGCAGACAAGCCATTTCTGGAAATACCTCGTGATGGGCCCCGACGGCAAGCTGTACTTCAACATCGGTTCGCCTATCAACATCGTCATGCCAACCTACAACCAGGCTTCGATCCTGCGGGTCGATATCAAGAGCGGCAAGATGGAAAGCTATGCCCAAGGCGTGCGCAACAGCGTTGGCATGGCGTTTCACCCGATTTCCAAACAGCTCTGGTTTACGGAAAATGCCCGCGACTGGATGGGCACCGATTTGCCGAGCGACTCGCTCAATATGGTCAAAACCAAAGGTCAGCATTTCGGATTTCCTTTTTGCCATCAGGGCGACGTGCCTGACCCAATGTACGGGGGCAACCGCTCCTGCGGCGAGTTCATGCCACCAACCCTAAAGCTCGGCGCCCACATCGCACCGCTGGGCATGAAGTTCTATACCGGCAACATGTTTCCGAAAGAGTACAAAAACAGCATGCTGATCGCCCAGCATGGATCGTGGAACCGCGAACCCAAACAGGGCTACAACCTGATCCGAGTAACGGTTGATGCCAAGGGCAAGGCCACGAAACATGCGTTTGTCGACGGCTTCCTTGAAAACGAGCGGGGCGACCCGCCCATGTGGGGCCGGCCAACGGATATTTTGCAGATGAAGGACGGCTCGATCCTGTTTTCCGACGATTACAACGGCGTGGTCTACCGGGTTAGCTACGGCAAGAACGCGGTATGAGTTCTAGCCTCCGCACGGGCTTATCGACCGCGCGGCGGGGGCGCAAAACGGCGGTCCTGAAAATGGCCGCCGTTTTTGCGCTTGCTGGGCCGGCCACCTGCGTTCATGCGGGCCTGGAGGAAGGGCGCGTCAAATCGCAGGTGTGCGCCGCATGCCATGGTATCGACGGCAACTCGCTCATTCCCACAATTCCTTCGCTGGCCGGCCAGCCGCGCCAGTTCCTCACCATGGCGCTGTTCATGTTTCGCGAAGGTCGGCGCAAGAACGAACAGATGACCCCGTTTGCCGAGAAACTGACCAATGCCGACCTTAGCGACCTGGCGCAATATTTCTCGGCGAAAAAATTGACGCCCCCAACCCGCAAGCCTGAGGGCGATATCGGCGTGCGCGGCCAGGCTGTCACCGAAAAGAACAATTGCGTTGCCTGCCATAAGCCCACGCTGGTCGGGCAGCAACACATTCCCGGCTTGGCCGGGCAGCACAAGCCTTACCTGCTGGAGCAGCTCAAGCAGTTCAAGGCGGCTACACGCGCCGATCTGGATGGCACCATGACCTCGGCTGCGCAAGGCCTTTCAGTTGACGAGCTTGACATGGTCGCGGAGTACCTGGCGACATTCGTTCCACCGTGAACCAGAAATTCGGAGCGCCAGGCAACGGTGCTGGCCAATAGGTTTAATGCCATGGTGCGACAGAAATTACCTGCTGTCCGCAAGCACCTTCAGGCGTCATGTAGCATAAGGAAATTTTTCCCCAGCCCGACTGCCCGGAACGAACGCTGCCATGTCAGGGCAAACCTTTCTCACCCATGCCCACGTCCTTTGCCGTACTTCAAGACCGTCTGGCCAGCGAGCCCCGCGCCTGGCTCGTCACCGGCGCGGCCGGCTTCATCGGCAGCAACCTGCTCGAAGCGCTGCTCCGGCTCGGCCAGCGCGTGCTGGGCCTGGACAATTTCGCCACCGGCCACCGGCGCAACCTCGACGAAGTTCGGACGCTCGTCACGCCAGCGCAATGGGCGGGCTTTCGCTTTATCGAGGGCGACATCCGCTCGCTGGCCGACTGCCGGGCGGCCTGCGACGGCGTCGATCACGTCCTGCACCAGGCGGCGCTGGGCAGCGTGCCGCGCAGCCTGGAAGACCCGCTCGCCACCCACGCGGTGAACACCACCGGTTTCCTGAACATGCTGGTCGCCGCGCGCGACGCCAGGGTCAAAAGCTTCACCTACGCCGCCAGCAGCTCGACCTATGGCGATCATCCCGGCCTGCCCAAGGTCGAGGACACGATCGGCAAGCCCTTGAGCCCCTACGCCGTGACCAAATACGTCAATGAGCTGTATGCCGACGTGTTCGCCCGCTGCTACGGCTTCGACACCATCGGCCTGCGCTATTTCAACGTGTTCGGCCCGCGGCAGGACCCGGAGGGCGCCTACGCGGCGGTTGTCCCGAAATGGACCGCGGCCTTGCTTAGGGGCGAGACGGTGCAGATCAATGGCGACGGCGAAACCAGCCGCGACTTCTGCTTCGTCGCGAACGCGGTGCAGGCCAATTTGCTCGCCGCGACCGTGGCTGATTCGTCCTCGGAAGACGGCAGCGGCGAGGGCACTTCCTTGCCGCTGAATCAGGTCTATAACGTGGCCGTCGGCGACCGCACCACGCTCAACGAACTGTTCGGCCTGCTGCGCAGCAACCTGGCCGCTTACGGCGTCGGCGCCGAGGTGCAGGCGTCGTACCGCGACCATCGCGCCGGCGACGTGCGCCACAGCCAGGCCGACATCGGCAAGGCCAAAAGGCTGCTCGGCTACGCGCCGACGCACCGCCTGGCCGACGGCATCGCCCAGGCCATACCGTGGTATGTGATGCAAAATAGTGAAGAAAACAGGGTTTTTCGCTTATCCAGCTTGATAAGTTAGCTATTAAAAATATAGTTTGCGATTTCGCGGCAGCATCCAGCAATTTCCGGCAAAGCAAGCCAACCAAAGCAGAAATTTTTTCAATATGCCCACCCCTGTCGCTCAACCGCTCGATCCGCGGCCTGCCCTCACGCCCGTTATCCTGTGCGGCGGTTCCGGCACCCGGCTCTGGCCGCTTTCGCGCAAAAGCTTTCCGAAGCAGTTCGTTCCGCTGATCGACGGCAAAAGCCTGCTGCAGCTGACGCTCGAGCGCGTCGCCTGCGTGAACCCGGGCGGCGCGTCGGCGGAGGTCATGTGCATCGCCGCCGAAGACCATCGCTTTCTGGTCGTCGATGCGCTGAAGGCCGCCGGCGCGCTTGGCCGCGTCATCCTCGAGCCTGGCGGGCGCAACACCGCCCCGGCGATGGCGCTGGCGGCGCTTTGCGCGAAGCCCGACGACCTGCTGCTGTTCTGCCCGGCCGATCACCATATCCCAGACGCGGCCGCCTTTGCCGCCATGGTCGAGCGGGGCCGGGCGGCGGCCGAGGCGGGCGCCATCGTCACCTTCGGCGTGCTGCCGAGCTTTCCCAGCACCGCCTTCGGCTATATCGAGCAGGGCGCTCATCGGGATGATGGAAGCCGCGGCGTCGCGCGCTTTATCGAAAAACCCGACGCTCGGGCCGCGCAGGCGCTGATCCTGCGGGGCGGCGTGCTCTGGAACGCCGGCATATTTCTCTGCCGGGCCGGGACGCTGCGGAACGCGCTGCGCCAGCATGCGCCCGACATCCTGGCCGATTGCGAAAAAGCGATGGCGGGCGCGTCGCAGGACGCGCCGTTCACGCGGCCGCAAGCCGATGCTTTTCTGGCCTGCCGCGCCGAAAGCATCGACTACGCCGTGCTGGAGCGCCACGCCGAGGTCGCGGTCGTTCCGTTCGCCGGCGCCTGGAGCGATGTCGGCAGCTGGAGCGCCATCGCCGAGCTGACGCCGCCGGACCCGGCGGGCAACCGCATCAGTGGGCAGGGCGTGGCGCTGCAGGCGAGCAACACGTTCATCCACGCGCCGCACCGCCCGGTCGTCGCGCTGGGCACCGACGACCTTCTTATCATCGACACCCCGGACGCGCTGCTGGTGGTCGCCAGGAGCCACGCCGAGCAGGTCAAATCGGTCGTGACCGAGCTGGAGCGGCTGAAATCGCCGCAGGCCGCCGAGCACCGCAAGGTGGGCCGGCCCTGGGGCTGGTACGACAGCGTCGATGTCGGCGAGCGTTTTCAGGTCAAGCGCATCGCCGTGAGGCCCGGCTCATCGCTGAGCCTGCAAAAACATTTCCACCGCGCCGAGCACTGGGTCGTGGTCAAGGGCACGGCCGAAGTCACGCGCGGCGCCGAGACGTTCCTGCTGACCGAAAACCAGTCCACCTACATTCCCATCGGCGAAGTACACCGGCTGCGCAACCCCGGCCGCACCGAGCTCGAGATGATCGAGGTGCAGTCCGGCAGCTATCTCGGCGAGGACGACATCGTCCGCCTGGAAGATACCTACGGCCGCGCGCCGGCCGGATAGGCGCTGCCTCGGCGGCCGGTCACGCGTTCCCGTCCGGCGCGCTGAAAAGGCCGCCGGTCGGGCGATCGTCGCTGAGCAGCGCCAGCCGGATCGCCTCGGCGGCGCCTTGCGCCGGGGTGTGCCCGCCCTGGCGCCCGTTTAAATCGCCGGCGGCAAACCCGGGATCGGCCGAATCGACCTTGATGCTCGTTCCCGCCAGTTCGGCGGCCAGCTGCACCGTCAGCATGTTCACCGCCGCCCTGGAGGCGTTGTAGCCGAACCTCTTGACCGATGTGAATTCCAGGCTCGGCTCGCCGCCGGGCGTCGGCGGGCTGGCTCCGCCGGAGACGTTGACGATCCTTGCCGACATCGACCTGCGCAGCAGCGGCAGCATGGCCTGCGTGACCGCCAGGGTGCCGAAAACGTTGGTCTCGAAAATGCGGCGGACGGCGTCGATGCTGGCCTGGCCGGGTGGTCCATCGGCAATGTCGCCCATGCCCGCGTTGTTGACCAGCACGTCAAGCCGGCCGTAATCCGCTTCGATCGCCTGCGCGGCGGCCTGCAGGGTCGCTGGCCTGAGGAGATCGATCAAAATGAAATGGGCGTCGATTCCTTCGCAGCGAAGTTTCTGCGCGGCGTTTTTTCCCAACTCCGTGTCCTGGACCCCGAGCAGCACGCGGGCGCCGGCCCGGCCGATCTGGCGGGCGATTTCAAAGCCGGCTGCCTTGCTGGCGCCCGTGACCAGCGCGACCCGTTGAGCTTGGTGTTGCATGAAAGGAATATTCCTGTTGGCGTCGAAATCGGGCGGCTGGCCGCATCAATGTTCGAGCGTTAGTTGTCGATGTCGCCCAGGCACAGGTATTTCAGTTCCAGGTATTCCTCCATGCCGTGGCGCGAGCCCTCGCGGCCCAGGCCGGACTGCTTGACGCCGCCGAACGGCACATGCTCGGTCGCGATCACGCCGGCGTTGACGCCGACCATGCCGTATTCCAGCGCCTCGGCGACGCGGTAGATGCGGCCGATGTCGCGGCTGTAGAAGTAGCTCGCCAGGCCGAACTCGGTGTCGTTGGCCGCGGCTATCGCCTCCTGCTCATGCCTGAAGCGGAACACCGGTGCGAACGGGCCGAAGGTTTCTTCCTGGGCGCACAGCATGCCCGCGTTGGCCTCGGAAATCACCGTCGGCTCGAAGAATTGCCCCTGCAGCCGATGGCCGCCGGCCAGCAGCTTGCCGCCCTTGGCCAGCGCGTCCTCAACGTGGCGCTCGACCTTGTCAACGGCGGAATTTTCAATCAGCGGACCCTGCGCCACGCCGTCCTCGAAGCCGTTGCCGACTCTCAGCAGCCTGACCTTCGCGGCGAATTTCTGCACGAACTGCTCATACACGCCTTCCTGCACATAGATGCGGTTGGCGCAGACGCAGGTCTGGCCGGCGTTGCGGTACTTGCTTGCCATTGCCCCCTCGACGGCCGAATCGACGTCGGCGTCGTCGAACACGATGAAGGGCGCGTTGCCGCCGAGCTCGAGCGCCAGCTTTTTCACCGTCGGCGCGCTTTGCGCCATCAGGATGCGGCC
>CAXSGT010000175.1:0-6947 GCA_964236835.1 uncultured Polaromonas sp.
ATTCAATCTTGCAGAAGATCGAACGTATCGCGAAACGTATTTCTGCGACAGGACAGTAGAAGTGCTGTCGTCCGACGGGCAAGATCTATTTCGATCAGATGATCCGGCTTTTTTCATATCCGGCTCGATGCCGCAAGACGTTGCACGGGTCCAGATTTTTGCGCGAACCGAAGCGTTGACCTGCGAACTTGACCTTCGTGCGAGCGGCGACCGCATTGCTGAATTAACCGCTTCAGGTAGTGACGCTAAGACGGTGTCCGGTATTTTCCACGAGCTAGTCCGGGAGCTTGAAGGGAAACAGACGTCGGGCTCCTGGATTGCTCGCCATGTAGATAATTATTTGGTCACGATGGCCCTTGCATTGATAGCAAGCCTTGCTGTTTATTCGTTCTTCAATGTTACGCTAAACCTTACCCAAAAATACGTTCCGGGATTCAGTGGTTCAACGACTTATACGGTGATAAACGCGATAGGTTGGTCCTGTATCAGCGTTACCCTCGTGGGCGGCGGAATTGTGTTGCAAGCACGCGTGAAAGCTCTATTTCCGGTAGTGCAGTTTTCTGGGCGTTTGACAGCTCCTTACGCTAAGCAAAGGCGCGCAATTGCTGCGATCTTTCTTCTAATTTTCGTTCCTATAGTTGTTAATGTGTTCTCTAATTTTATAACTGACTTGCTTAAGCTATGGACAGTAGGCTAACAATTGCCTGCACCGGACGGCGTTACCGCCGGTGTCACCGACATTACACCGCCTCATGATGACGCGCTCTGTGTGCCTGTTCCTAAAAGCAGCTTCGCAGTCCAACGGCAGAGCAGGTCTTTTCCCGGTTTTCCGAGCTGGAGTGCGAGGACACCAGCACGGATCCGACGGCAACAGGTTCCACTTGAACCCGATCTTACCCAGTGGGCCGATGTCATTTTCGTTATAGAGCGGAGCCACAAGAACAGGATCGTGAAGAAGTTCAAAACTTTCCCGATTGGCAAGCCAATCGTCGTGCTCGACATTCTTGATGAATACGAGTTCATGAATCCGGAACTCGTACGCTTACTTCAGAAGAACGCGGCACCACTTCTCTGCATCTGTTCCGATAGCTAGCCAGAATCAACATGGGCCAGCAAGTGCTAACATTGTGCTTATTTGCAAAAGGGAAACCACCATGCAGGTCGCCATCCGCACCATGGGCAACTCCAAAGGGGTGCTCATCCCGAAACCGATTCTTGAGCAGACCGGGCTGCTCGACAAGGCTGATCTTCAAGTCAAAAACGGCGTGATCGAAATCCGGCCCTTGAAGCGCAATCCTCGCGAGGGATGGGCAGCTGACAGTCAGCGCATTGCGCAGGCCGAGGGCGACGTCTTGGCATGGCCCGAGTTTGCCAACGCCGACGATGCGTCGCTCGAATGGTAGCTATCACACCAGCGCCCGCACAGCTTGCCACTGGCGAGGTGTGGCTGGCGCAACTGGACCCGGCGGTGGGAAGTGAAATTCAGAAAACACGCCCCTGCGTACTGATCTCGCCGCTGGAAATGCACAATCATTTGCGCACTGTGATAGTCGCCCCGATGACAACAGGCTCACGACCCGCCGCATTTCGCGTGCCGGTGACCTTCAAGGGCAAAACAGGACTGATCCTGCTCGATCAAATCCGCACCCTCGACAAAATCCGCCTGGTGCGCCGTGAGGGCGCAGTGCACAGTGCGACGCTGAAGCGGGCCCTGTCGGTATTGCAGGCGATGTTTGCGCCTGCGGATTGATGCGGGTACGCGGTTGACGCCTGATTGAGTGCTCTTTGAGCAAGTCACTTGCCAATGTTTTTGTCCCGTGCGCTAAAGTTGCGTTTATGGCGCCAACCGTTGTACGCGATGGTCAATTTCGTTTGTTCTTCTTTTCGCGAGAAGAGCTACGAATACATGTGCATGTCGCACATCCCGACGGCGAGGCCAAATTCTGGCTGACGCCAGCCGTGGCTTTGGCGACCCAAACAGGCTTGTCAGCGAAGCAGCTTCGTGAGGCGCAGCGGGTGGTCGAAACTCAAATGGAGGAGATCAAAAATGCATGGCAACACCACTTCGGCAGCTGAAGTCACTAACATCTCCGCTCACGGGTTCTGGCTGCTGGTCAGCGGCGAAGAGCTGCTGGTTCCATTTGCGCAATTTCCGTGGTTCAAGAATGCAACTATCTACCAGCTGACTAATGTGGAGCGGCCAAGCGAAAACCATCTTTATTGGCCGCAGCTGGACATCGATCTGGCTGTGGAGTCGATACGCAATCCGAACGCGTTTCCGCTTGTGTCCAAGGCTTAGCGCACCCCATCGTATAGGTTGGGACCCATGCCATGAAGCAGGCTTCCAGGTGGTCACAGCCGCATTGAGCTGCGGGGGAAAACAAAATCCGCCTTGGCGGGATAATCCCGTCCCTATGAACGACAAGCGACAAGTCAGGCAGCGCATCGTGGTGGGCCTGAGCGGCGGCGTCGATTCCGCCGTTACCGCGCACCTGCTCAAGCAGCAAGGACACGAGATCGTCGGCATCTTCATGAAGAACTGGGAGGACGATGACGATTCGGAATTCTGCTCGTCGAACATCGATTTCATCGATGCCGCCGCCGTCGCCGACGTGCTCGGCATCGAGATCGAGCATGTCAATTTCGCCGCCGACTACAAAGACCGCGTGTTCGCCGAGTTCCTGCGCGAATACCAGGCCGGCCGCACACCCAACCCGGACATCCTTTGCAATGCGGAAATCAAGTTCAAGGCCTTCCTGGACCATGCGATGCGCCTGGGCGCCGAAAAAATCGCCACCGGCCACTATGCCCGAGTGCGACGGAGCGACGCGACCGGGCTGCACGAACTGCTCAAGGGGCTAGACCCGGCCAAGGACCAGAGCTATTTTCTGCATCGGCTGAACCAAGAGCAGCTGGCGAAAACGCTGTTTCCGGTCGGCGAGCTGCGCAAGACCGAGGTGCGCCGCATCGCGGACGAGATCGGCCTGCCGAACGCCCGAAAAAAAGACTCGACCGGCATCTGCTTCATTGGCGAGCGGCCGTTTCGCGAATTCCTGAACCGCTACATCGCCAGGGCGCCGGGCCCGATCAAAAACGACAACGGCCGCGTCCTCGGCGAGCATGTCGGCCTGTCGTTCTACACGCTCGGCCAGCGCCAGGGCCTGGGCATCGGCGGCGTGAAAGCCCGGGGCGCCGAACTCAAGGCGGCGCAGGCGCGCGGCCAGCGCGGCGTCGGCGAGCACGCGCCCTGGTTCGTCGCGCGCAAGGAGCTGGACAGCAACACCTTGTGGGTGGTGCAGGGCCACGGCCACCCGTGGCTGCAATCGACGGCGCTCGCCGCGCGGGACTGCAGCTGGGTGGCGGGCGCCGCGCCGCCGCTGGGAACGATGGCCGCCAAGACACGCTACCGCCAGCACGATGCGGTGTGCGAGCTGCGCAGCGCCGCGGCCGAGGCTTGCGAAATAAGTTTTTCCGAAGCGCAGTGGGCCGTGACGCCGGGACAGTCGGCGGTGCTGTACCAAGGCGAGGTCTGCCTGGGCGGCGGCGTGATCGCGTCGAGCAATGTGCATACCCTGCCGTGCGCGCGCCAGCTGCAGGATACCGCCTAAAAAATCGGTTTCACCGCTAAATCAGGCTTTTTCGCAAGCAGGGCGGACATAGTTTGCTATCGACATAGTAGCAAACATCACAGCGCCGTCTCGACATAGGTGTAGAGGTAGTTCGAGCCGCCGCTGACATTGCCCAGCAGGCGCGAGGTGCCGAAGATGCCCGAGCGGTGCGACACGCCAAAACCGAGATAGGTTTCCTTGAAGCGGCGCGCACCCAGCAAGTCTCCCAGGCTGATGTCGAGCGTCGGGTCGAGGTAGTTGAGCAGCCGCGAGCCCGATTTGCCGCTGGCGGCCTGGCTGCTGGCTTCGATGTACGGCACGCGCTGCGCCAGCGACATGCCGACGCCCAGGCCGAGGCGGGTCTTCACGCGTTCGCTCCACGGAAAACCGAAATAGAAAGCCTTCATGAACAAGTCCAACTGAACGCCATTGGCCTGCAGTCCGCGCTCGTCGTGGCGCGTCAGGCCGGCGTAGCCGACGAAGTCGAGCGGCCAGCCGTTGACGCCCTGCGCGAACGGCTTGCCGATCTGGACCGCGGCGATGCTGGTCGGGTTGACTTTGGCGGTCGAAAGGCACTGCGCCGTGAGGATCTTGACCAGATGGCAGCCGTCGTCGGTCGCCTTGCCGTAGAGCAGCTTGAGGTAGGTCGGCGAGTCGCTGCCGGTCGACGGCTGGCGCGACGCGCCGAAGTCATAGGCCACGCCGGCGTAGGCCGCGGGCAGCACGCGCTTTTGCACGATCGGGCTGTCCTGAATGTTGCCGCCGAGCCAGGTGGCCGACACGCCGGCGAGCACGCGCCAGTGCCGCGTCAGGTCGTACGAGCCGTACAGGCCGGCCGAGGCGTTGACACCGGCGCCGGGCGCGTAGGCGGGCCTGCCGGGCCGCGCCTCGGCGGCCCGCACGCCGTAGTAATAATCGTTCAGGCGCGCATCGCGCAGCGCCAGGCCGACGCTGGGCCGCAGCAGCCACGGCCCCGAGCGCCAGTCGTAGGTGTAGATCAGCCGGGCTTCGCTGCCCTTGGACACACCGCTCGCATCGTGCAGCAGCTCGGCCTGCACGGTGCCCCAGGGCTGGCGGTAGCGCCACGACAGACCCAGATCGACACCTGAATCGCGCGTTGCCATGCCGATGAGTGCGGCGGGCAGGCGCTCGGCGGGAAACCCCTCGAGCCGCTGCTCGACGAACACATCGACCCGCTGCGCATCGCCTTCGAGCAGCTTGACGCCGCCGCGGTTGGCATGCAGGAAAAAGCGCTCGCCTTCGTAGAGGTAAAGCGGTAGCACGTCGTAGCGGTTGCCGCCGCCCTGGTAGGGCGAAGGGCCGATGCGGGTGACAAAGCCCAGCCCCGCGCTGCCGGGCACCGGCAAAATATTCGTCAGCGGCTCCAGGCTGACATCGGCGCGGGCAGGCGAAACGGCAAAAACAGCCGCGGCCAGCGCGGCGCTGCGCAACAGGCGGCGGACGGCGATAGAATTTTTCATTATTGATGTAGTGTTTGAAATCAAATCCGGACGACAGGCGCAAGATACCAGCAACGTCCCAGCCCCTGAGGAAAACCATGCCCACCCGCCACGTCGAAACGCCTGAAGCCCGCAACCTGGAACAAAAAACAAAGCCGCGCGAAGCGATCGCCCGCGTGCGCATCGAAAGCCGGACGAGCAGCGGCTGGCTCCGGTCAAGAGCCGGAAACTGACACCGGTCCGCGACACTTATGACCTTGCTGGCGGCTTCAGCCGATTCATCTTCCCTGGCCGCGCTGCAGGCGCGCTTCGGTGCGCGCTACCGCTGGTGGCTGCTGGTGGCCGTCATGGTCGGCACGATGGCGTCGATCATGTCCTCGACCATCATCAACGTGGCGATTCCCGACATGAGCCATCATTTCTCGCTCGGCCAGGGCCGGGCGCAGTGGGTCAGCTCGGGCTTCATGGTCGCCATGACGGTGTCGATGCTGACGACGCCCTGGCTGTTGGCGCGCTACGGCTACCGCCGCACCTACGCCAGCTGCATGCTGGTTTTGATGATCGGCGGCATCGCCGGCGGCCTGGCCGGCCAGTTCGGCCTGGTGCTGGCGGCGCGCGTGGCCGAAGGGTTGGCGGCCGGCGTGGTGCAGCCGATTCCGGCGATCATCATCATGCGCGCCTTCGCGCCGCACGAGCAGGGCCGCGCCAGCGGACTGTTCGGCATGGGCGTGGTGCTGGCGCCGGCGGTCGGCCCGAGCATCGGCGGCGTGCTGGTCGATCTGTTCGGCTGGCGCTCGATCTTCTTCATGGTCGTGCCGCTGTGCCTGCTGTCGCTCTGGCTGGCGTATCGCTATGTGCCCGACGCGGCGCCCGGCGGCGTGGCCGCCGACCGGCGCGGCGAGATGATCGACTGGCGCGGCCTGCTGCTGGGCACGGTCGGCACGCTGTGCCTGCTCAACGGCATGATCGCGCTGCGCGACCCGGCCGGCGGCCCGCTGGCCGCGGGCGCGCTGCTGGGCGGCTTTGCGCTCGCGCTGGCGCTGTTTCTGGCGTGGCAGCGCCGCATGGCCGCCAGCGGCCGCGCGCCGCTGATGAACCTGGCGCTGTTCGGCCACCGGCAGTTCGCCATGGGCAGCGTCGTGGCCTTCATCTATGGCACGGCGCTGTTCGGCTCGACCTATCTGCTGCCGGTGTACATGCAGCTCGGCCTTAATTTGTCGGCCTCGCACGCGGGCACCGTGCTGCTGCCCGCGGGCATCGTGCTGGCCGTGACGATCGCCGGCGTCGGGCGGCTGGCCGACCGGCAGCCGACCTGGCTCCTGGTCAGCGTCGGGCTGAGCCTGCTGGCGGCGTCGTTCGCGCTGATGCTGACCGTCAAGCTGACGTCAGCGCTCTGGCTGCTGGCGCTGTGGGCGACGCTGGGCCGCATCGGGCTGGGCTTCATCCTGCCGTCGCTGAATCTCGGCTCGCTGCGGCCGCTGCCCGCCGAGCTGATGTCGCAGGGCGCCAGCGCCATCAGCTTCGTTCGCATGCTCGGCGGCGCGATCGGCATCAGCCTGTGCGGCATCGTGCTCGAGTGGCGGCTCGCCGCGCATGGCGATTCGCTGACCAACACGGCGACCAGCCCGGCGCGGCTGGCCGCTTTCGACGAATCGTTTTTGATGCTCGCCACGCTCTGCCTGGTCGCGCTGGCGGCGGCGTCGCAGCTGCGCGCGCCAGCCGCGGCGGCCAAGGCCGAAGGCGCCTGAGCCATGTGCCAGCTGCTGGGGATGAACTGCAACACGCCGACGGACATCACGTTCAGCTTCGCCGGCTTTGCCCAGCGCGGCGGCGCCACCGACCACCATGCCGACGGCTGGGGCATCGCGTTCTTCGAGGG
>CAXSGT010000176.1:0-6887 GCA_964236835.1 uncultured Polaromonas sp.
TGCGCGGCATCGGCCTGCTCGACATCAAGGCGATCTTCGGCGAGACGGCGGTGCGCCGCAAGATGCCGCTGAAGATGATCGTTCACTTGGTGCGCCGGGAAACGCTCGAGCGCGACTATGAGCGCATTCCGCACGAGCCGCTGACGCAGGACATACTCGGCGTCGAGGTGCGAAAGGTGATCATCCAGGTCGAAGCCGGCCGCAATATCGCCGTGCTGGTCGAAGCCGCGGTGCGCAACGTGATTTTGCAGCTGCGCGGCATCAACACCTATCAGGAGTTCGTCGAACGGCATCGCAAGGCGATGGAGCAGAGCGACTGAGCCCGGCCTGCGCGCAACGCTGCGCCGGCCATCAGATCGCGCCGCCGTTTTTCAGCTCGGCCAGCCGCGCGTCGGAGCACTTCAGCAGCTCGCGCAGCACCTCGGCGGTGTGCTGGCCCAGCAGCGGCGGCGCGATGCCGCCCCGCCCCGGCGTTCGCACTGGCGTGGCGCTCAGGCGGATCGGGCTCGCGACCAAAGGCAGATCGTCTTTTAGCGGGTGCCGCCAGTGCGCGACCATGTCGCGCGCCGCGACCTGCGGGTCGGCGAACACCTCGGCCAGGTCGTTGATCGCGCCGCACGGCACCTGCGCCGCCTCCAGCGCGGCGAGCCAGTCCGCCTTGGCGCGCAGTTTCATCACGACTTCGAGGATCGGCACCAGCTGGTCGCGGTTCAGCACGCGGTCGCGGTTTTTGGCGAACAGCGGGTTCACGCCCAGCTCGGGAATGTTCGCGACGCGGCAGAATTTGACGTATTGCGTATCGTTGCCGACGGCCAGGATGATATGGTCGCGGCCGCCGCCAGGTGCCGGCGCGACCTCGAACACCTGGTAGGGAACGATGTTCTGGTGCGCATTGCCCATGCGCTGGGGGACTTCGCCACTGACCAGGTAGTTGGCGCCCAGGTTGGCGAGCATGGCGACCTGTGTGTCGAGCAGCGCCATGTCGACCCGCTGGCCGTCGCCGGTTTTCTCGGCATGGCGCAGCGCCGCGAGAATCGCGACCGCCGCGTACATGCCGGTCATCAAATCGGCGACGGCGACGCCGACTTTTTGCGGGCCGCCGCCCAAATCGTCGCGCTCGCCGGTCACGCTCATCAGCCCGCCCATGCCCTGGATCGCATAGTCGTAGCCGGCGCGCTCGGCGTACGGGCCGTCCTGGCCGAAGCCGGTCACCGAGCAGTACACCAGGCGCGGATTGATCGCCTTGAGCGAGTCGTAGTCCAGGCCGTAGCGCGCCATGTCGCCGACCTTGAAATTCTCGACGAACACGTCGCAGCGCGCCGCCAGTTCGCGGATCAGCGCCTGGCCCGCCGGCCGGGCGATGTCGCACGTCACCGAGCGCTTGTTGCGGTTGGCGCCCAGGTAGTACGCGGCCTCGTGGGTTTGCGCGCCCTGGTCGTCGACCAAGAACGGCGGGCCCCAGCCGCGGGTGTCGTCGCCGCTGCCGGGGCGCTCGACCTTGATGACGTCGGCGCCCAGGTCGGCCAGCGTCTGGGTGCACCAGGGGCCCGCGAGCACGCGGGACAAATCGAGGACGCGGATGCCGCCGAGTGAGTTCATGGCCGCCATTTTGACCGCTTGCGCAAAGCGCGGCGCCACAGGCCGGTGCGCCGGTTTTTCTCTAGGCGTCAGGGTTTATGCGCATGCAGAGTGATTTGTACGGTCGTACAGTCGGCGCCATGCACAGCCGCGCCACGCCCACCTCCGCCATCGGCCCGGCGCGCCGGCCCCCGGTCCCGGCGGCGCGTACCGACCGCAAGGCCGACATCCTGCTGGCGGCGGAAAAGCTGTTTGCCGAGCGCGGCTACCACTCAGTCAGCATTCGCCAGATCGCCGACGCGGCGGGCGTGCCGCTGGCGCTGGTGGGCTACCACTACGGCCCGAAGCACGCCTTGTTCCATGCCATCTTCGCGCGCCGGCACGCCAGGCTCGAAGAGCGGCTGCGGGCGCTGTGCGATGTCCGCAAGGGACAGCAGGACGACCAGACGCTGCCGCGCATCATCGACGCCTTCGTCGCGCCGGTGCTGCGCCTGCGGGCCAGCGCCGAGGGCGCGTACTACGCCCAGCTGGCGGCGCGCGAACTGCAGCATTCCCAGCCCGAAACCGAGCGCGTGCTGCGCGACTACTTCGACCCGCTGGCGCATGCCTTCATCGACGCGCTGCGGCAGGCGCTGCCGCGGGCGACGCTGGGGCAGGTCGCCTGGGGCTACCAGTTCGCGCTCGGCGCCCTGCTGCATCACATCAGCGACAGCCGCGTCGAGCGGCTGTCGCTCGGCCAGAGCGTTCCCGGCGATGCCCATGCCGCCGGGCTGCTGAGCCGCTTCATCGTCGGCGGGCTGCGCGCCGCACTGCCCGATTCCGCCAGTTCCTCCGCCAGCTCCCTTCCGCCCTGCGATCCCGCAACCGATTCACCCGACAACCCAGAAAGAGACACGCCATGAATTCCTTCGATCTCAAGCCCCGCCTCAACCGCCGCGCCGCGCTGTCCGCCCTCGGCGGCGCCGCCGCCGCGCTGGCCCTGCCGCTTCCGGCCTGGAGCCAGAGCGGCAAGATCCTGGTCGGCTATACGGCGGTGACCGACTTCACCTCGGCCTTCGTCGCCGCCGAGCAGGGCTATTTCAGCAAGCGCAATCTCGACGTCGAGCTGAAGTTCATCCCGATCAACTCGACCATCCCGGCGGCGATCCAGTCCGATTCGCTGCAGATCGGCGGCCCGACGCCGCAGGTGTTCATGCAGGCGGTCGATGGCGGGCTCGACCATGTGGTCATCGCCGGCGGCGCGGTGACCTCCAAGACCAACACCGCCGCCGGTTTTGTCGCCAAGGCGGGGTCGGGAATTCGCGCCGCGAAGGACTGCGTCGGCAAAAAGATCGGCGTTCCAGGGCTCGGCGCCTTGCTGCATGTGACGTTTCGCGCCTGGCTGAAGGACAACGGCGTCGATTACAAAAAAGTCAATTTCGTCGAAGTCGCCTTTCCGCAGCACGGCGACCTGCTCAGGAGCGGCTCGGTCGACGCCGTCGTCAGCGCCGACCCGTTCATGAGCCGCATCGTCGACAGCGGCGCCGGTTACGTGGTGTCGTATTACCTGACTTTCCTCGAGCAGGGCAACCCGACGGTCATCTACACCGCCAGGCGCGACTGGGCGCAGAAAAATCCGGCGGCGGTGAAAGCGTTTCGCGAAGCGATCCACGACGGCGCGGCGTTCATGGGCCAGCCGAAAAACGATGCCGCGGTGCGCGCCGCCATCGGCAAATACATCAAGCTGCCGCCTGAGATTCTCGCGAAGATGCAGATTTCGGTGCCCGGCCCGGTCGTCACCGAAAAGCAGCTCAGCTACTGGGCCGCCATGATGAAGGACCAGAGCATGCTGCAGGCCGACCCCAAGATCGCGACGCTGATCGCCCGCTAGCCGGGGGCCGTGAATGCTATAGATTAAATAGCTAAAAACCTATGTCCAGCATGCGAAAACGGCATTTTTTGTTCCAATTCGATGCCAGATAACGCCATTCTGACCTTCGACCGGGTCGCCATCCACCTCGGCGGGCGCGAAATCCTCTCGCCGACGTCGTTCGATGTCGGGCGCGGCGAATTCGTCTGCATCGTCGGCCCCAGCGGCTGCGGCAAAACCACTTTGCTGCGCGCCGCCACCGGCCTGCTGCAAGCCAGCGCCGGCGAAGTCCGCCGCGATGGGCGGCTGGTCAGCCAGCCGTCGCGCGAGGTCGCTTTCGTCTTTCAGGACTACGGCCGCGCGCTGCTGCCGTGGCGCACGGTCGAGGGCAACATCAGCCTGGCGCTCGAAGCCGCCGGTGTTCCCGCTGGCGAGCGGCCGGCGCATATCGCCGGTGTGCTGGCCAGGGTCGGGCTGGCAAAGCATGCGTACAAGTTTCCGGCGCAGCTCTCGGGCGGCATGCAGCAGCGCGTGCAGATCGCGCGCTGCCTGGCGCAAAAGCCGCAAATTTTGATGATGGACGAGCCCTTCGGCGCGCTCGACGCGCTGACGCGGCAGGGCCTGCAGGACGAGCTGGCGCGGCTGGTGCGGGACGAAGGCCTGACGGTGCTGTTCGTCACGCACGACCTGGAAGAAGCGATCTACCTTGGCGACCGGGTGATCGCGCTGCAGGCCAACCCAGGCCCCGGCCGCCCCAGCCTGGCGCGGATGATCGATGTGCCGATACCCCGGCCGCGCGACCAGCTTTCGACCAAGGAGCATCCCGAATTCTTGAGGCTGCGCCGCGAGCTGTTCGCTTTTATCGAGCAAAGCCATGACTGAGCGCCTTTTGCGCTGGCTGCGCCCGTGGTGGTTTCCCGTCATGGTGCTTGGCGGCTTCGAGTGGTATGCGCGCACCGCCGGCAAGGCCAGCGATGCGATTGCGCCGCCGAGCGCCGCCTTGCGCGCCTTCATCACCGCCGCCGGCGATGGCTCGCTGCTCGGCGCGACGGCGTTCACGCTCGGCGCGGCGGCACTGGGCCTGCTGCTGGCGGCGCTGCTGGGCATCGCCTCGGGGATCGCGCTCGGGCTGTCGCAGCGCGCCGCGCGGCTGGCGTTCTTCTCGGTCGAGGTGTTTCGGCCGGTGCCGTCGGTGGCGCTGATTCCGCTGGCGATGCTGGTCTTCGGCTTCGGGATGCGCATGGAGTTTTCCATCGTCGCCTTCGCCGCCTTCTGGCCGTTGCTGATCCTGACGCAGGCGGCGGTGCGGCAGGTCGAGCCGCGCCTGTTCGAGGTCAGCCAGGTGCTCGGCCTGAGCCCGGCGCAGCGCGCCTTGAAAATCATTTTGCCGGCCATCATTCCCCGGCTGTTCGTCGCCCTGCGGCTCGGCGTGGCGGTGGCGCTGGTGGTCGCGGTGACGGTCGAAGTCGCCGCCAACCCGCACGGCATGGGCTACGCGATGATGATCGCGCAGCAAAGCATGGACCCGGCCTTGATGCTCGCCTGGCTGTTCTGGATCGGCGTGGCGGGCTACGTCATTAACGCCTGCGCGCTGAAAATCGAGCGCTGGGTCGGGCGCCGCATGGGAGCCATGGCATGAGCGTGCCGCCCGCGGTGCTCGATCCGCTTGCCGCGCTGGCGCCGCCGCCGGGCCGGGCGATCCGCGTGTCCGGCGGCGGCGCGCTGGCGTGGGCCGGCTCGGTGATGGTGTTTCTCGGCGTCATGGCGCTGTGGTGGCTCGCCAGCCATGCCGGCTGGGTCAGCCGGGTGTTCTTGCCGACGCCCGAGGCGACGCTCGCCAGCCTGCGCGACGGCCTGGGGCAGGGCGAATTGCTGGCGTATGCCGGCGCGACGTTTGAAAGAATGGCGCTGGGTTGGCTGCTGGCGTCGCTCGCCGGCATTGCGCTGGGCGTGCTGATCGGCATTTCCGCCACGGCGCGCGCCTATTTGCAGCCGACGCTCGAATTCATGCGTCCGCTGCCGGCGTCGGCCTTGCTGCCGCTGGCGATTTCGATTTTCGGCCTGAGCCCGAACATGGTGCTGTCGGTGGTCGCTTTCGGCGCCATGTGGCCGGTGCTGCTGGCAACCGTGCACGGCTTTGCCGCCGTCGAGCCGCGCCTGGCCGAGGTCGCGCGCTGCCTGCAGCTTTCTCGCGCCGCTTTCGTCTGGAAGGTCGGCCTGCCGAATGCCCTGCCCGACATTCTGGCCGGCATGCGGCTGTCGCTCACGGTGTCGCTGATCGTCTCGGTCGTCGGTGAAATGATCGCCTCGCAGCCCGGCCTGGGCCAAGCGATCTTGCTGGCGGCGCGCTCGTTCCGGGCCAATGAGCTGTTCGCCGGCATCGCGCTGCTCGGCCTCATCGGCTTCGCCAGCAACGCCTTGCTGGCCGCGTTTGAAAAACGTTTTTTGAAATGGCAGCGACCATGACCCTTATTAATTCTCCCAATCCCCTTGACGGCTTTACCGTCGAGCGCGGCGCCATCGCCTATGTCGGGCAGGGCCTGCAGCGCCCGGAATGCATCCTGGCCGAGCGCGACGGCACGCTGTGGGCGGCGGACGCCCGGGGCGGCGTTACCCGGCTGGGCGCCGACGGGTCGCAGCGCTTTATCGGCCAGCAGCCCGATGCCCGCTTCGGCGCCGGCACCTTGTCGGACGGCGCCCAGGCTTTCGAGGACAGGCTGACGCAAGGCACGCTGCCCAACGGCCTGGCGTTCGCCGCCAACGGCGACATTTTGATCTCCAATTTCGGCACCGACCGGCTGGAGCTGATGACGCGCGAAGGCCATAGCCGCACCCTGCATGACCGCATCGACGGGCAGCCCATCGGCAAGGTCAATTTTGTGCTGCGCGACTCGAAAAACCGCATCTGGCTGACGGTATCGACGCGCATGAATCCCTGGACGGCGGCCGCCGCCAGCCGGGTGCGCGACGGCTTTATCGCCGTGCTGGACGAAGGCGGCCTGCGCGTGGTGGCCGACGGCTTTTACTTCACCAACGAAATTCGCTTCGATGCGCGCGAAGAGTGGCTCTACATCGTCGAGACGACCGGCCCGCACATCACCCGCATGCGGCTCGATGAGCGCGCCGGCGCCGGCGCGCGCCTGTGCGATCGCGAAGTGTTCGGTCCAGATCACCTGGGCGGCTACCCCGACGGCATCGCGTTCGATGCGCATGGCAACCTGTGGTGCACCTTGGTGATGGTCGACCAGCTCATTGCCCTGACGCCACAGGGCGACAAGCGTGTGCTGCTCGACGACGGCGAGCCCGAGGCCAGCCGCGTGCTGCGCGAAAAAATGGCCGATGGCACGGTGACCGCCGCGGACATGCAGCGCGCGCACGGCAGCATCGCGCCGTGGATGGCGAGCATCACCTTTGGCGGGCCGGACCTGCGAACGGTCTATCTGGGCAGCCTGCTGGGAAC
>CAXSGT010000177.1:0-6833 GCA_964236835.1 uncultured Polaromonas sp.
TTCTTGAAAAGCCTTGCACTTCGCCGTTGAAGTGCAAGCTTTCTCGTTTAAGTCAGTGCAAAAGTTGTGCCAATCGCATTTAAAACTAGAAATTTCTTATAAAACAGGCGTTTTTCGCATACTGCATAAGGAAAGTCTGCTATCGAATTCATAGTTAGACTGTGCTGCGTGGAATGGTTCGGCAATTTTTCCTACCGCGCACTTTAATTGTGCGGCGCACCATTTAAGCGTCAGCGCTGGCTGGAGGCCTTTTTTAGCTCAGCAGGTCGGCGACGTCGAGCATGCGCTGCGCGACGTCGCCAAGCCGCAGGCCCTTGTCCATCGCCGCCTTGCGAAGCTTTTCGAAAGCCCCCTGCTCGCTCAAGCCCTGGCGCTGCATCAGCATGCCTTTGGCGCGCTCGATGGTCTTGCGGTCTTTCAGCTCGCCCCTGGCATCGGCAAGCTCGCGGCGCAGCCCCTGCTCGTGCTCGAAGCGCGCCATCGCCACGTCCAGGATCGGCCGGATGCGCGCCGGCTCCAGCCCGGCGACGATATAGGCGCAGACGCCCGCGGCCACGGCGTCGCCGACGTGGCGCGTGTCGTCGTCGTTGGTGAACAGCACGATGGGACGGCGCTCGTCGCGCGTTGCCATGACGACGTGTTCGAGCGAATCGCGCGCGCCGCTTTCGGCATCGACAATGATCATGTCGGGCTGCAGCTGGCCCAGCCGCTCACCCAGGTAGGTGTCCGCCGGCAGCGCCGCGACGATGTTGTAGCCGTTTTCCAGCAGGCCGATGCGCAATTGGCGTGAACGCTCGAGCAGCGCCTGCACGGCGGCATCGGCCTCGTCGGCGGCAAGCAGATCCGGTGCAATGACGACCAGCCGCAGGGATTGTGGGGAGCGCATACGCTGCAGGACGCAATATTCGCGCCATGGCCCAAACCTTACACTTGGCCGATGCTAGTTCTAGGAATCGAGTCGAGCTGCGATGAAACCGGCGTGGCGCTGGTCGATGCGGCTCAAAGCGGCGCGCCGCGCCTGCTGTCGCACGCCTTGCACAGCCAGATCGCGATGCACCAGGCCTATGGCGGCGTTGTGCCCGAGCTGGCCAGCCGGGACCATATCCGGCGCGTTTTGCCCTTGACGAAGGAAGTCATGCGCGGCGCGGGGCGCGCGCTGGCCGATGTCGATATCGTTGCCTACACCCGTGGGCCGGGCCTGGCGGGCGCGCTGCTGGTCGGCGCGGGCGTGGCCTGTTCGCTGGCGGCCGCGCTTGGGAAACCGGCGCTGGGCGTGCACCATCTCGAAGGGCATCTGCTGTCGCCGTTCCTCGGCGCCGACCCGCCGGAGTTTCCCTTCGTCGCGCTCTTGGTGTCGGGCGGCCATACCCAGCTGATGCGCGTCGATCGCGTCGGCGGCTACGAGCTGCTCGGCGAGAGCATCGACGACGCCGCCGGCGAGGCTTTCGACAAATCGGCCAAGCTGCTGGGCCTGCCGTATCCGGGCGGGCCGCACCTGGCGCAGCTGGCGCTGGCCGGCGACGGCGCCGCGTTCAAGCTGCCGCGGCCGCTGCTGCACAGCGGGAACCTCGATTTTTCCTTTGCCGGGCTGAAAACCGCCGTGCTGACGCAGGCGAAAAAACTGGGCCCCGAGCTGGAAAGCCGCAAAGCCGACCTGGCCGCCTCGACGCAGGCGGCGATCGTCGAGGTGCTGGTGAAGAAAACCTTGGCTGCGCTGTCGCAAACCGCGCTCGGGCGGCTGGTGGTGGCCGGCGGCGTCGGCGCCAATGCCCTGCTGCGCCGCCAGCTCGACGACGTCTGCCAGCGGCGCGGCATCCGGGTGCATTACCCGGAACTGGCGTTTTGCACCGACAACGGCGCGATGATCGCGATGGCCGCCGGCATGCGGCTGCGGGCCGGGCTGGTGTCGCTCGACCCGCCGCCCAAGGGCTACAGCTTCGACGTCAAGCCGCGCTGGAGCCTTGCCGAATTTGAAGCCGAGCCTAGCGGAGTCCAGCGAACCTCTGGGCCTGCCGCCGGAGTATGATTTCGGCGGAGAAAATCGATTCATGATCTATGAGCTGACTACCTATGACTTGAAGCCCCGGACGGTTCCGAAGGTCGAGGAGCAGTTCGCGCTGGCTTATCGGGATTACCTGGCGCGCCGCAGCGACTCTGCGCTGATCGGCTCTTTTCACACCGAGTTTGGCCCGCTCAATCAGATCGTGCAAATCTGGAAATACGAAGACCTGGCCGAGCGTCAACGGCTGACCGAAAGCGCCGTCCGAGACGGCGACTGGCCGCCGAACATCGCCGAGAGCCTGGTGCGAATGCGCACCGAAATCTTGTCGCCGGTGTCCTTTTCGCGCGAATTGAGGCCGGGCCGGCTGGGGCCTTATTTCGAGTTGCGCACCTATGTCTATCCGCAGGGCGGCCTTAAACCGATGATGAGCGCCTGGGAGCGGGCGATGCCGATGCGCGATGCGCTCGGCAGTCCGGTGGCCGCGGTGTTGACGACCGCGATCGGCGCCTTGAACTCGCTCGTGCACCTGTGGCCCTACAAGTCGCTGCAGGACCGTGAGGAGATTCGCAAAAAGGTTCGCGTCTCCGGACTTTGGCCTCCCTTCAAGCTCGACGAAGCCGAAGGCGGCGCTGGCTACGACATCGTCAGCCAGGAAAACAAGCTCATGCTTCCCGCCGCCTTTTCGCCTCTTCAATGAATTTGGGCAATATGAAACCAAGCATCGACTATTTCCTGAACAAGCTTTTTCATGACTTGCACACCAACCGTTCGCTCAGCGCCGAGTACCGCGCAGACCGAAACGCCGTGCTGTCCAGGTATGAGCTGTCGGAGGGTGTCAGGGCGGCGGTGCTGGGTGACGACGTCGTCGCGCTCGCGCGGCTGACGAACCCGTTTTTGTTGCGCTACTACTGCTTCCAGATCGGCATGGCCGACGACGATTTCATCCGGCGCCTGCAGCCGCTGCGCGCGCCCGACGCCAGCCTGGAGGCGGCGCATGGCTGAAATCGTCGGGATTTTCGCCGCCAGCCATGCCCCGCCGATCGTGCGCGACTGGGACAGCATCGAGCCGGGCCGAAAAAACGGCCTGGCGAGCGCTTTTCAAGAGCTTGGACACCGGATACGCAGCGTGAATCCCGATGTCATCGTCGCCATCGGCGCCGACCACTGGGCGAGTTTTTTTCTCGACAACATGCCTGCGATCTGCATCGGCGCCGGGACAGCGCACGACGGCCCGCCCGAGCCCTGGCTGTCGGAGTATCCGCACACGCGGATGAGGGGTCATTCCGGGCTCGGCACGCACCTGGCCGAATACGCTTTTGCGCACGACTTCGAGCCTTCGCTGTCGCACCGCATGCGGCTCGACCACGCCTTTTGCATTCCGCTGTGGAAGGCCGATCTCGATCCGCTGCCGGCGGTCGTGCCGATCGTCATCAACGCCATCCAGAATCCCGTGCCGACCATTGCGCGCTGCCTGGCGTTCGGCGCGGTGGTCGCCGACGCCGTCGCCAGTTTCGCAGCGCCTGTTCGCGTCGCGCTGCTGGCGACCGGCGGCCTGAGCCATTCGGTCGGCGAGCCGGCGATGGGCGAGATCGACGAGGCCTTCGACCGGGGCTGCATCGAGCGCTTCACCCAGGGCGAGCCGGCGGCATTGACCGAATTTTTAAGCGACGGGCGGATCGCGCGCGCCGGCAACGGCGCTTCGGAAGTGCGTTTCTGGGCGGCCGCGCATGGCGCCGCCCGGTGCCGCGGTTTCGAGCTGATTCATTACCAGGCGGTGCCCGAAACCTACACCGGTTGCGGATTCGCCCAGTGGCACCTCGCAGCCCCGGGGGTCGCAGCGCCTTCGCAGCGAAGTTCAGGCGCCTGACATGGACCTAGGAATACGGGGGCGGCGCGCGATTGTCTGCGCCTCGACCAAAGGCCTGGGACGCGCGTGCGCCGAGGCGTTGCTGGCCGAGGGCGTGTTTGTCGTCATCAACGGCCGCAACGCCGCGAGCGTCGAGGCCGCCGCCGAAGAATTGAATGCGCGCTGGCCGGGCCAGACAAGCGCGGTCACGGGCGACGTGACGACCGAGGCGACCCGCGGCGCGCTGCTCGCGGCTTGCCCCGACGCCGACATATTGGTCACCAACAACGCCGGCCCGGAATCCGCTCCTTTTGAATCGCTCGGCGAGGCGAGCTGGCTTGAAGCGCTGAGCGCGAGCATGGTGTCGCCGCTGATGCTGGTCCGCGCGGTCATTCCGGGGATGCGGGAACGGCGCTTTGGCAGGATCGTCAACATCACGTCGGCGATGGTCACAACGCCGCGCCCGTCGATGGCGCTTTCGTCCGGCGCCAGGGCCGGCCTGACGGCGGCGCTCAAGGGCCTGCTGCTCGAAGTGGCGCAGTTCAACGTCACGATCAACAACTTGCTGCCCGAGCGCTTCGACACCGACAGGCAGATCGAAATGGCGAAGGCGCAGATGGCGCGGTTCGGCCTGACCTGGGAGCAAGCCCGGGCGCGCCAGGTCGAAACCATTCCCGCCAAGCGCCTTGGACAAGCTCGCGAGTTCGGCCAGACTTGCGCTTTTGTCTGCAGTGCGCAGGCGAGCTACATGACCGGCATGAACATCAGGCTCGACGGCGGCAGCTATCCGGCGCTGCTTTGACGATGGCCGGGCGCGAAAAATCCGCGGCAAGGCAACCGTCAACACCCGGCAGGTTGACAGCAAGCTTGGCGCGCGGAAGCGCTGAGCTATAATTTCTAGTTCCGCCTCATGGGTACCGGCTTGCGAGAGTCGCGGCCCCGGGAGTGGAAATCACGACGAAAGCGGTTAAGTCCCGATAGTGGGAACACTGCGTCGCTCGCCAGTCGCAACTCGTTTGCAAGACAGAGGAAAACCCCATGATCGAAAAATCAGTCAAGGCGGAAATTGTCAAGGACAACGCCCGTTCCGCAACCGACACAGGCAGCCCGGAGGTCCAGGTCAGCCTGCTGACCGGCCGCATCAATGAATTGACGCCGCACTTCAAGACCCACGCCAAGGACCATCACGGCCGCCGCGGCTTGCTGCGCATGGTGAGCCGCCGCCGCAAGCTGCTGGACTACCTGAAGTCCAAGGACGCGGCGCGCTATGTCGCGCTGATCGCCAAGCTTGGCCTGCGCAAGTAATCGCTAACTTCCCCGGACAAGCGCCTGAGTTAGTTCACTGCTAGCTCAGGCGCTTTGCACGTCAAAACTGCAAAAACCGCATCACCCCAACAGTCGCGCCTTCGGCGCAATTGACGACTTCGGAGCTAGAGGCCAACGGGCACGCGCTGTGTCATTCCACAAAACCCGTCTTGGATTTTGAATAATTTTCAGGCGTTTTTTGGAATGGCATCGTGTTCGGCCAGCCGGCGCTCCGGGCTTTCGGCACTGCCTGATGTGCCTTGAATAAATGGAGAAAAAGAGCATGAGCATTTTTAACAAAGTCAGCAAATCGTTCCAGTGGGGCCAGCACAAGGTCACGATGGAAACCGGCGAGATCGCCCGGCAGTCGGGCGGGGCGGTCGTCGTCGATATGGACGGCACTGTCGTGCTGGCGACCGTGGTCGCCAAAACCGATGCCAAGCCCGGCCAGGATTTTTTTCCGCTCACCGTCGACTACCTTGAAAAAACCTATGCCGCAGGGCGCATTCCCGGCAGCTTTTTCAAGCGCGAAGGCCGCCCGAGCGAATTTGAAACCCTGACCTCGCGCCTGATCGACCGCCCGATCCGCCCGCTCTTTCCTGAAGGCTTCTTTAACGAAGTGCAGGTCGTGATCCATGTGCTGTCGCTCAACCCGGAAGTCGAAGGCGACATTCCGGCGCTGATCGCGTCGAGCGCGGCGCTGGCGATTTCCGGCATTCCGTTCAACGGCCCGATCGGCGCCGCCCGCGTCGCGTATATCGATGGCCAGTATGTGCTGAACCCGGGCAAGACGCAGCTCAAGGATTCCGCCATGGACCTGGTGGTCGCCGGCACCGAAGCGGCTGTGCTGATGGTCGAGTCCGAGGCCAAGCAGCTGTCCGAAGAAATCATGCTGGCCGCCATTGTCTTTGGCCATGAGCAGGGCAATATCGCGATTAATGCGATTCATGACTTGGTTCGCGACGCCGGCAAGCCGGTCTGGGACTGGAGAGCGCCCGCCAAGGACGAAGTGCTGATCGCCAAGGTCGGCGCGCTGGCCGAGGAAAAGCTGCGCGCCGCCTACCAGATCCGCAACAAGCAGGCGCGCACCCGCGCCACGCGCGAAGTGACCGCCTGGACCCGGACCGGCCTCAAGGCCGAAGGCGTCGAGTTCGACGGCGTCGCCGTCGATGGCATGCTGTTCGACATCGAAGCGAAAATCGTCCGCAGCCAGATTCTGGCGGGCGAGCCGCGCATCGACGGCCGCGACACGCGCACCGTGCGCGCTATTGAAATCAGGAGCGGCGTGCTGCCGCGCACCCACGGCTCGGCGCTGTTTACGCGCGGTGAAACCCAGGCATTGGTGGTGACTACGCTGGGCACCGAGCGCGACGCGCAGCGCATCGACGCGCTCTCCGGCGACTATGAAGACCGCTTCATGCTGCACTACAACATGCCGCCGTTCGCCACCGGCGAAACGGGCCGTGTCGGCTCGCCGAAACGCCGCGAGATCGGCCACGGCCGCCTGGCCAAGCGCGCACTGATCGCCGTGCTGCCCGCGAAAGAAGAGTTCCCTTACACCATGCGCGTCGTCAGCGAGATCACCGAATCGAACGGCTCGTCGTCGATGGCGTCGGTTTGCGGCGGCTGCCTGTCGCTGATGGACGCCGGCGTGCCCTTGAAGGCGCATGTCGCCGGCAT
>CAXSGT010000178.1:0-6833 GCA_964236835.1 uncultured Polaromonas sp.
GCGATCAACCCGATGGGCAAGGTGCCGGCGATTTTGCATGGCGACGCATTGGTCACCGAGCAGGTCGCGATCTTCGTGTACCTCGCCGACCTATACCCTGATGCCGGGCTGACCCCGGCCATCGGCGGCGCGCTGCGCGGTCCGTACCTGCGCTGGCTGGCGTTCTACGGCTCGTGCTTCGAACCCGCGGTGGTGGACCGCTCGATGAAGCGCGAATCCGCCGCGCCGTCCACGTCGCCGTACGGCGACTTCGACACGATGTTCAAAGCCTTGACCGACCAGCTGGCCCAGGGCGATTACATGCTCGGCGACAAGTTCACCGCCGTCGATGTGCTGTGGGGAACTGCGCTGACCTGGACGGTGATGTTCGGCCTGGTGCCGGAAACCCCCGTCATTCGCGCCTATATCGACCGGGTGAATTCCCGCCCGTCGGTCGCGTGGGCGCGCGCAAAGGATGCTGAACTGGCGGCGGCGCAGGCTTGAACGCGCGCATCGCCAGCACTCGGGGCCAAAACGCACTGCGCCAGACGCGGCATCGGCATTAAAAGTTTTAGGAGACACGCGATGAAAACCGTTTTTCGCCCATTTGCCGACCAGCCGCGAAAAAATGGTTTTGGCCCGGCCGCGGCTGCCGACGCGCCTTATTTTCAGCGCGCGACGCGGCGCTAGCGGCGATGCAACCCCAAGAAAACGGGCCAGGGCCCAAACCGCTTACACCGACGCAAATCGCCACTGTCGCCATGCGGGACGGGGTCACCCTTGCCATGGCGATTTACCTGCCCAGAGCCGGTGCGGGAACGACGGGTTTTCCTACCTTGCTGGCCGCCTCGCCCTATCGCTTTGACAACAACGGCGCGCCCGCCCTGCCGATTTTCCTTTGGCGTGAAACCGGCCCCATCGAGTGGTACCTCGATCGCGGTTACGCATTCGCGCACCTGGACGTTCGCGGCAGCGGTCGATCAGGAGGCGAGTACCGGTACATGGACGCGCTCGAACAGGGCGACCTTTACGAGGTGATCGAGTGGCTCGCGGTGCAATCCTGGTCGAATGGGAGAATCGGCGGCATAGGCCAGTCGTACTACGCAAGAATGCAATGGTTCATGGCGATCCAGGCGCCGCCGCATCTGGCCTGCGTGGCGCCGTACGACGGCAACGTCGATACCTACCGCTCGTCGGCCTATACCGGCGGGATTCCGGGCGACTTCCCCGGCATGGCCTGGTACAACGGGACGGTGCGGACGGTCAACCAGTATCCCGCTGCCGGCCCGTCCCGGATGCTCGACTGGGACTATGCGCAGGCGGTTCGCCTTCACCCGACGTACGACGAATTCTGGAAGGAACGCAGCGCCGCCGAACGTCTGCATGAAATCCGGGTGCCGGTTTTTTCCATCGGCGTCTGGCGCAAGGTGGACCTGCACCTCAATGGCAACATCGTGGGCTTCGAGCGCAGCGGCGGGCCGAAGAAACTGCTGGTTTTTTCATCGGCAAATGTGCAGGAAGCGGTACAGGACTATTCAAGCGTTGCGTTTCACGAGCGCTACCTGCTTCCCTTCTATGACCGTTACCTGAAGGGGCTTGCCACCGACTATGAAACCCAGCCCGCGGTCCGCTACTTCGCCGCCGGCGTAAAAGAGCTGAGGTCCGCCGATGAATGGCCACCAGCCGATGTCGTTCGCAAAACGTATTACCTGCGCAAAGGCAAAAGCGGCAGCGTCACGTCGCTCAACGATGGCGCACTCGCCGATGGGCTGCCGCCGGCCGCCGCAGCCGATGAGCGATGCACCAGCTACGCCTATCCGGACGCGAACTGGCGCATCGGCGTGGTGGGCACCGGTCCCGACGGCAAGCCGGACCCGGCGCGCTTTGTCGTCACCTTTACCTCCGATGCGCTGCTGGAGGACCTTGAAATCTGCGGCCCGATCAAGCTCGTCTTGTACGCCAGCACCAGCCAAACCGACACCGACTTCATTGTCAAGCTCTCCGAACAGCTGCCGCAGGCCGCCGAAGCGCGCGCCTCGGGCCTCAATCCTTCTTACCAGATCGTATCGAAGGGATGGCTGCGCGCCTCGCACAAGGCGCTCGACCCGACACACAGCACCGACTTGGCGCCCTGCCATACGCACACCCGTCCCGAGCCGATCATTCCAGGCGAGATCAACCGCTATGACATAGCGGTCATGCCGGCGGCGCACCGATTCAAGCGCGGCAGCCGGATACGCCTGGAGCTGGTCAATGGCGACTCGAGCCTGACCGAGTTCGTTTTTACCCATGCGTACCCGCCGCAAAAAGTCGGCAGCGATACGTTTTTTCACAGCCAGAGCCATCCTTCGCATCTGGTGCTGCCGGTACGCGCAACCAACTAGCCTGGAGCCCAGAATGCCCGCGATAAAACTTTTTCTTGCGCTCATCGCCGCGCTGTCGGCGCAGACGATGCTTTACGCCCAGGCGCCGGCCGTTGCAAGCGCTTGGCCCGGCAGGCCCGTGAGGATCGTGATCGGCTTGCCGCCCGGCAGCGGCAGTGACCTCTTGGCGCGCGCGCTTGCGCAGGAACTCGGAGACATCTGGAAGCAGCCCGTGATCGTTGAAAACAAGCCCGGCGCGAATGGGATTCTCGCCGCCGGCGCCGTCGCCAAGTCGCCGCCAGACGGGAACACGTTGCTGCTGGCGATCGACGCCAACATCACCACCAATCCCTATGTGTACAAGTCGCTGCCTTACGACCCAGTCAAGGACTTCGCCCCGGTCACGATGCTGATGACGTTCAGCACGGTATTGGTGGCGCACCCTTCCCTGCCGGCGGGAACGATAGCCGAGCTGGTGACCAAGGCGAAAGCGGCGCCGGAGAAGTTTTCCTATGCGTCCCTAGGCAACGGCAGCACCATGCATCTGCTGAGCGAGACGCTCGAGCACAACGCCGGCATCAAGCTTTTACATGTCCCCTACAAAGGCATTCCACAGATGGCGGCGGCGCTTCTGACGGGAGAGGTGCAGCTCGGCTGGCTCGGGGCGTTTACCGCCAAGCCGCTCATTGAAGAAGGCCGGCTAAAGGCGCTCGGTGTCAGCGGCGGCAAACGCAGCGGCATGCTGCCCAACGTCCCGACCTTCGCCGATGCCGGATATAAAGACGTGGACGTCACCGTTTGGTACGGACTCCTGGCTCCCGCCGGCACCCCAAGGGGGGTGCTTGAAAAAATCCATGCCTCGGTCGCTGGCGTAATTGCCAAGCCGGCTTTTCGTGAAAAACATTTGACGCCCAAAGGCTACGAGCCGAGCGGCATCGGGCTTGCGGAATTTGCGGGTCATATCAAGCGCGAAATGGTTTCACGCGGCGAACTGGTGAAGTTGTCGGGTATTACTGCCCAAGAGTAGGCAAGGCGTGTTGCATGCTTTTATTGCACCTCAGCGGAACTTGTGCGGAATTTCCCTGACAGCGACGCTCAGATACTCGCTGGATTGATTCATGCACACAATACAATGCGCATGAATTAAGTTTGACCCTTGAAAATCCAATGTGTGCTGCTGCTGACTCCCCAGAGCGTCCGGTCAACCTGTCGGCCGACGAGGTTGAGCGCGACTATTGGAAACAATGGAATGAAAGCAACAACGGCGCGATTGACGCTTACAACGCGCGCATTGCTGAAGAAGGCTTGCCGCTAGCGAAATACCGCAGCTTTTGACAGCCTCTATGGCCCGCTTCGATGTTTACCTGCACCCAACAAGGTGCTGCGCAGGAAAACTTCGTATCTGATGGATGTTCAAAATAATTACATCAATCGAATTGCCACCCGCGTTGTGCTGCCGATGCGCAATACGTATTTGTGTGCCCAGTGCATGGGCAAGCTGAATCCACTTTTCGAGATCGCCGCCAACCAAGTGATGCTTGACACCGCCGCTGAGCTGAAAAAGCCGGTGCTCAGCCTTGGCGCGCAGAGCGAAGCCGTCATGGACGCACTCGATGTTTTGTTTGGAGCCTATTGACATGCCCGCCGCCCCGCCCGCCGCGACAATTTTTCCGCTCCGTCCCATACGCTCCCAATATGAAGACTTCATGAGCCATGTCGCGACGCACGGCGTCTTCAAGCCCGACCGCACCGGCACGGGAACGACAAGCGTGTTCGGCTACCAGATGCGCTTCGACTTGAACGAAGGCTTTCCGCTGGTGACGACGAAAAAGGTACACGTCAAGTCCATCGTGCAGGAACTTCTGTGGTTTCTGACGGGCTCCGGCAACAACCACTGGCTGAAAGACCGCGGCGTCAGCATCTGGGACGAGTGGGCGCGCGAGGGCGGCGACTTGGGGCCGGTCTATGGCGTGCAGTGGCGCAGCTGGCCGACGCCCGGCGGCGGGCATATCGACCAGATGAGCGAGGTCATCAAGACCCTTAAAACCAATCCCGATTCGCGCCGCATTATCGTCAGCGCCTGGAACGTCGCCGACCTGGACAAGATGGCGCTCATGCCGTGCCACGCGCTGTTTCAGTTTTACGTCGCGCCGGCCGCCGAGTCGGGCGGCAAAGGCCGGCTCTCGTGCCAGCTTTACCAGCGCAGCGCCGACATTTTTCTTGGCGTGCCGTTCAACATCGCCAGCTACGCGCTGCTCACGCACATGGTCGCGCAGCAAACCGACCTCGATGTCGCCGACTTCATCTGGACCGGCGGAGACTGCCACATCTACCGCAACCACCAGGAGCAGGTCGCGCTGCAGCTCGGCCGCGCACCTTTGCCGTATCCGACGCTGCATATCAAGCGCAAACCCGCTTCGATTTTCGACTACGAGTTCGACGATTTCGAGTTTCTCGATTACCAGCATCACCCCGCCATCAAGGCGCCGGTCGCGGTATGACCGCTGCCCTGCCGCGCATCAACTTGATATACGCCCGCGCCGCCAATGGCGTTATCGGCAACCGCGGCGCGCTGCCGTGGCATCTGCCGGAAGACCTGGCGCACTTCAAGCGCCTGACGCTCGGCTGCCCGGTCATTATGGGGCGCAAGACCTGGGATTCGCTGCCGCCGAGATTTCGCCCGCTGCCGGGCCGGGAAAACATTGTCATCACGCGCCAGCCCGGCTGGAACGCAGGTGGCGCGCTGCCCGCCTTCAGCCTGGCCGGCGCGCTCAAGCTATGTGCTCAGGCCGCAGAAGCCTGGGTTATCGGCGGCGCGCAAATTTTTGCCGAGGCCGCGCCGCTTGCCCGGCGTATCGAAGTCACCGAGATCGCGCAGGACTTCGACGGCGATGTCTTCGCGCCTACGCTTGGAGCCGAATGGTCAGAAGCCGCGCGTGAAGATCAGGTATCGTCCGGCGGGCTGAAGTTCAGTTTTATCAGCTACCACAAACACCAGGAAAATTAATATGTCAGCAGGCGGATTTCACGTCCACGGACCCCACGACCACGAGCTTGAACATGCCGCGCAGGCCGGCCACGACAGCCACGAGGGCGGTGGGATGATTGCGCAGATCGCCGTTGTCACCGCCATCATCGCGACGATCGGCGCGCTTTTTTCCTACATGGGCGGCGCGACGCAGGCGAATGCCGGCCTGTATAAAAACAACGCCTCGATCAAGAAAACTGAGGCGTCCAACCAATGGAATTACTTCCAGGCGAAAAGCACCAAGCAGTCGCTGGCGGAATTTGCCCGCGACCTCGCGCCCGAAGAAAGAAGAAGCGGTTATCAAGGCAAGATAGAGCGCTACGAAAAAGAGAAAAACGACATCAAGACCGAAGCCGAAAAGCTCGAAAACCAGGCCACTACCTGGGACAAGTCATCCGACGAGCAGATGCACCAGCATCACCGCTGGGCGCAAGCCACGACGGTGCTGCAGGTGTCGATCGCGCTGGCGGCGATCGCGCTCTTGACGCGCAAGAAGTGGCTCGAATACGCGATGTTCGCGCTGGCGGCTGTCGGCATCGTGATGGGCGGCCTGGCGGCGCTACATATTTAATAGCTGCTTGCGCCCGGCCTGATTGCCTAAAGGCACTAAAACCATGAAAATCGCGACCTGGAACATCAATTCGCTGACGGTGCGGCTGCCGCAGGTGCTCGACTGGCTTGCCGCCAATCCGGTCGAGGCGCTGTGCCTGCAGGAGCTCAAGCTCAGCGATGACAAGTTTCCATTGCAAGAGCTTGCCGCAGCGGGCTACCAGAGCGCGGTGTTCGGCCAGAAAACGTATAACGGCGTTGCCATTTTGAGCCGCGCCCCGGCGCGCGACATCGTGAAAAACATCGTTGGCTTCGCCGACGAGCAAGCGCGCGTGATCGCCGCGACACTGGACACGCCCACGGGGGAATTGCGCATTGTCAACGCTTATTTCGTCAACGGCCAGCTGCCCGGCAGCGAAAAATTCAGCTACAAGATGAGCTGGCTGACAGGCCTGCGCAACTGGCTGGCAGGCGAATTGCGGGCGCACCCGCGCCTGGTGCTGGTCGGCGACTTCAACATCACCGCCGACGACCGCGACACGTTCGACCCGGTCGGGCTGCGCGAGACGATTCATCACACGAGCGAAGAACGCCAGCACTTCCAGGCCTTGCTCGGCTTGGGCCTGGTCGATGCTTTCAGCCTGTTCGACCAGCCCGAGAAAAGCTATTCCGGGTGGGATTACCGAGAGTTCGCGTTCCGCCGCAATCGCGGTATGCGTATCGACCATATTTTGGTCAGCGAAGCGCTTAAGGCCCAGGTGGCAAGCTGCGTGATCGACAAGCTGCCGCGCAAGAACGAACGCCCCAGCGACCATGCCCCGGTCGTGGTGGAACTTAATTTGCTATTAAAATAGCAGCTAACTAGTGGCCCGTAACTATTAATTCGGAAGTAAAATTGCAGCTATTGGAGGCTG
>CAXSGT010000179.1:0-6686 GCA_964236835.1 uncultured Polaromonas sp.
TGGAAAAGGAAGTCGCCGCGCTCAAGGGCAGGCTCGCGTCATCGCAGGGCGACGAGCTGATGGCGCAGGCGGTCGATGTCAAGGGCTTGAAAGTGCTGGCAGCGCGGCTCGACGGCGCCGACGCCAAGACCTTGAAGGGGACTCTGGACAAGCTCAAGGACAAGCTGAAAACGGCAGTCATCGTGTTGGCTGCGGTGGAGGGCGGCAAGGTGCAGATCGCCGCCGGCGTGACACCCGACAGCACCGGCAAAGTCAAGGCTGGCGAGCTGGTCAACTTTGTCGCTCAGCAGGTCGGCGGCAAGGGCGGCGGCAAGGCCGACATGGCGATGGCCGGCGGCACCGACGCGACGAACCTGGATGCGGCGCTGAAATCGGTCCAGCCTTGGGTCGCCGAGCGGGTTTGAATGCAGTCAAGCCAAAAACCTGCAACGCGGAGAAGACGAGAAGAGGAGAACACGGAGGACGCGGAGAGGGAAACAGAAAATTAATTGTTGGTTTGTTTTTGCTCCTCTTTCCCCTGTAATTCCTCGTCTCCTCCGCGTTGAATCTCCCTCGGCAGGCACTCAGACCGCAGCCCAGAACACCGCAAACCACTGCTGCGGATCGCTCCAGTGCCGCACCTGGCTGAAGCCGGCCTGCCTGAGCAAAGCCGTCATGCCCTCCAGCGTGTATTTGTACGAGCTTTCGGTGTGGATGCGCTCGCCGGCCTGGAAGCGTCGCGCCTGGCCGGGCCAGCCGATCGTCAGGTCACAGGCCGCTTCCAGGTGCATTTCAATGCGCGACCGCCCGGCGTTGAACAGCGCCGCATGGCGCCACTGGCGAACGTCGAAATCCGCTCCAAGCAGGTCATTGACATTGCGCAGCAGGTTTTTATTGAACGCCGCCGTCACGCCCAGCGCGTCGTCGTACGCCGCCTCCAGGATGCCGGCGTCCTTCACCAGGTCGATTCCCAGCAGCAGGCCGCGTGCCTTGCCCTGCGCCGGGTCGGCCATGTGCCGCAAAAACGTCAAGGCCTCGTCGGGCTGAAAATTGCCGAGGCTCGAGCCTGGATAGAAAAACACCCGGTCGCGCGGCTGGACCGCGGCGGGCAGGCGCAGACCGGCTGAAAAATCCATGCCGACGCCGACGATGTCGAGCGCCGGAAACCGCTGCTGCACCTGCTGCGCGGCGTTGCGCAAAAACTCCGCGGAAATATCGACCGGCACGTACTGGCGCGGCCGAAGGTGGGGAATCAAGGCCTGCGCCTTGGCGCAATTGCCGGCGCCCAGGTCGATGAGGCAGGGATGCGCCGCTCCGGCTTCGGCCAGCGCCTGGGCGATGGCGGCATGCTCGGCCTTGAAAATACCGGCCTCGGTGCGCGTCGGGTAGTACTCGTCAAGCGCCGTGATGGCGTCGAAGAGCAGCGAGCCCAGGGTGTTGTAAAAAAATTTGGGCGACACGCTGGCCGCCTCGGCCGTCAGCCCCTGAGCGAGTTCCCGCGCCGTGCTCAAGAATTGGCGTGAGGGCGATTCGCCATTGAGAAGGTCGATGAAACGGGGCGCGGCCGCGGGCGGCGCGGCGTGCGAAGGGTCCACAAGGTGGTCGGGAAGTTTCAAGTTTGCCTTGGCGATGCTGCTAAAAGCCTGATTTGAAAATGGTTCTGCTCGAACCGAGGTAGGACTTTATCGTATGAACCGTCGCCGGCAGGCTTTGGTTTTGACGGTAGCGTGGGGTTTTTCGGTGGCGGTCGAGTCCACCGACGCCTGGAAACTGGGTAAGATAATTCCATGCCTTCCTACAACCCCCCCTTTGAAATTCATGTGCACGGCGAAGTGCCGCTGCGCGCCGATGTCGGCTTCGAGCAATTGCAAGAAGCGCTCAAGCCGCTGTGGAAGTACGCCGGCGCCAAATCGCTGGCCGCCGGCGCCGCCAGCGTCTATGAGGAAGAGCCGGGAATCCGCTTCGACGCGCCCAAGCATTTGCTGCAGATGTGCTGGACGGTGCCGGGCGACGAGGATTTTCGCCAGGCGCTCGATGAAATGTGCATGGGCCTCAACGACCTGGCCGAAATTGGCGCGCCGCTGGAAGTCACTTTCTACGACGCCGACTTCGACGAGGAAGACGAAGGTGAAGACAACGACGAGGACGAGGCGCGCGACGACTTCGTCATCTACTTTGTCGGCCCGACGCCGGCGGCGATCATGCAGGTCCAGCGCGACTTGCTGGTGGAGGACATGATCGACCTGATGGAGCGGCATTTCGACGGCTCGGAGCTCGGCGAAGTCGTCGAGGCGGTCGATAAATTGTTCGCGGGCCGCTTCGACGCGCTGGCGAACTCGATGGAGCTCGGCAAGCCGCCGCGCGGACTCGGCGGCCCCCAGGGCGGCTCGGGCCACGGCGGCGGCCGCAAGCCCCGGCACCTTCATTGACCGGCAAGCTTGCGGCTAGTGGTTCAGCACCAGTTGCGCGATCACGCCCGTGGCGATGGCGATGAGCGCATAGTCCGCGCCCACCTGCACCCACTGCTGGCCCCGCGGCGGCGGGCTCAAACGATGCGTTTGCCAGTCGTTCACGACGTACTGGCGGTTGCGATACTCAGGTGGAATATGGCCGCCGCGGTAAAACTGCGGGCCGCGAGCGCCGTATTGCCAGTCATTGCGGGCGTCGCGGCGGTCAAAACCACGCGGGCCGCCATTGCGGTCGTCGCGGTTACCGCGGTTATCGCGGCTGTCCTGCTGATAACGCGGATCCGGGCCGCGGGGGCCGGCATCGCGGCCATCCCTGTCCATTGGCCCGCGCTGCTCGCCCCGCGGTGATTCATATCCCTGGCCGGGCCTGCCGTAGCCCTGATAACCCTGCGCGAACGACAGGGAAGCCATTCCAAGAGAGGCGGCGGCGATGGCGCAAACAAGCGCTTTTGATTTCATGGCGAAACTCCAGTGGTGGGTAGAGCCTGATGCTCATGCATCAAGGTATATCGGGCGCGAAGGCGCCGAATTCTTTTGTAAAGTTGCCAGCGTTTCTTCCTGATCCAGGCCCAGCGCTTCGTAAACCCGAAGCGCCGCATAGGCATCGTTGGCCGCATAGCTGATTTGCGCTTCCGAAAGACGAGGGTTGGCCCAATTCGAGGTGGTAGCCTTTCTGGACTTGATAAAACGTTTGTCGAAAAGCACAGCGACCGCGCCGCGCACACCCATGTCTTTTCGCCAGCCGCGCTCCTTGAACACGGTATTGAGGTCGAGCACGCCCCGCAGGTCGATGCCGAGTTTGTGAACGATTCGCCGGCGGTCGTCGCCCAGGCCAAAGCCCGCTTTGACGATGCCGGGCGCCGCCAGAAGCAGGCCCACGGCGCGGCGGCATTCGGCATCGTGCAGCTGGAAAATATAGGCTTGGTCGAGCGTTGAAAGCTGAACGATGTGCGGCCCGTCGGAAGCCTCGTTTTTGGCGAACGTCGGTTTTGATTCGGTATCGAATCCCAATGCGGTGACGCCGGCGAGCTCTTGCAAGGCGGTGGCGGCCTGCCGCGCGGTCGCGACGACGTGAATTCGGTCGAGATCGAGCCGCTCGAAGGGTTCGAGCAACGCGATCTGTTCTTTGTCGGGTGTCGTGTGTTTCTCGGTCATGGCGCTCGCATGAAAGATTAGCCATCTTACGAGCTGGCGCCACGCCCTCCCGGCCTAGCTGGCCAGCACGACCAGAGCGGCAAGCGCTTGTTTCCCGACTGGCGTCTGACGGCCGTCATGGTCACTTGGCTTCGGCGTTGCGTTTGCGGGTTGCGGCGCCTTTTTTGGCCGAGGCGGAACGCTCCTCGGGCGTGCGCGACGCCGCCGATGCGCCGCCCGCGCGGCCGCCTTTACGCGCCGGCTCATGGTTTTCGGTTTTGCCGCGTCCCGAACCCGATTTCTTCCCGCCGCCCGTTTCCTTGTTCACTGTCGCCCAGGCTCGGCGCTCGGCCTCGTTTTCCGGAACGCCACGTTTTTCATAGCCTTCCTCGATATGTTCGGCGGTGCGCTTTTGCTTGTCGGTGTAGGAAGATTTGTCACCTCTGGGCATATCGCTTCTCCTGGTGTGGATTCGATGGGTCAGGCCTGCTGGCAACAGGCTCGCTCCAAGGTAAGAAGCCGGCGCAAAGATCGCCATCGGACGCTTGCCCGAATTTTAGTCAGCAGCTTCTTACCTTGTATGGCGATCGTCGTAAACAGCGATTACTATGAAAACAATAGCTGCTTTCGCCCGTCCTTATTGCGCTAATGCCCTTTTTTTATCGCAAGCGCGGCTTCTTCGACAAGCGCGGGGCCTTTGTAGACGAGACCGGTGTAAATCTGCACCGCATCGGCGCCGGCGTGCATTTTCGACACGGCGTCACGGCCGCTCATGACGCCGCCGACGCCGATGATGGGAAAACCTGCGCCCAGAGCCGCCCGCAGCGCCCGGATGACGTGGTTGCTCGCCTCCAGCACCGGCGCGCCGCTCAGGCCGCCGGCTTCGTCCGCATGCCGCAGGCCTTTGACGGCGTCGCGGCCCAGCGTCGTGTTGGTGGCGACGACGCCGTCCATGGCGTGGCGTTTGAGCGCCGCAGCGATCAGGCCGATCTGGGTGTCGTCCAGGTCGGGGGCGATCTTGACGAAGATCGGCACGCGCTTGCCATGCCGGCGCGCCAGCGTTTCTCGGCGCTCGGCAATTCGGTCCAGCAGCGCATCGAGCGCGTCGTCGCTTTGCAGCGTGCGCAGGTTTTTGGTGTTCGGGCTGGAGATGTTGACGGTGACGTAGTCGGCGTGCGGATACACGCCGTCCAGACAGGCCAGGTAGTCATCCACGGCGTTTTCAATCGGCGTGTCGGCGTTCTTGCCGATGTTCAGGCCGAGCAGCAAGGCATTCCCGGCGCCCGGCCGGCGCGCGCTCGACTTTTGCACATTGGCGACAAACGCGTCGAGCCCGTCGTTGTTGAAGCCCAGGCGGTTGACCAGCGCATGGGCTTCGGGCAGGCGGAACATGCGCGGCCTGGCGTTGCCGGGCTGGGCCTTGGGCGTGACCGTGCCGACCTCGACAAAGCCGAATCCCATGGCGGCGAAGCCGTCGATGCAGCGGGCGTTTTTGTCCATGCCCGCGGCCAGGCCGACGCGGTTTGGAAACTTGAGTCCCGCCAGCTCGATCGGGTCGCTGACGCGGCTTGCGCAGTAAGCCGCCGACAACGGCGTTCCCTGCGTTCGCGCCAATGTCGCCATCGTCAACTCATGGGCGGCTTCGGCGTCGAGCCCGAATAAAAAGGGGCGCGCCAGGGAGTAAGGAAAGAAGGGCATTGGATAATTCGGCTGTGGATTTTTTGCGGTCCGAATCGGCTCCGCGGCCTGAGGGACGCAAACGCTGATTGTCGCAAAACCGATCCACCGCCCGACATTTTTCTGAAAAGTCCAATATGACCCAAGACGAGCTCAAAACCCTGGTCGGCCAGGCAGCCCTTCATTACGTCGAGGAGGGCGCCATCATCGGTGTCGGGACCGGCTCGACCGTCAACAAATTCATCGACGCGCTGGCAACGGTGAAAAGCCGCATTGCGGGCGCGGTATCGAGCTCGCAGGCCTCGACCGAACGGCTGCGGGCGCTCGGCATCCGGGTATGCGACGCGACCGAGGTCGATGAACTGGCTGTGTATATCGACGGCGCCGACGAGATCGACACCGCCGGCTGCATGATCAAGGGCGGCGGCGCGGCGCTGACGCGCGAGAAAATCGTCGCCGCCCAGTCGCGAAAATTCGTCTGCATCGCCGACGAGTCCAAGTATGTCGCCACGCTGGGCGCCTTCCCGCTGCCGGTCGAAGTGATTCCAATGGCCGCCAGGCGAATCGCGCGCCAGTTCGAAGCGCTGGGCGGCGCCGTGGCCCTTCGGCTTCATGCCGGCGCGCCGCTCGTCACCGACAACGGGCAGCAGATCCTGGACGTTAGCGGCCTCAGGATCGCCGAACCGCTGGCGTTCGAGTCGCTGGTGAGCCAGTGGCCCGGCGTCGTCACGGTGGGTGTGTTTGCCTGGCAGAAAGCCGATGTCTGCCTGCTTGGCACCGCCGAGGGCGTCAAAACGCTGGTGTTCTGAAGAACCGGCGGTATTCCGCGCGCTGGCTGCCGGCTAAAAGCGGATGCCGGTCGGATTGTCGTTGCTTTTTACGGCGGGGCGGGCGGGGCGCGGCGCCGGCGCCTTGCCGGCGGCGCTGGTATTTGCCGTCGCGCCATCGCTGGCGCCGGAAGACGCGGCCACCGCCGCGACCAGCGGCGCGGCCATGGGTGCGCGGTAGCTGGCCGGCAAAATCGAAGTCGCTGGATAACCGGCGGCGTCCAGGTACTGCGACCACTCGGCATCGGAAAAACCTTTTAGCTGCTGGCCGCCGATGGTCAGGAAAGGCAACGAGGTATCGCCACTGATGCGCCTTAAAGCCTGGCTGTCGTCGGTGGTGGAAACCGTTTTTTCTGCAAATGGAACGCCGCGCGTGGTCAGCAGCGAGCGGCCAGAACCGCAAGGCGCGCAGTTGTCGCTGGTGTAGAGCGTCACCGGATATTTGCCGGCGACCTGCCGCAGTTCAAACGGCAGACCGGCCGCGGGGGTATTGCTTGCAGTCAAAGCGCCGCGGGCCGTCGCGGCGACGCTGGCGTTGCCGCCGCTGGCAGCCGGCGGTGGTAGATCGGAAAAGCTTATCTTGCCATCGGGACCCACGATG
>CAXSGT010000180.1:0-6552 GCA_964236835.1 uncultured Polaromonas sp.
GGGGCAGCGACCCGCGCAGCGGCGGAGCGTGGGGGCAACAGACTCGGGCCGCAGGCGGGGCGCCCCCCACGGGGGGCAGCGAACCACACGCAGTGGGGAGCGTGGGGGCTCTATTAGGCCGCGAGTTTTTCATGCGCGAGCGGCTTGGCGGGCGCCGGAATTTTTGCCGTGATCTTGCTGATGACCTGGTCAGCCGACAGTCCCTCCGACAGCGCCTCGTAGGACAGCACCAGGCGGTGGCGCAACACGTCGGGAATCAAGTCGGTCATGTCCTCGGGCAAGGCGTAGGTGCGGCCGCGCAGCATCGCCAGCGCCCGCGCGCCTTCGGTCAGGTTGATCGTCGCGCGCGGACTGGCGCCAAAGGTGATGAAGCGCTCCAGCTCGCCCAGACCATGCCGGGCGGGATTGCGCGTGCTCGACACCAGCCGCACGGCGTACTGCACCAGCGACGGATCGACATAAATGCGCCGGCAATCGGCCTGCAGCGCGGCGAGCTGCTCGGTCGTGGCGACGCTCGACACCGCTACGGCCGGGCCGGTGACGCGCTGGACGATGACGAATTCTTCCTCGTCGGTCGGGTAATCGACCAGCACCTTCATCATAAAGCGATCGACCTGCGCTTCGGGCAGCGGATAGGTGCCTTCGGTTTCGATCGGATTTTGCGTCGCCATGACCAGGAAAGGCGAGGGCACCTTGTGGCTGATGCCGGCGATCGTCACCTGCCGCTCCTGCATCACTTCGAGCAGCGCGCTTTGCACCTTGGCCGGCGCCCGGTTGATCTCGTCGGCGAGCAGCAAATTGGTGAACACCGGCCCGAGCGAGGTGCTGAATTCGCCCGTTTTCTGGTTGTAGATGCGCGTACCCACCAGGTCGGCCGGCACCAGGTCGGGCGTGAACTGGATGCGCTTGAATTCGCCCGTGACGGTGTCGGCCAGCGTCTTGATGGTCAGCGTCTTGGCCAGCCCCGGAACGCCTTCGACCAGCAGATGGCCCTGCGCCAGCATCGCCACCATGACGCGTTCGAGAAAACGGTCCTGTCCGACCACCACCCGCTTGACTTCGTAAAGGATTTTCTCCATCAGCTGCGCGGTGTCGTGGCCGCTGGCAAAAGGCGCTGGTTGCTCGATCGATTCCATAATTTTCTTTAAAAAAGCTTTAAAAAGGCGACATGCCGACGGCGGACGCGGCGTTTTCGATCGGCACGGCAAAACCGATGCCGACAAAAGAGCGCTGCTGGTTCGGGTTGTAGATGGCGGTCACGATGCCGATCACCTCGCCTTCCATCGTGACCAGCGGACCGCCCGAGTTGCCGGGGTTGGCGGCGGCGTCGAACTGGATCAGATTGGTGATCGGCTGCTTGCCTTCAGGCGAGCGAAACGTGCGCTTGAGCCCGGAAATGATTCCGCTCGAAGCCGACGGCCCGATGCCGAACGGAAAGCCGACCGCCATCACCTCGTCGCCCGGCGCCAGGTCGGCGGTCGAGCGCAGCGTCGCGGCGATCATGTCGTCGGGAATGGTGTGCGCCTGCAGCACCGCGAGGTCGTTTTCAGGCTGCGCGCCGGTGACTGTCGCCATCGATTCCGTGCCGTCGGCGAAAGTGAGCTTGATGGTTTCGGCGCTTTGCACCACATGCAGGTTCGTCAGGATCACGCCCTTGTCGGTGATGACCACGCCGGTGCCGACGCTTCGCTCCAGGTTTTCTCCGCCGTCCTTGTCCTTGCCGGCCTTGCTCAGGCCGACCACGCGCACCACCGACGGAATAATGGTCTCGTAGGCCTTGACGCCGGGCGAGGGAAGCGGCGTGGTTTCAAGGGTTTTGAGCACCGCCGCGTTGATGTCTTTTTGCGTCAGCTTGAAGGCCGGGGGCCGCAGCGACGACGAAAAACCGAAAGCCAGCAGCAGCGCCAGCAGCCCGACCATGGACCACAACAGGCGAAGCTGATGAAGCGACGCGTAACGCGCCAGCCGGGCGCGGCGTGAAATCGGCGCGACCGCGCCTGTCGGGGACGCGGTACCGGCATTCGCGCCACTGGACTCGGCCTCGGTGGCCTGAACGGGGCGGGCACGACTGGAGTTGCTGTAAAGGGCGGGTTTTCGCATCCGTTCACCTGTAGGGTTGCTGTGAGAATCGACGGAACAGGGAATGCACCCTATCACGATTTTTTCATTCCTGCATTGGCCTGGAAACTTGAAAAAAGCTTTCTGTAACACTTGTGCCTCGTTGGTTTCAATTCGCTTCATGATGACAATGTTTGTCTACCCGTCACCGTCTCACGCCCCATTCGACACTTTTAGCATGACCATCTGGATCGACACGCACTGCCATCTCGACGCCGCCGAGTTTTCGACGGACCTGGCCGACGTTCGTTCGCGCGCCGCCGCCGAAGGCGTGACGCACTGCGTCATTCCCGCCATTGCGGTGTCCAACTTCGACGCGGTGCGGCTATTGGCGCATCGGTTCTGCGACAGCTACGCGCTGGGAATCCATCCGCTGTGCGTGCCGCAGGCCGAAGACGCCGACCTGCGGGCGCTGGACGCCGAACTCGCCCTCAGGCGCGCTGACCCGCGGCTCGTTGCCGTCGGCGAGATCGGTCTCGACTACTTCGTGCCGGCGCTGCTGCAAAGCCCGCTGCGCGAGCGCCAGGAGTATTTTTACCGCGAGCAGCTTTTGCTGGCGCGCAAGCACGGCCTGCCCGTTGTCTTGCATGTGCGCCGGTCCGCCGACAGGCTGCTCAAGCACCTGCGCGAGCTCGAACCCGATGGCGGCTGGCGCGGGGTCGGCCACGCCTTCAACGGCAGCGTGCAACAGGCGCGCGAATTTATCAAGCTCGGCTTGAAGCTCGGCTTCGGCGGCACGGTGACGTTCGAGTCGGCCTTGCAGATCCGGCGCCTGGCAAGCCTATTGCCGCTCGAGACGCTGCTGCTGGAAACCGACGCGCCGGACATCGCGCCGCACTGGCTCTACAAGACGGCGCGGCAGCGGGCGCAAGGCCAACGCCAGGGCCGCAACGAGCCCGGCGAACTGCCGCGCATCGCCGGCGTGCTGGCGCGGCTGCGCGGCATTCCGGCCGAAGCACTGGCCGCTGCGACCGTGGCCAATGCGCTGCAAGCGTTTCCCAAACTCAGGGGCCTGATTGCGCCTTGACGGGCCGGCTTTCGCTCTTTTGCGCAATTTTTGCAAGAAAATTAGTCACTTTCGCATGCTGGACGGGCATAGTTAGCTATTGAATTCGTAGCGACTTGCTATAATTGGAGCCATGAACAAGCTGCCTGTCCCTTCCACGGCCGAGGGCGTCTTCAAGGCCTGGGCGCTTTGCCGCGCCGCGCAGCGCAAGGGCGGCCTGTCGCCGCGTTCGCTGGCGTCCTACCATTCGCTCTGGACCGGCTGGAGCGACTATCTGCTGTCCCAAAAGTCGCTGTCCTGGCAAGAGGCGCGCTCGCCCGATGTGCGCGCCTACCTCGAAGCGCTCAACCCGCGCGCGCAGGCGCGCGGCCTGGTGCATGTCAGCACCGTGACGCAGCGGCGCTACTTTCGGGTGCTGAAAAAGATTTACGACTTCGCCGTGGCCGAAGGCTGGCTGGAAAGCAATCCGGTCGATGCCGGCGCCTCGGTGTCGCCGACCGAGCAGATGGATTCGCTGGTTTTTCACGCCATCGACTGGAGCGCCTTGCTGCAAGCGCTTGCGCCGCCGCCCGACCTGACACTAAAGCCGCCGCCGGAGCTGCCGTGGCTGGCGGTGCGCGACCTGGCGATTTTGCGGCTGATGACGCAGGCCGCGCTGACGGTCGCCGAACTCGCGGGACTCGATATGGGCGATGTCCAGCACCCCGCGCTGGGCGTCGCGCACGGCGTCGCCGAGCTCTGGCCCACTCCGCAAAACGGCCCTGAAGGCGGCGCTGCCCAGCCGGCCGTGGCGCTCGAGCTCAGCGGCGCAAGAGCCGCGCAGGGCAGGCGCGTCTTCCTGCCCGACGAAGCCGGCGCCGCCGTGCTGGCCTGGCTGGCCACAAGGCGCGCCCTGGCCTTGCCCGAGGCCGCCGACACGCCGCTGTTCGTCTCGCGCAAGAAGGCCGGCCGGCTGACGCCGCGCGCCTTGTTCCATCTGGCCAACCGCCATATCAGCGCGACGCTGGGGCCGCACTATCCGCACACGGTGCTGGCGCATGCCGGGCCGATGACGCTGCGCAATTCGTGCATCGTCCGCTGGCTCGACGCCGGCGTTCCCGACACTGAAATCCTGGCCCGCGCCGGCCTGCGCGAAGCGCAGGCGTTGCTGCGGCTGCGCAAGCATGTTCATGCCGGCGCCGAGTTGGCGGCGCAACCAGCAAGTTAGCGCCTGTCAGCTCTAGCTCTGCGCCAGCAGCACGACCAGCGCGCCGGCGCCGCCCTCGGCGGGCCTGGCCTGCACGAAGGCCAGCACCTCGCGTTTTTGAATCAGCCAGCTTTGCACCCGTCCCTTGAGCACGGGCGACTTGCCGGGCGAGCCCAGGCCCTTGCCATGCACGATGCGCACGCAGCGCAGGCCGGCCTTGCCAGCGTCGCGAATAAAGTCGGCCAGCGCGTCGCGCGCGTCCTCGCGGCGAAGGCCGTGCAGGTCGAGCTGGCGCTGGATGCTCCAGTGGCCCCGGCGCAGCTTGGCGCACACGTCCGGGCCCATTCCGGGGCGGCGAAAACTCAGCGCCTCGTCGGTGTGCAGCAAGGTTTCGACGTCGAACCCGTCCGACAGCGCCTCGCGCATCACGGCAAGCTCGTCGCGCTGCTGCTGCTCGGCGACCGGCGCCGGCCGGGCGGGCGCCAGGCTCGCCTTGTGGCCGGGCCGATGCTGCGGCGGCAAGGCCGCGACGCGGCCGACGGCGCGGCTGAACAATTCTTTTTCGGCGCGGGCCGCGGCGGCGGCGGCCAGCCGGGCGGTTTCCCGCTCGCGCTCGAGCCGCAGGCGCGCCTCGATCTCTTCGCCGACACGTTTGAGGTCTTTAAGGTCGCGGATCGGAACGCCTTTGGAGCGTTTGGAAGAAGGCGCAGGCATGGCGGGCGGAAGGTATGAGCAGGCGAAGGCCGCCGGCGCCTATGCTAAAGCAGTCCCAGCTCGGCCATCGACACCGCCTGGGTGCTTGTCACCACGAAATGGTCGAGCACCCGCACATCGACCAGCGCCAGCGCCGACTTGAGCGTTTGCGTCAGCACCTCGTCGGCGCGCGACGGCTTCGCGGCGCCGCTCGGGTGGTTGTGCGCCAGCACCACGCTGGCGGCGTTCAGCGCCAGCGCCCGGATCACGACTTCGCGCGGATAGACGCTGGTTTGCGTGAGCGTGCCGTGAAACAGCTCTTCCAGCGCGATCAGGCGGTGCTGGGAGTCAAGGAACAGCACCGCGAAAATCTCGTGCCGGCGGCTGCCGAGCTGCAGCTGCAGGTAGTCGCGCACCGCCTGCGGCGTGGCGAACAGCGCCTTTTCCTTGAGTTCGGCGGCCAGCGCGCGCCGCGCCAGCTCCAGCACCGCGACGATTTCGGCGCGCTTGGCCGGCCCCAGCCCCTTGATGCTTTTGAGCGCCTCGGCGCCAGTGTGCAGCAGCCCGGCGACGCCGCCAAAGCTGTCGAGCAGCTCCTGCCCCAGCTGCAGCGCATTTTTGCCCGGCAGGCCGGTGCGCAGCAGCAGCGCAAGCAGCTCGGCGTCGCTGAGCGCGCCGGCGCCGCGCGCCAGCAGTTTTTCGCGCGGACGGGCGTCCTCGGGCAGATCTTTGAGAAGCATGGGATAAGAGAGTTCGGAAAAAGGCAAGCGAAATGGAATCCGACGACCAGGAAACGGCAAAGCCCAGCGGCAGCGCCGACAGGTCCCGCTTTCTACAATAGGGCAGTTTACTAACAGTCGCCGGCCGCGCCAGCCCGAAAGTCTTATGTCCACCGTGGAATTTTCCAAAACGACCGCAAGCCCCGCCGTCGTCCAGCCAGGCTCGTTCCTGACACTGCATTACCGCATGGCCGGCGCCGGCGGCGCCAGCCTCATCGACACCTTCGGCGGCAAGCCCGCCACGCTCAGCCTGGGCGGCGGCCAGCTGTCGCCGGCCATCGAGCAGCGGCTGCTGGGCCTGCCCGAAGGCGCGCGCGCCACGTTCGAGCTGGCGCCGGGCGAGGCTTTCGGCGAGCGCAACCCGGAACTGGTGCAGTGGGTGGCGCGCAAGCTGCTCGATGAACTGGGTAGCCCGGACGAGCGCTACAGCATTGGCGACGTGGTGCAGTTCCCGACGCCCGACGGCCTGGGCCGGTACGCCGGCGCGGTGCGGCAGGTCAAAGAGGGTGGCGATGCGGTTCAGTTCGACTTCAACCATCCGCTGGCGGGACAGCCGATATTGTTCGAGGTCCATCTGATAGGCGTTCTATGAATACGTTTGAAGACGGCATCGTTCCGGACCAATTTTCCGACGGACCGCCCCTAGGAAAATTAGCCCCCTCGGGGGGCAGCGCAGTACGCGAAGCGACAAGCCTGGAGACGCCATCTCTCCACCAGCAGGGGCCGCGGAACCGGCTAAGCCGGGCCGCAGGCGCAGCGGCCCCCTCGGG
>CAXSGT010000181.1:0-6499 GCA_964236835.1 uncultured Polaromonas sp.
GTCCTGCCGCCCGCATACCCCTGGACGGCGCCGGCGATGACACCCATGACCACACCCAGCGCCTTCAGCGCCAGGCCGAACAGCACGCTGAGCCGAAAGCCGTAGATCAACTGCGCCAGCAGGTCGCGCCCGCGGTCGTCGGTGCCGAACAGGTTGCCTTGCGACGGCGCCGACGGGTTCGGGTCTTTGGCGAAGTAATTGATGGTGCGCGGCCCGTAGGGGTTCGGCGGATAGACAGCCCAGTTGCCGCCTTGGGTCAGCTTGTTCCGGATAAACGGGTCGAGGTAATCGGCGGGCGTTTCAAAGTCGCCGCCAAAAGTCTTTTCCGAATAGTCCTTGAAGAGCGGAAAGTACAGCTCGCCGCTGTAGCGCGCCACCAGCGGCTTGTCGTTCGACAGCACCTCGGCGAACAGGCTGAGCAGCACCAGCAGGCAAAACAGCAGCAGGCTCCAATAACCCAAGCGATTGCGCCGGAATCTTTGCCAGGCACGGCGTGAGGGTGAAACCGAGGGCGGAGAAACCGGTGAAGAAGTGATATCCATGCTCAATCGAACTTCACGCGCGGATCGACCCAGACATAGCAAAGGTCGCTGATGAGCTTGGTCGCCAGACCGATCAGCGTGAACAGGTACAGCGTTCCGAGCACCACAGGATAATCCCGGCGAATCACGCTTTCATAGCTGAGCAGTCCCAGCCCGTCGAGCGAAAACAGCGTCTCGATGAGCAGCGAGCCGGTGAAAAAAGCGCCGATAAAAGCCGCCGGAAAGCCGGTGACGATGGGAATGAGCGCATTGCGAAACACATGCTTCCATAGCACCTGGCGTTCGCTCAGGCCCTTGGCGCGGGCGGTCAGCACGTAGTGCTTCCTGATTTCCTCAAGGAAGGAGTTTTTCGTCAGCACCGCCGTCACGGCGAAACTGCCGAGCACCATCGCCGTGATCGGCAGCGTGATGTGCCAGAGGTAGTCGGCAATGCGTGCGCCCCAGCCAAAGGTTTCCCAGTTCGCCGAGGTCAGGCCGCGCAGCGGAAACAACTGCAATTGCCCGCCGAAGATCACCAGCAGCGCCACGCCGAGCACGAAGCCCGGTATCGCATAGCCGGCCAGAACGATCAACGTCGTCACGAAGTCGAAGCGCGATCCGGCGCGCACCGCCTTGGCGACACCCAGCGGCACGGCAATCAGATAGCTGATGAAAAACGTCCACAGCCCCAGGCTGACCGAGACCGGCAGCTTTTCCTTGACCAGCTGCCAGACATCCTTGTGCTGGTAGAAGCTGGTGCCCAGGTCGAAGCGGGCAAACTGGCCGAGCATTTGCAAGAAGCGCTCGTGCACCGGCTTGTCGAAGCCATACAGCGCCTTGATTTCGGCAATGCGCTCGGCATCGACGCCCTGCCGCCCGCGATAGCCCGCCCCACTGCTGGCCGCGCGTTCGCCACCCGAGTCGCGGCCCTGCAGCTGCGCGACCATCTGCTCGACCGGCCCGCCCGGGACGAACTGCACCATGGCGAAAGTCAGCAGCAGCACGCCGAGCAGCGTCGGGATCATCAGCAGCAGGCGCTTAAGGATATAGCTGGCCATTTTCGTTATTTGTTGGAAGCCGACGGCCACCAGGTGCTCAGTGCCCAGGTGTCGGGCTGGTAATACGGTGGAATCACGGCCGGAAGCACGAAGGGGCGTGGCCGGTAGCCGATCAGGAAGGCGTCGCCGTAATACTGCGGCACCGAGTAGTAGCCGTTCGTCAGCACCCGGTCGAGCGCGCGCATCGCGCTGGCAAGCTCGGGCCGGGTCTTGGCCGTGACCACTTTTTGCAGCAGCGCATCGACCGCCGGATCGGCGATGCCCCAGATGTTCGCCGAGCCCGGCGTCGCTGCGGCCTTGGAGCCGAAGAGTTCGAGCAGCTCGCCGCCCGGTGCGGTGCTGCCGGGAACGCGCGACGTGGTGACCTCGAAATCGAAGGCGTCCATTTTTTGCTTCGCGAGTGAAAAATCGACAATTCGGTAGGTCAGTGCGATGCCGAGCTTTTCCAGCGCTTTTTGAAACGGCCCGACGACGCGCACCAGCGACGGCTGGTCGTTGAGGAACTCGAGCGTAAAGGCCTCGCCCTTGCTATTCCTGAGCGCGCCGTCCTGGTACGTCCAACCGGCTTCGCGCAGCAGTGCCTGCGCCTGGCGCAGGTTGTCGCGCAGGCTGCCGGGCGGCGCGGTGCTCGGCGACACCGGCACCGGGCCGAACACTTCGGGTTTGAGCTGGCCGCGCAAGGGTTCGAGCAAGGCCAGCTCGTCGGCCTTGGGCACGCCTTCGGCATGGAATTCACTGTTTGGAAAGTAGCCGTTGACGCGCTTGTAGAGGCCATAGAACAGCTGCCGGTTCATCCACTCGAAATCCATCGCCAGGCCGATCGCCCGGCGCACCCGCGCGTCCTGGAACTTCGGCTTGCGCAGGTTGAACACATAGCCCTGAAAATCGCCGGGATTGCGGTTGGGAAAGGCTTTTTTGACCAATTCGCCCGAAGTGAACTGTCGGCCGGTGTACTGCCGCGCCCAGTTGCGCGAGATGAATTCGCGCAAAAAATCGAATTCGCCGGCCTTCAGCCCCTCGAAGCGCGAGGTTTCATCGAGGTAAATCTTGAAGCTGACCCGGTCGAAGTTGAACTGGCCCTTGCGGCTTGGCAGGTCGGCGCCCCAGTAGCCCGTGTCGCGCACATAGGTGATGTCTCGGCCCATCGCCGGACTGGCGACCTTGTACGGCCCGGAGCCGATCGGAATTTCCGAGACGATCCTGTCGAACGGCTTGACCTGGTTATTTACGACGCCCCAGTCGCGGCTGAACACCGGCATGCCGCCGACCACCAGCGGCAGCTCCGGGTTCGGCGTCAGAAAATCGAAGCGGATCACGCGCTCGGAAACCACCGTGGCGGATTTGACTTCGGCATAGATCGTGCGGTACTGCGGCGCGGCGAGCCGGCTGGTGAGCTGGGTGTACGAATGCAGCACATCGGCTGCAAGCACGGGCTTGCCATCGTGAAAGCGCGCTTTTTCATTGATCCGGAAGGTCGCCGACAGCCTGTCCGGCGCCACAGCCACGTCGTCGGCGAGCAGGCCGTATGCGGTCGTCGGCTCCTCGGCGTTGCCGGTCAGCAGGCTCTCGATCAGCAGCAGCCCCAGGCCATACGGCGCGGTGCCGCGCAGCGTGTATGGGTTGAACTTGTCGAAGTTGGTCGGGCGCGTCGGCGGCACCATGCGGATTTCGCCGCCCTTGGGCGCCGCCGGATTGACATAGCTGAAATGCGTGAAGCCGGCCGGATATTTGATGTCGCCGAACTGGGCGTACGCGTGCGCGGCCAAGCAGGCCGGCGCCACAAAGGCCGGCAGAGCCAGCGCCAAGGTGCGCAAATGAGACAAATCCCGCATGCGACAATTCTGCCCTACTTGAACCGGCGAAATTTCGCGGCCCGCAAGGCTGTCCACCGGCTGACACGCACACACAGGAGCTGAAAAAAATGGGTTTTCTCGCCGGCAAAAAATTGTTGATCACGGGCGTGCTGTCGAACCGCTCGATCGCCTACGGCATTGCCAAAGCCTGCCGCGCGCAGGGTGCCGAGCTGGCCTTCAGCTATGTCGGCGAGCGCTTCAAGGACCGCATCACCGAGTTCGCCGCCGACTTCGACTCGAGCTTGATTTTCGACTGCGACGTCGGCTCCGACGAGCAGATTGACGCGCTGTTCGCCGACCTGGCAGGCGCGTGGCCGACCTTCGACGGCTTTGTCCACAGCATCGGCTACGCGCCGCGCGAAGCCATCGCCGGCGATTTTCTCGACGGCCTGTCGCGCGAGAACTTCCGCATCGCCCAGGACATCAGCGCCTACAGCTTTCCGGCGATGGCCAAGGCGGCGCTGCCTTACCTGAACGCCAAATCGGCTTTGCTGACGCTGACCTATCTCGGCTCGCAGCGCACCATTCCGCACTACAACACCATGGGCTTGGCCAAGGCCAGCCTGGAGGCGTCGGTGCGCTACCTGGCCGAATCGCTCGGCCCCAAGGGGATGCGCGTCAACGGCCTGAGCGCCGGGCCGATCAAGACGCTGGCGGCCAGCGGCATCAAGGACTTCGGCAAGCTGCTCGGCATGGTCGCTAGCGCATCGCCGCTGCGCCGGAATGTGACGATCGACGATGTCGGCAACGTCGCCGCTTTCCTGCTCAGCGACCTGGCGTCGGGCGTAACCGCCGAAATCACCTATGTCGATGGCGGCTTCAGCCACACGGCCGGCGCCAGCCGCGACAGCGAGTCGGTCGCCTGATTTCCAATAAAAAGTGCCATTTTCGCATACCCTGTATGGGATTTTAGCTCTTTTTTTGATAGCAACCCGAAAACCCATTCGATGCGCCGTCGTATCTTCCTGTCGCTGATAGGCATCGGCCTGACAAGCCAGCCTATGGTGAGCGCCGCGAGCGCACCTTTGCTGATGCTCGCCAATGTCTATCGGCCGGGCGTCGTGCTGGCCGATTGCTGGGTCAGTGAAAAATACGACGGCGTTCGCGGCTATTGGGACGGCCAGGCGCTCTGGACGCGCGGCGGCGAACGTGTTTTCGCGCCCGGCTGGTTCACGGCGGGCTGGCCCAAGGTGGCGATGGATGGCGAACTCTGGGCGGGTTTCGGGCAGTTCGCCAGGGCCGTCTCCACCGTGCGCCAGCAAGCGCCGAACGACTCGGCGTGGCGCGCCATGCGGTTCATGGTGTTCGACCTGCCGGCGCAAGGCGGCCCGTTCACCGAAAGGATTCCGGCATTGAACGGCGTCGTCAGCCGGATCGACCGGTCCTGGGTGCAGGCGGTGGCGCAGTCCAAGCTGGCAAGTCACCAGGCGCTGCAGGCTTTGCTCGTCAAAACCGTGGCCCACGGCGGCGAAGGGCTGGTGCTGCATCGCGGCGCCTCGCTGTACCGGGGCGGGCGCACAGGCGACTTGCTCAAGGTCAAAACGCACGACGACGGCGACGCGCGCGTCGTCGCGCATATTCCGGGCAAAGGCAAATACGCCGGCAGACTGGGCGCGCTGCTGGTTGAAACGCCGGCGGCGGGCGGCGAGCCGGCGCGGCGCTTCAAGCTCGGCACCGGTTTCAGCGACGCCCAGCGGCAAAATCCGCCCGCCATCGGCTCCTTGGTAACCTACCGCTTCAGGGGCTTGAACGACAGCGGCATTCCACGCTTTGCCAGCTTCATGCGGCCTCGCCTGGATTGATTACTTTTTGACGCAATCGGCGTAATAACGAACCTTGCCTTTGGCATCCGTTTGTTCGACCAGGCCATGAATGTCGGTCTCGAAGCCCGGGCAGTGGGTGTTGAACTCGCGGGAAAATTTCAGGTAATCGACGATTTTCTTGTTGAACACCTCGCCCGGAACCAGCAGCGGAATGCCCGGCGGATAGGGCGTGACCAGGCCGACGGTGATGCGGCCTTCGAGGTGGTCGATCTCGACGCGCTCGGTGGTGCGGTGGGCGATGTGGGCATACGCGTCGCTCGGCTTCATCGCCGGCGTCAGGTCTCCCAGGTACACATCGGTTGTCAGCCGCGCGATGTCGTATTTGGCGTAGAGCGCATGAATGTACTGGCACAGATCGGCCAGGCCCATGCGCTCGTACTTTGGAAATTGCTGGCAAAACTCGGGCAGGATGCGCCACATCGGCTGGTTCTTGTCATAGTCGTCCTTGAACTGCTGCAGCGCCGTCAGCAGCGTGTTCCAGCGGCCTTTGGTGATGCCGATGGTGAACAGAATGAAAAAGCTGTAGAGGCCGGTTTTTTCGACGATCACGCCATGCTCGGCGAGGAACTTGGTGACGATGCTCGCCGGAACGCCGGTTTTGGAGAACTTGCCGTTCAGATCGAGCCCGGGCGTGACGATCGTCACCTTGATCGGGTCGAGCATGTTGAAGCCGGTCGCGATCTGGCCGAAGCCGTGCCAGTTGGCCGCGCCGTTTTTGGCCGTCTTGGCACTGCGCGACTCGCCCTTGATGATCCAGTCCTTGCCCTCGCCGATGCCTTCCTCGACCAGCTTGTCGGGACCCCAGACCTTGAACCACCAGTCGGCCTCGTATTCCTCGTCGATCTTGCGCATGGCGCGGCGAAAATCGAGCGCCTCGGCGATGCTTTCCTCCACCAGCGCCTTGCCGCCGGGCGGCTCCATCATCGCCGCCGCCACGTCGCAGCTGGCGATGATGCTGTACTGCGGGCTGGTACTGGTGTGCATCAGATAGGCCTCGTTGAAGAGGTGCCGGTCGAGCTTGGTGTTCTGCGAGTCCTGCACCAGCACCTGGCTGGCCTGGCTGATGCCGGCGAGCAGCTTGTGGATCGACTGCGTCGCATAGACCACCGCGTTTTTCGGGCGAATGCGGTTCTTGCCCATCGAATGGTAGGTGCCGTAAAACGGATGAAAGGCGGCGTGCGGCAGCCACGCTTCGTCGAAATGCAGGTTGTCGATATAGCCGTCGAGCATGCCCTTGATGGTTT
>CAXSGT010000182.1:0-6491 GCA_964236835.1 uncultured Polaromonas sp.
CGAGCAGCAGCAGCGCGCCGAAGACCTGCGTTTCCTCGCCGCGCATGACATCGGGAATGCCGCGCTTTTCGATGCTCAGTCCCGGAACGATGGCGATGCGGCCGGGCTCGAGCCATTCGAGATGCGCCGCGATGTCGGAAAAACCGGCTGGGCAGGCGCGGTAGGGCGCTTCACGCCAGCCCTGCCGGCTGCCTGCCATGCCGGCGATCAGGCACAGCGTTCCGGGCGGCATCCAGTCGCCGAAAGCGCTTGCGAAAACCTCGGGAAAGCCGCCGGCGGGAACGGTCAGGATGCCGCGCGCGAAGTGCCGGTCTTCGAGCATGCGGCCGTCCGGGTCGATCAGCGCGCCGCGCAGCGACGACGTGCCCCAGTCCACCGCCAGCAGTCGCTCCATGGCCAGCTCCTTCAGTGGTGTCAATGGTTGTCGCGCGGAACGAACGCGCCGCGCATGCCGACCAGAAAGTCCAGGTCCGCGCCTTCGTCGGCCTGCAGCACATGGTCGATATAGAGTTTCCAGTAGCCCGACGAGAGCGGCGGCTCGGGCGCCCTCCAGCCCGCCCGGCGGCTGGCGAGTTCTTCTTCGCCGACATGCAGGTGCAACAGCCGCCTGGGAACGTCGAGCTCGATGATGTCGCCGCTATGCACCAGCGCCAGCGGTCCGCCCGCCGCGGCTTCCGGCGCGGTGTGCAGCACCACGGTGCCGTAGGCGGTGCCGCTCATGCGGGCGTCGCTGATGCGCACCATGTCGGTGATGCCTTTACGCAGCACCTTCGGCGGCAGCGGCATGTTGCCGACCTCGGCCATGCCGGGATAGCCCTTGGGGCCGCAGTTTTTCAGCACCATGACGCAGTTCTCGTCGATGTCGAGGTTTTCATCGTCGATGTTGGCGTAGAAATCCTCGATGGTCTCGAACACCACCGCGCGGCCCTTGTGCACCAGCAGCGCCGGCGTCGCGGCGCTCGGCTTGATGACCGCGCCGCGCGGTGCCAGGTTGCCGCGCAGCACGGCGATGCCGGCTTTGTCCTTGAACGGCGCTGCCAGCGGCCAGATGACGTCGGTGTTGTAGTTCTGCGCATCGGCGATGTTGTCGCCGACGGTCTTGCCATTGGCCGTGACCGCGCCCAGATGCAGGTGCGGCGCGATTTCCTTCAACACCACCGGCAGGCCGCCGGCGTAGCAAAAATCCTCCATCAGGTACTTGCCCGACGGCAGCAGATTGACCAGGCACGGCAGTTCGCTTGCCAGCCGGTCGAAGTCGTCGATCGTCAGCTTGACGCCAATGCGCCCGGCGACGGCGATCAGGTGGATCACCGCGTTCGTCGAGCCGCCGATGGCGGCAAGCGTCTTGATCGCGTTTTCAAACGCTTCGCGCGTCAGCAGCGCAGACATCTTCAGGTCTTCCTTCACCATTTCAACGGCGCGCCGCCCGGCCAGCCGCGCCAGCACATTGCGCCGGCCATCGACCGCCGGGAACGCGGCATTGCCGGGCAGGCCGACGCCCAATGCCTCGACCATGCACGCCATGGTGCTGGCGGTGCCCATCGTCATGCAGTGGCCGTGGCTGCGGCTCATGCAGCTTTCGGCCTCGAAGAAATCGGCCAGCCTGAGCGTTCCGGCGCGCACCTGCTCGCTCATGCTCCAGACGCCGGTGCCCGAGCCGATGTCGTGGCCGCGCCACTTGCCGTTGAGCATCGGCCCGCCGCTGACGCCGATGGTCGGCAGATCGACGCTGGCCGCGCCCATCAACAGCGCCGGCGTGGTCTTGTCGCAGCCCATGAGCAGCACCACGCCATCGATCGGGTTGCCGCGGATGCTTTCCTCGACATCCATGCTCGCCAGGTTGCGGTACAGCATCGCGGTGGGGCGCAGCAGCGTCTCGCCGAGCGACATCACCGGGAACTCCAGCGGAAAGCCGCCAGCCTCATAGACGCCGATTTTTACCTGCTCGGCAAGGGTGCGAAAGTGCGAGTTGCACGGCGTCAGCTCGCTGAAGGTGTTGCAGATGCCGATCACCGGCCTGCCGTCGAACTGGTCGTGCGGAATGCCCTTGCCCTTGAGCCAGCTGCGATAGACGAAGCCGTCGCGGTCCTGGCGGCCGAACCATTGCCGGCTGCGCAATGGATCGGCTTTTTTTTCGGGTACCGGGGCGGGAATCAGTGGATCGGTCATGTGCGTCACCCTTCGATTGCGCCCATGTTATCGCCTTACCGGCGTTCTCGCAGGCCCGCCGATGATTTCCGCGCGCTGCAAACCGCAGGCCGGAAAAATCGCCGCTGGAGGCCACAAAAGTGCCCGGATGGTATGATTATGATAGCTAGTTACGTAGGCTGGATATGCGAAAACAGTATTATTTACTGGAATTCCAGCCGGCCGGTTGCCGACGCAACCGTAGGCCGTGCCAAAGGCGGCCGAACCACTGGCCGCCCGGCGACCGGTTCCTTGGTTCCTTATCTGCCGGTGAACGAGCCGGGCCCACCCGAGCGGCGCGGCCCGCCGCTCCGTCCAGCCGCACCGCCGCCCGAGCGGTTGCCGCCCCGGAAGTTGTTGCGGTTGCCTGTGGGTTGCCCGGAAGAGGGAAAGCCCGACGACGCATGGCTGGCCGGCTGCCGGCTGTCGAAGTCATCGCGCACCTCACCACTGTTGTCCTGCTGGCGCGGCGCAGGCGCTTCCCGGTGCTGGCTGCTTGGCGGATAGGGATTCTGGCGCTGCTGGGCAGGGCCCCGGCGGTCGCTATGGCCGCCGCTTCGGTTGCCGTCGCCGTTGCCCGAATTGCCGGCAAAATTATTACCACCTCGGCCGGCAGCCGGATTCGCGCCGGCCGCGGGGCCGCGCCCGCGTCCGCCGGCGTTTGCGCCGCGCGCCGGCTGCGCGCCCTTGTTGTCGCGGATGCGCGTCATCATTTCGGATCTGGCGGCCTTGGCGGCGGCCTGCATCACCTCGCGGCCCGGCGCCCTGCCCAGACCGCCCCAGATGGTCTGGCGGCCCATCGCCAGCGGCTCGGCTTTTTCGCCGGGATCGGCCTCGAAGCCCGGGACAACAACCTTTTCAATGGTCTGCCGGGTGTAGCGCTCGATGTCCTGCATGAAGCCTTCCTCGTCCAGGCACACCAGGCTGACGGCCTCGCCGCTGTTGCCGGCGCGGCCGGTGCGGCCGATGCGGTGGACATAGTCTTCGCTGACGTTCGGAATCTCGTAGTTCACCACGTGCGGCAGCTCGTCGATGTCGATGCCGCGGGCGGCGATGTCGGTCGCCACCAGCGCGCGAATCTCGCCGTTCTTGAAGCCGGCCAGCGCCTCGGTGCGCGCGGTCTGGCTCTTGTTGCCGTGCAGCGCCATCGCCTGGATGCCGTTTTTGCTCAAGTGCTCGGCGACATTGTTGGCGCCGAACTTGGTGCGGGTGAACACCAGCACCTGGCTCCAGTTGTGCTGGTTGATGATGTGCGTCAGCAGCGCTTTTTTCTTCGCCCGGCCGACCGGATGAATGGTTTGCGTGATGCGCTGCACCGTGGTGTTTTTCGGCGTCACCTGGATGTGCGCCGGCTCGCGCAGCAGGCCGTTGGCGAGTTCGCGGATTTCGTCGCTGAAGGTCGCGCTGAACAGCAGCGACTGCTTTTGCTTCGGCACCAGCGCGAGCACTTTCTTGATGTCGTGGATGAAGCCCATGTCGAGCATGCGGTCGGCCTCGTCGAGCACCAGGATCTGCACCTGGCCCAGGTCCAGCGTGCCCTGGCCCGCATGGTCGAGCAGGCGGCCGGGCGTCGCGACGAGGATATCGACGCCGCGGCGGAGTTTTTCGATTTGCGCGCCCATGCCGACGCCGCCGAACATCACCATCGACGTGATGTCCAGGTATTTGCCGTAAGTGCGGACGCTTTCCTCGACCTGCGCCGCGAGTTCGCGCGTCGGCGTCATGATGAGCGCGCGCACCGCGTTGACGCCGCGCCGGTTCGCCAGGCGCGGCTCGGTGGACAGGCGCTGCAGCATCGGCAGCACGAAGGCCGCCGTCTTGCCGGTGCCGGTCTGCGCGCCGCCGAGCAGGTCGCCGCCGGCAAGGACGGCGGGAATCGCCTGCGCCTGGATCGGCGTGGGTGTGTCGTAGCCATGTTCGAGCACGGCCTTCAAAATGGCCGGGGCCAGGTTCAATTCTTCAAATGTCATGATGCGGCGCCGCTCGGGCGCTATGGATCGGCCTGTTGGGCGCCTTGGTTTGAAGGCAACCCGCCAGTCATAGGCAGATGGGGTCAGGAGGCGGGCTGAAAAACATCGTCGGCGGCATGGCCCTGGGCCAGCGTCGGGAAGTGCCCGAATATCGAGGGCAACTGGAGCCTGCGACCGGGCGATTGTCGCACGGAACGATAATCGGGGTTTATGCCGGATTGCCGCCCTGATTCCAGAATGCACAGTTCCATACCCGGCGTTGTTTTTCCTTACCAAAAGTGATTTGATGGCCCAGTACGTATTTACCATGAACAAGGTCGGCAAGATCGTGCCGCCCAAGCGCCACATTCTCAAGGACGTTTCGCTCAGTTTCTTCCCCGGCGCCAAGATCGGCATGCTGGGCGTCAACGGCTCGGGCAAATCGACCTTGCTGAAGATCATGGCCGGCCTCGACAGGGAAATCGAGGGCGAAGCCACGCCCATGCCGGGCCTGAACATCGGCTACCTGCCGCAGGAGCCCAAGCTCGACGACGCGCACAGCGTTCGCGAAAGCGTCGAAGCCGGCATGGGGGCGGTGTTCGCCGCCAAGGCCCAGCTCGAAGCGGTGTACACCGCCTATGGCGAGCCCGACGCCGACTTCGACGCGCTGGCGAGTGAACAAGCCCGGCTGGAGGCGATCATCGCCACCGCCGGCACCGACTCCGAGCACCAGCTCGAAATCGCCGCCGACGCGTTGCGGCTGCCGCCCTGGGACGCGCGCATCGGCGTGCTGTCGGGCGGCGAAAAGCGCCGCGTCGCGCTGTGCCGGCTGCTGCTGTCCAAGCCCGACATGCTGCTGCTCGACGAGCCGACCAACCACCTGGACGCCGAATCGGTCGACTGGCTCGAGCAGTTCCTGCAGCGCTATTCCGGCACCGTCGTCGCCATCACCCACGACCGCTACTTCCTCGACAACGCGGCCGAATGGATACTCGAGCTCGACCGCGGCCACGGCATCCCGTGGAAGGGCAACTACAGCACCTGGCTCGAGCAAAAAGGCGAGCGCCTGCAGGTTGAACAAAAGGGTGAGGAGGCGCGCGCCAAGGCGCTGAAAAAAGAACTTGAATGGTCGCGCCAGAACCCCAAGGCGCGCCAGGCCAAGAGCAAGTCCCGGCTGGCGCGCTTCGAGGAATTGTCCGATTTCGAATACCAGAAGCGCGTTGAAACCAACGAAATTTTCATTCCCGTCGCCGAGCGTCTGGGAACGCAGGTGATCGAGTTTCACAACGTCACCAAATCGTTCGGCGACCGCGTGCTGATCGACAACCTGAGCTTCACCGTTCCGGCCGGCGCGATCGTCGGCATCATCGGCCCGAACGGCGCCGGCAAATCGACGCTGTTCAAGCTGATCGCCGGCAAGGAAAAGCCCGACAGCGGCGAGGTCGTGATCGGCTCGACCGTGCGGATGGCCTTTGTCGATCAGAACCGGGACGACCTGGCGAATGAGAAAACCGTCTGGGAAGACATCTCGGGCGGCCTTGACATCCTCAACGTCGGCAAGTTCCAGATGCCCAGCCGCGCCTATGCCGGGCGCTTCAATTTCAATGGCGGCGACCAGCAAAAGCGCGTTGGCACGCTCTCGGGCGGAGAGCGCGGCCGGCTGCACCTGGCCAAGACCCTGATCGCCGGCGGCAACGTGCTGATGCTCGACGAGCCGTCGAACGACCTGGACGTCGAGACGCTGCGCGCGCTGGAGGACGCGCTGCTCGAATTCGCCGGCTCGGTGATGGTCATCAGCCACGACCGCTGGTTCCTGGACCGCATCGCCACCCACATCCTAGCCGCCGAGGGCGACAGCCAGTGGAGTTTTTTCAACGGCAACTACCAGGAATACGAAGCCGACAAGAAGAAGCGCCTGGGCGAAGAGGGCGCAAAACCGAAACGCATGCGTTACAAAGCGTTGAAATGACCCCCACGCTTGTCGCTTCGCGTACTACGCTGCCCCCCGAGGGGGCCGCCCCGCCTGCGGCCCGGCTTAGCCGGTTCCGCGGCCGGAACTTGCTTGTACGGGGACGGTAATTTTGGCCATGACCGACGAAGCTGTTCTTGCGGCCACTCGGCACTGGCTTGAAAAAGCAGTGATCGGGCTGAACCTGTGCCCGTTTGCGAAAGCCGTGTATGTCAAAAACCAGCTGCGCCTGGTCGTCAGCCACGCGCGTCACGCCGACGACCTGCTCGAAGAATTGGACCGTGAGCTTGAGCTGCTGGTCGCCACACCGGCCGAGCAGCTCGACACGACGCTCTTGATCCATCCCACGCTTTTTGACGATTTTCTCGATTTCAATGATTTCCTGG
>CAXSGT010000183.1:0-6483 GCA_964236835.1 uncultured Polaromonas sp.
ATCGAAGGCTACTACCAGGAAACCGGCCGCGCCGGCCGCGACGGGCTGCCCGCCGACGCCTGGATGGTCTATGGCCTGCAGGACGTGGTGAACCAGCGCCGCATGATCGACGATCCGCAAAGCCCCGCCAGCCCCGAGTTTCGGCAGGTGATGCGCGGCAAGCTCGACGCGCTCTTGAGCTTGGCCGAAGGCACGCGCTGCCGCCGCGTCAGCCTGCTGGGCTATTTCGGCGAAGACAGCCAGCCTTGTGGAAATTGCGACAACTGTTTGACGCCTCCAGCGGTCTGGGATGCGAGCGAAGCGGCGCGCAAGATGCTCAGCTGCATCTACCGGGTGCAGCAAAAAAGCGGCATCAGCTTTGGCGCCGGCCACCTGATGGATATTCTGCGCGGCAAGGCGACCGAAAAAGTCGTGCAGTACGGCCACGATTCGCTTTCGACCTTCGGCATCGGCGCCGACCTGGGCGAAGCCGAGTGGCGCGGCGTGCTGCGCCAGCTGATCGCCAGCAACCTCGTGCGGGTGAACGCCGAAGCCTTCAACACGCTGCAGCTGCTGCCCGACGCGCGCCAGGTTTTGAAAGGCGAAGCCAGCGTGCTGCTGCGCCAGCAGGCGCCGGGCGGCAAGGCCGAGCGGCCCCGGCGCGGCGCCCGGTCGGCGAAAACATCAAAAACTTCCGTCAAGGGAATGGCCGAGGCGCAGCTCAACACCGGCGCGCTGGAGCGGCTGGCGCGGCTCAAATCCTGGCGCGCCGACGTGGCGCGCGAGCACAACCTGCCCGCGTTCGTGATTTTTCACGATGCGACGCTGCGCGCCATCGCCGAGCAGGCACCGCACAGCCTGCGCGATCTCGAAGGCGTGAGCGGCATGGGCGTGAAAAAACTCCAGGCGTATGGCGCCGAGGTGCTGCGGGTGTGCGCTCAAGAGGCCTGAGTTAGCATTTCGGACTTGAAAAACCAGTCCATTACCGGAGAATCCCATGCTCGAATTTGCAAGAAAACATGGCCTGGCCACCTTGGCGGCGGCTGCGCTAGGCCTCGCGGCGATGGTACCCGCCGCCCATGCCGGCAAGACGCTTGACGCCATTAAGGCGCGCGGCCAGCTGGTCTGCGGCGTTAGCAGCGGCGTGGCTGGGTTTTCGCAGGCCGACAGCGCCGGCAAATGGTCGGGTCTGGACGTCGATGTCTGCCGCGCCATTGCGGCCAGCGTGTTGGGCGACGGCAACAAGGTCAAATGGGTGCCGCTGGTGTCGCAGCAGCGCTTTGCCGCGCTGCAGTCGGGTGAGGTCGATATTTTGTCGCGCAACACCAGCTGGACGTTGACGCGCGACGCGTCGCTCGGCCTGGCCTTCACCGGCGTGACGTATTACGACGGCCAGGGCTTCATGGTGCCGGCCAAGAGCAAGGTAAAAAGTGCGAAACAGCTGAAAAACGCTACCGTCTGCGTGCAGTCCGGCACGACGACGGAAAAAAACCTGTCCGAATTTTCCCGCGTCAACAGCCTGGCGATCCGGCCGGTGGTGTTCGAGAAATTTGACGCCGCCAACGCCGCTTATTTCGCCGGCCGCTGCCAGGCCTACACCACTGATGCGTCGGGGCTGGCGTCGATTCGCAACAAGGAAGCGAAAAATCCGGCCGACCATGTGGTGCTGCCCGAGCTGATCTCGAAAGAGCCCCTTGGCCCAGCAATCCGGCGCGGCGACGATGAATTCTTCGCCATCGTCAAATGGGTGGTTTTCGGTCTGATCGAAGCCGAGGAATACGGCGTGACGCAGGCCAATGTCGAGTCTATGCAGCGCGACTCGAAGGACCCGGCCATCGGCCGCCTGCTCGGCAGCACCGAGGACACCGGCAAGCTGCTCGGCCTGGACAAGGACTGGCTGGCGCACGCGATCAAGGCGACCGGCAATTACGGCGAGATTTTCGAGCGCAACGTCGGCCCGAAAAGCCCGCTGGCGCTGCCGCGCGGCAGCAATAATTTGTGGTCCAAAGGCGGCTTGATGTACGCACCTCCCGTGCGCTGATGGCTGAACCCGGCCCGCTGATTGCGGCGCGACCCGCGCCCGCCAGGCCGCGCTCCCGGTTGTCATGGCGCAGCCCGCGCTTTCGCGGCGTCGTGTATCAAGTACTGGCGATCGCCGCCATCGCCCTGCTGGTCTGGCTGCTCGCCGGCAGCACACTGGCCAACATGAAGGCGCGCGGCATCCAGAGCGGCTTCGGCTTCCTGGCGCAGCCGGCGGGTTTCGACATCGGCGAAGGCTGGCTCGATTACCAAGCCACCGATCCGTTCTGGAAGGCGTTTCTGGCCGGCCTTGTGAACACGCTGCGCGTCGCGCTGGCGGGCATCGTGCTGACCACGCTGCTCGGCACGCTGCTCGGCGTCGGCCGGTTTTCGCGCAACGCGTTGGTGCGCGGGCTCTGCTACGGCTATGTCGAGCTGTTTCGCAACATTCCCCTGTTGCTGCAGCTTTTGACCTGGTATTTGCTGCTGACCGAGTACCTGCCGGGCATCGACGAGGCGGTGAACATCGGTCATGCGGTTTATCTGAGCAAAAACGGCCTGTCCTACCCCTTTCCGGTCTGGCATATTGGCCAGACGCTGGCGCTGTGCGGGCTGACCCTGGGCGCCATCGCCAGCTTTTTTTATGCGCGGCTGGCGCGCCGCCGCTTCGAGCAGACCGGCCAGCCGCGCCCTGTGGCCTGGGTGACGATTACGTTGATCGCCGGCGGCGCGCTGTTCGGCTGGCTGGCCGGCGGCGCGCCTACCGAATGGAACCTGCCCCGGCTGGGCGAAACCCAGGTCGAAGGCGGCGCCGCGCTGTCGCCGGAATACCTGGCGGTGCTGCTCGGCCTGGTGCTCTATACCTCGGCTTTTGTCGCCGAAGTGGTGCGCGCCGGCATCGCCTCGGTGCCGCAAGGCCAGCGCGAGGCCGGCGCGTCGCTCGGCCTGCCCGACCGCCTGGCGATGCGCCTGGTCGTGCTGCCGCAGGCGCTGCGCGTCATCATTCCGCCGCTGACGAACCAATACCTGAACCTGACCAAGAACTCATCGCTCGCGGTGGCGATCGGCTACCCGGACCTGGTATCGATCGCCAACACCTCGCTGAACCAGACCGGCCGCGCCGTCGAGTGCATCGCGATCATCATGGGGGTGTATCTGACGCTGTCATTGGCGACGTCGGCGGCGATGAACGGGTTTAACCGCCGGGCGGCGATCAGGGAGCGCTAAGGCATGAGCCAGACCTTCGTTCCCGTTGCCGCGCGCCGCGCTCCGGCGCAGACGTCGGGCCTGGCGCTTTGGCTGCGAAAAAACCTGTTTTCCAGCGTGCCGAATGCGCTGGTGACGCTGCTGCTGCTGGCCGCGTTCTTCTGGGCCGCCAAAGCCGGCATCGCCTGGGGCGTGATTCATGCCGTGCCGGCCGCCGACGCCAACGCCTGCCAAGCGGCGCGCGGCATCGGCGCCTGCTGGGGCGTTGTGCACGAAAAGGCGCGCTTCATCCTGCTGGGCCGCTATCCGCAGGCCGAGCACTGGCGGCCCGAACTTGCCACCTTTTTGCTGCTCGGCCTGGTGCTGGCAAGCTGCAGCCGCTGGTTCTGGAAACCGTGGCTCGCGCTGCTTTGGCTAGTCGTTCTCGCCGCGTTTTTCACGCTGATGGGCGGCGGCATATTCGGCCTTGCCAGGGTGCCGACCGACCAGTGGGGCGGACTGCCGCTGACGGTGCTGCTGACGGTGCTGTCGATGGTGCTCGCCTTCCCGATCGCCGTCGCCGTGGCGCTCGGGCGCCGCTCGAATCTGCCGGCGATCAAAACGCTGTGCGTCATTTACGTCGAGCTGATCCGCGGCGTGCCCTTGATTTCGGTGCTGTTCATGGCGAGCTTTATGTTTCCGCTCTTCATGCCCGTCGGCAAGTCGCCTGACGTGCTGGTGCGCGTGGTGATCGGCATCACGCTGTTCGCCGCGGCCTACATGGCAGAAATCATCCGCGGCGGGCTGCAGGCGCTGCCCGCAGGCCAAGCCGAGGCGGCGGCCAGCCTGGCCTTAAGCTACTGGCAGACGCAGCGCAAGATCGTGCTGCCGCAGGCGCTGGGAATCGCCCTGCCGAGCATCATGAACAATTTTATTTCGCTCTTCAAGGACACGTCGCTGGTGACCATCGTGTCGCTCTACGAACTCACCGGCGCGCTGCAGCTGGCGCTGGGTTCCGACCCCGACTGGCGGCCTTTCAAGATCGAGGCCTATCTGTTCATCGCGGCGATTTACTTTGTTTGCTGCTTCGCCATGTCGCGCTACGGCCTGTGGATCGAGCGCCGGCTCGCTGTCGGCAAGGCGCGGTAAGGATCAGGGTTACTTATGAGCGACTCCATCATTCGCTTCGACAAGGTCAACAAGTGGTTCGGCCGCGACTTCCATGTGCTGCGCGACATCGATCTGGACGTGCGCGCTGGAGAACGGCTGGTGATCTGCGGGCCGTCGGGTTCGGGCAAATCGACGCTGATCCGCTGCATCAATGCGCTGGAGGACTACCAGGAAGGAATGCTTACCGTCGCCGGCTTGGTCCTCGGCGACGACGTGAAAGCTGTCGAGGCCGTGCGCCGCCAGGTCGGCATGGTGTTTCAGCAGTTCAATTTGTTCCCGCACCTTAGCGTGCTGGAAAACCTGACGCTGGCGCCGATGTGGGTCGCCGGGCTGCCGAAAAAGGAAGCGGTGGCGCGCGCCATGCACCAGCTCGAACGCGTTCGCATCGCCGAACAGGCGCACAAATATCCGCTACAGCTGTCGGGCGGCCAGCAGCAGCGCGTGGCGATTGCCAGAGCACTGTGCCTGACACCCAAAATCATGCTGTTCGACGAGCCGACGTCGGCGCTGGACCCGGAAATGATCAAGGAAGTGCTCGACGTGATGGTCGAGCTCGCAAGCCAGGGAATGACGATGCTGTGCGTGACGCACGAAATGGGTTTTGCCAGAGCGGCCGCCGACCGCGTGATCTTCATGGACCAGGGCCAGATTGTCGAGCAGAACACGCCCGATGCTTTTTTCAGCCATCCTCGGACCGACAGGGCGCAGGATTTTTTGTCGAAGATACTGGGGCATTGAGCGCTGGGCGTTGCGGGCTATGCTCTTGAATGCGAACGCAAGTTCAAGCTTTTTTATAAAAACATCTTTTATGGGCAAGGCGGCGTATGAAACCACAAGTAAAAACACCTCCGGGCTGGTTTAAAAACGGCAGCGATCAGGGGCTGGCCGTCTCTGTCAGCGTCATGCTCGAAGGCTGGGCCGACGATGGCGCGCCCGGCATCGGGCCGATGGGAAACCCGTTGCGCGCGGGGGTGTACGACACCCAGGGCCGATCGTGGTCGGACTATGGGCCTAAAGCGGGCGTGTGGCGCCTGCTCGACATTTTGCAGGCCGAGGGCGTTCAGGCGGTTTTTTACGTCAGCGGCATCGTCGCCGAGCGCTACCCCGAAGTGCTGAGCGCCCTCTGCGCCGCCAGGCATGCCGTGGCGGCGCACAGCTGGTCGCAGCACATGATTCCCACCTACCTGAGTCGCGAAGACGAGCGCACCGACATCGATCGATGCACGTCGGTCATCGAGCGCTCCACCGGCCGGCGTCCGGTGGGCTGGCTCAGCCCGCGCTGCACGCCCAGCGCATCGACATCCGCGCTCATCGCCGAGGCCGGCTACCGCTGGCACGCCGACACCTTCGACTCGGATTTGCCCTATGCGCTGCAAACCCCGTCGGGCGCCTTGCTGGCGGTGCCTTTCACGATGGAAATCAACGACATGCCGCTGTACATCCGCTACGGCAACGAGCCTCAGGCTTTCACCCGAACACTGGAGCGGCTGCTGGACGAATGGCGCGTTCTGCCCAAAGGCACGGCGTGTCTGGACATCACGGCGCATGCGCATGTCTTCGGCCGCCCCGCCGGCGCGGTCGAGTTCGCCAAATCCTTGCAGGCGGTCAAGCGCCACCGGCAATCCGCCTGGCTCACGAGCCATCATGAAATCGCGCAGCTTTGGAATCAGGACGAAAAGCGCTAGACGCGCCCAGCTGAAATCCACGCCGGCGCCTGCGTTAGTTTTCTTTGACGGGTATCCACGGCAGCAGCAGGTAGCTTGCCCGGTCGCCGCCGCTGTAAATCGTGCTGGTCCCGCCAAACTCGGGCTCGGGGCGGTCTTGCGGATGGTTGTGCAGCAGCCTGCCTGGCGGCGCGACGACGAAGTCGCAGCCCCGCAGCGTCAGCACCAGGCGGTATCCTTTAGGAAAAACCATGCTGGTCGGCCAGATTTCCACATCCACCTCGACGGTTTCACCAGGATGCAGCTTGCGCGCCTCGTCATGCGCATGATAGGGGCGCCAAGGCTGGCTGCGCGCTTCATCCAACTTGCGGCGGGAGGCACGCAGCCAGCCCTGCGCCATCGGGACGCGCTCGTGCGCGCCGACGAAGGTGCATTCGCCGCCTTGCGGGTCGAACACCCGCAGCAC
>CAXSGT010000184.1:0-6394 GCA_964236835.1 uncultured Polaromonas sp.
ACCACCGACTTCATCTTCGCGGCCTTTTCCGAGGAATTCGGGCTGATCGGCTGTGGCGCGCTGCTGCTCGGCTTCATGTTCCTGATCTTCCGCGGCCTGATGATCGCGGCCGAAGCGCCGTCGGTGTTCGCGCGGCTGCTCGCCGGCGCCATCACGCTCAGCTTCTTCACCTACGCGTTCGTCAACATGGGCATGGTCACCGGCATCCTGCCGGTGGTCGGCGTGCCGCTGCCGTTCATCAGCTACGGCGGCACCGCGATGGTCACGCTCGGCCTCGGGCTCGGCATCTTGATGTCGATCGCGAAAAGCCGGCGGCGGATGCAGAGCTGATGGGTGCCCCCGCGTAGACCACTCCGATGAGGGTTGGTGTGGGTGCCTTGTGCCGATAGATTCGGGGTCCAGGCGGGATCCGGGCTGGCGCGAAAAAGATTCGCCGCCGACTGTACAAACATCCAGCCTTTCCGGATAATGCCGCAACCTCTTGGAGACCGCCGTGGACGCACCCGTCAAAGCCCTCAACACCGAAAAAGCCAAGGCGCTGCAAGCCGCCCTCGCGCAGATCGAGAAGCAGTTCGGCAAGGGCACCGTGATGCGCCTCGGCGAAGGCGAGGTCATCGACGACATCGAGGTCTGCTCGACCGGCTCGCTCGGGCTCGACATCGCGCTCGGCGTCGGCGGCCTGCCGCGCGGCCGGGTGGTTGAAATCTACGGCCCGGAATCGTCGGGCAAAACCACGCTGACGCTGCAGGTCATTGCCGAGATGCAGAAGATCGGCGGCACCTGCGCCTTTGTCGATGCCGAGCACGCGCTCGACATCCAGTATGCGCAAAAGCTCGGCGTCAACTTGCAGGAGCTGCTGATCTCGCAGCCCGACACCGGCGAGCAGGCGCTGGAAATCGTCGATTCGCTGACGCGCTCGGGCGCGGTCGATCTGATCGTCATCGACTCGGTCGCGGCGCTCACGCCCAAGGCCGAGCTCGAAGGCGAGATGGGCGACTCGCTGCCCGGCCTGCAGGCGCGCCTGATGAGCCAGGCGCTGCGCAAGCTGACGGCGACCATCAAGAAGGCCAACTGCATGGTGATCTTCATCAACCAGATCCGCATGAAGATCGGCGTGATGTTCGGATCGCCCGAGACCACGACCGGCGGCAATGCGCTGAAGTTCTATGCCTCGGTGCGGCTCGACATCCGGCGCATCGGCTCGATCAAGAAGGGCGACGAGGTCATCGGCAACGAAACCCGGGTCAAGGTGGTGAAAAACAAGGTCGCGTCGCCGTTCAAGACGGCCGAGTTCGACATCCTGTACGGCGAAGGCATCAGCCGCCTGGGCGAGGTGCTGGACCTGGGCGTGGCGGGCCATATCGTTGAAAAAGCCGGTGCCTGGTACGCCTTCAACGGCGAGAAAATCGGCCAGGGCCGCGACAATTCGCGCGACTTCCTGAAGGAAAACCCGGCGCTTGCGATCGAAATCGAAAACAAGGTGCGCGAATCGCTGGGCATTCCACCGGTCCAGGCCGCCGTCGCGATGCCGGACGGCGCCGACGCCGACAAGGCAAGCCGCTCGGATAACAAGGCCGACAAAGCGGTGAAAGCCGTGCCCGAGAAAGCGCCGGTGGCGCCAATGGCGGCCACGGCACCCCTGGCGCCCGCGATGCCGCTAACCCCCGTCGCGTTCTGATCGCGCGCTGGCCGGGATTTATATGCCAAATCAGGCTCTAGCGCTTGCGGCGTCTGCCAAAGAAGCTATTGAAAACATAGCGGCTTTGCATCGGGCGCCGGCTTTCGCTTTACGGAGCGCTTTGTGAACGGCGCCAAACCTGCGGCCCGCGCGGGCTTTGGCGTGTCGCTCAAAGGCCGGGCACTGCGCCTGCTGGCGGCGCGCGAGCATTCCCGGTCCGAACTCGAACGCAAACTCGCCGCGCATGAAGAGGCGCCCGGCCAGCTGGCGCAAGTGCTCGACGAGTTGCAAGCCAAGGATTTCATCAGCGAGGCCAGGCTGGTCGAGTCGGTCATGCACCGCCGGGCCCCGCGCTTCGGCGCGGCGCGCATCAGGCAGGAGTTGCTGGGCAAGGGGCTGAGTCAGGGCGCCATGGCCGAGGCGCTGGAGCGGCTCAGGGCCAGCGAGCAGGAACGGGCGCAACAGCTCTGGCAGCGCAAGTTCGGCGCGCCGGCCATGGATGCGGCTGCACGGGCGCGCCAGATGCGGTTTTTGCTGGCGCGCGGATTTTCTGCCGACGCCATCGGGCGCGTGCTTCGTCAGGCGCGCGATGACGGTTATAACCGGGATGGCCTGGACACCCTGGATATGCCGGGCGATTTGATCGATGATTGATAAAGTTGATACTTCCTGACACAAATAGCAATCTTTTTAGACAATAATAGCCCCCACCAAGCGTGACGCAGCAGTTCGGACGGAAATATTGTGTCGGCCGGGTTTGCGGTTCACCCAAGGTGGACGGCAGCAATACAGTCAATCGTTAACTTTAAGGATTAGCCATGAGTGATAACAACCCTCGCAATGAAGACCTGATCACCGGCGAGCCCGGCTCCCACCCCGTCGGCACCGGCGTCGGCGCCAGCGGAGGCGCCGTCACCGGCGCCGCCATCGGCACAGCGGTCGCTGGCCCGGTAGGCACCCTTATCGGCGCGGCCATCGGCGCCATCGCCGGCGGGCTTGCGGGTAAAGCGATTGCGGAAGACCTGGATCCGACCGAAGGCGGCGCGCCTGAAGAGCATCCCATTGGCACGGCAGTGGGCGCATCCGGCGGCATCGTCGCCGGCGCCACGATGGGCGCGGTCGCCGGGCCGATCGGCATGGCGGCGGGCGCGGCCATTGGCGCTTTAACGGGCGGCATGGCCGGACGCGGCGCGGCCGAAGTTGTCAATCCCGACGCCACCGACCGCCTGGGCGACCACAAGCTGGCATCCGGCGTGGGTGCTGGCGGCGGTGCGATGGCCGGCGCCGCCATCGGCGCCGTCGGCGGACCGATCGGCATGGCCGCTGGCGCCGCCATCGGGGCGCTGGCCGGCGGCAGGGCTGGCGAAGGCGCCGCCGAAGTCGCTAATCCGAAACGCACCGACACTTTGCAAAACCACAACCTTGCGTCCGGCGTGGGCGCCGGTGGCGGCGCCATGGCTGGCGCTGCCATTGGCGCCGTCGGCGGGCCGATCGGCATGGCCGCCGGTGCGGCGATAGGCGCGCTTGCCGGCGGCAAGGCGGGCCAGGGCGCGGGTGAAGTCATCAACCCGAAGCGCGCCGATGATCTGCCGAACCACAACTTGGCGTCAGGCGTGGGCGCCGGCGGCGGTGCGATGGCCGGTGCCGCCATGGGCGCTGTCGGCGGGCCGATCGGCATGGCCGCCGGTGCGGCGATAGGCGCGCTCGCTGGCGGCAGGGCGGGCGAAGGCGTTGGCGAAGTCGCCAACCCGAAAGCCGGCGATGATTTGCGTCAGCATCACTTTGCCTCTGGCGCCGGCACAGGCGGCGGCGCCATGGCGGGCGCGGCCGTCGGTTCGGTTGCCGGACCGATTGGCACCGTGATCGGAGCGGCCATTGGCGCTGGCGCTGGCCATATGGCCGGCAAGGGCGCCGGAGAAGCCGTCAATGCCAAAGGCGGTGACGAAATGCGCGAGCACAATCTGGGCACCGGCGTTGGCGCGGGCACTGGAGCTGCGACCGGCGCCATGCTGGGCGCCGTCGGCGGCCCGATTGGGATGGCTGTCGGCGCCGCAGTGGGCGGCCTGGCCGGCGGCGCCGCTGGCAATAGCGTCGCGAGCGTGGTCAATCCATCGGCCGAGGACACCTTTTGGCGTGGCAGCTACAACAGCCGGCCCGGATATGTCGGCGGCTACAGCTACGACAGCGACTATGCGCCGGCGTACCGTCTGGGCTACGAGAGTCGTGGCCGCCATGCGGGCAAGCGCTTCGAAGATGTGGAAACCTCGTTGCAAAGCGATTGGCAACGCCTCAAGGGCTCGTCACGCCTGACTTGGGATCAGGCCCGCAATGCCACAAGGGATGCCTGGAACCGCATTACCGGCTGAACTGCGTCAGCCCACAAGCCTGAGTAAAAGGTTGTGAAAAGCCGCCCGCATGGGCGGTTTTTTCGTGGCTTGCGCTTTGCTTAAAGCCCCAGCATCAGCATAAGATTTTGCACTGCCGCGCCGGACGCGCCCTTGCCCAGATTGTCCAGCCGCGCAACCAGTACCGCGTGGCGATAATCCTCATTGCCGAACACGCGCAACTCCATCTTGTTGCTGTCCACGAGCGCCAGCGCATCGAGCTTGCCCGATGCGGGCGCCGCTTCCACCGTGACCCATTGGCTGCCGGCGTAGTGCATCGCCAGCGCGTCGTGCAGTTGCGCCGCGGCCGGCTGGCCGGGCAACAGGTCCAGATGCAGCGGCAACTGCACCAGCATGCCCTGCAGAAAATTGCCGACCGACGGAATAAACACCGGACGGCGGGCAAGGCCGGTGTATTTCATGATCTCGGGCAGGTGCTTGTGTTCCAGACCGAGGCCGTACAACTCGAACGCGGGCGCGCTGCCGGCTTCATAGGCTTCGATCATCTGCCGGCCACCGCCCGAATAGCCGCTGACGGCCGGCAGGCTGAGCGGGAAATCGGCTTGCAGCAGCCCGGCATCGAGCAGCGGACGGATCAAGGCGATGGTGCCGGTCGCGTAGCAGCCGGGATTGGCTACCCGCTCGGCGCTGGCGACGGCGTCGCGCTGGCCCCGGGTGAGCTCGGGAAAGCCATAGACCCAGCCTAGGGCGGTTCGGTGCGCCGTCGAGGCGTCGATGATCTTGGGTTTTTTGCCAGGCAGCGCATCGATCACGGCGACCGATTCACGCGCCGCATCGTCGTGCAGGCACAAAATCACCAAATCGGCCTGCGCCATCAAATCGCGTTTCGCGGCCGGGTCCTTGCGGCGTTCGGGCGCAATGCTGAGCAGCTCGATCAGTGGCATGGCCTCAAGCCGCTCGCGAATCTGCAAACCGGTCGTTCCGGCTTCGCCGTCGATGAAAATTTTAGGCATGAAGGATGCTTTCAGGTGAAACTGCCGTTTGCACGGCGATTGCGGGGGACGAAGAAAGAAGGCCCTGTTGTCGTGTGAAGTCCAGGTAAACTTTGTATGCGGCGCCATGATACAGTCGCCGTCTCGTGACCCGCAGTGACCGTGAACATGCCGATTTTGAGCAAATATGGGCCGTTCTTTCCCTCCCGGCAGCTTTCCGCCCAACGCCGTGTCGCCCTCTTCCTTATTGAATCCTGAAGGCTTTTCATGAAAATCCACGAGTACCAAGGCAAGGAAATCTTGCGCAAGTTCGGCGTGCCCGTGCCGCGCGGCATTCCGGCGTTCACGGTGCAAGAAGCGGTCGAAGCCGCGCAAAAACTCGGCGGCCCGGTGTGGGTCGTCAAGGCGCAGATTCACGCCGGCGGACGCGGCAAGGGCGGCGGCGTGAAGCTGGCGCGCTCGATCGACGAAGTGAAAAAAATCGCCGGCGAGATTCTGGGTATGCAACTCGTGACGCACCAGACCGGACCCGAGGGACAGAAGGTCAGGCGCTTGCTGATCGAGGACGGCGCCGACATCAAAAAAGAATATTACGTCTCGGCCGTGACCGACCGCGCGACGCAAAAAGTCGCCATGATCGTCTCCAGCGAAGGCGGCATGGACATCGAGGAAGTGGCCCATTCCACGCCTGAAAAAATCATCACCGACTTTGTTGATCCGGCCGCGGGCCTGACGGCCGGGCAGGCGCAAAAGCTCGTTGCCGGCATCGGCGTTCCCGAGGCTTCGCGGGTGCAGGCCGTCGACGTGCTGCAAAAGCTCTACCAGATCTATATGGACACCGACGCGTCGCTGGTGGAAATCAACCCGTTGATCCTCGAAGGCAACGGCGGCATCAAAGCGCTCGATGCGAAGTTCAATTTCGACCCCAACGCGCTGTTCCGGCACCCGGAAATCGTCGCCTACCGCGATCTGGACGAAGAAGACCCGGCCGAAGTCGAAGCCAGCAAGTTCGACCTGGCCTACATCAGCCTGGACGGCAATATCGGCTGCCTAGTCAACGGCGCAGGCCTGGCAATGGCGACGATGGACACCATCAAGCTGTTCGGCGGCGAGCCGGCCAATTTCCTTGACGTGGGGGGCGGCGCCACGGCCGAAAAAGTCACCGAAGCCTTCAAGATCATGCTGAAAAACCCTAAGGTCAAGGGCATTTTGGTGAATATTTTCGGCGGCATCATGAAATGCGACACCATCGCCGACGGCGTGATTGCCGCCTGCAAAGCCGTCAACCTGAGCGTTCCGCTGGTGGTTCGCATGAAGGGCACCAACGAAGACCTGGGCAAGAAAATGCTGGCCGACTCCGGCCTGCCGATCATCGCCGC
>CAXSGT010000185.1:0-4897 GCA_964236835.1 uncultured Polaromonas sp.
TAAAATAAATAGCTAACTATGCCCGTGGATATTGCGCAAATGGCCAATTATCTTCCTAAACGCCATTATGGGATGAGAAAAACAGCCTTCAACGCGGAGGTGAGGAGAACACGGAGGACGCGGAGGAATGAAAGGTGGATGCAGGACTTTCTTATTGTCCATTTACTTTTTATGCTCCTCTTACTCCTCCCCCTCCTCTTCTCCGCGTTGAATTCCCCGGACAAAATCAGGAACTAAACAAGAAGTTCATCACGTCGCCATCCTTGACGATGTAATCCTTGCCCTCGGCGCGCATCTTGCCCGCGTCCTTCGCGCCCTGCTCGCCCTTGAAGGCGATGAAATCGTCGTAGGCGATGGTCTGGGCGCGGATATATCCCTTTTCAAAATCGGTGTGGATCACGCCGGCGGCCTGCGGGCCGGTGTCGCCGGCATGGATCGTCCAGGCGCGCACTTCCTTGACGCCGGCGGTGAAATAAGTTTGCAGCCCGAGCAGCGAATACGCGGCGCGGATCAGCCGGTTCAGGCCCGGCTCGGTCTGGCCCAATTCCTCCAGAAACATCTGCCGGTCGTCGTCGCCCATCTCGGCCATCTCGGCCTCCAGCTTGGCGCTGATCGCGACCACCGGCGCGCCCTGCGCCGCGGCGAACGCCTGCAGCCGCTCGAGCAGCGGGTTGTTCTCGAAGCCGTCCTCGGCGACGTTGGCGACGAACATCGCCGGCTTGGCGGTAATCAGGAAAAACTGCTGCAGCAGCGGCAATTCTTCTTTGCCGAACTCCACCGTCCGCACCGGCTTCGCCTGGTTCAGCGCCGCCTGGCATTTGTCCAAAATGGCGACGAGCTTGCTTGACTCCTTGTCGCCCGAGCGCGCCAGCTTGCTGACGCGGTGCTGCGCCTTTTCGACCGCGAACAAATCGGCCAGGCAAAGCTCGGTCTGGATCACCTCGATGTCCGAGACCGGATCGACCTTGCCGGCGACGTGGATCACGTTGTCGTCGTCGAAGCAGCGCACCACGTTGACGATCGCGTCGGTTTCGCGGATATGCGCCAGGAACTTGTTGCCGAGCCCTTCGCCGGTGCTCGCGCCCGCCACCAGGCCGGCGATATCGACGAACTCGACGATCGCCCGCTGCACCTTCTGCGGATTGACGATCGCCGCCAGCGCGTCGAGCCGGGCGTCGGGCACCTCGACGATGCCGACATTCGGCTCGATGGTGCAAAACGGGTAGTTTTCGGCGGCGATCCCCGCTTTCGTCAACGCATTGAACAGGGTGGATTTTCCGACGTTGGGCAAGCCGACGATGCCGCACTTCAAACTCATGGCAGACCTTCAAAAACGAGGGGGCAAAGTGTATTCGATGAACTTCGTATCAGTCGAAACGGTAGTCGGCGGCAACGCGTTGGCCGACCTGGAGCAGGTGGTCCACGCCGTGCAGCACGATCAGATTCATGCCGAACGTGATGGCGCCGTTCAGCAGTGGATTCCGGCGGTAGCTTTGCAGCAGATCGCCGACTTCGGGACTGGCGACGCCGGTGGCCGGATCGACATTCGGAATCGGGCAGCGCGGGCACGGCTTGACTGGCTTGAGCGCCGCATTTCCCTGGGGCGTGGCGATTCGCAGCAGTTCGAGCCGATCTTCGTCATGCGGCGACATCTCGTCGGCGCCCGCCGCATTGCCGAGCACGATATTCGGCCGAAAGCGCTCCATGCCGATGGCGCCATAACCTCGGGCAAACAGCTTTTCATTGAACTGGCCGAGCGACGCCTCGCTGATGACGAGCACCGGATAGCCGTCGCTGAACTGGTTGGGCGCCTCGATGCCGCCCGTCCACTGCGGGCTCGACAGCCGCTTTTCCTCGGGGTCGAAGCGCACCAGCCGCGCTTTGACGCCCAGGAAATCGGTGAACCATTGCGCCGCGAGCGGCCCCATGTCGTACGCCGCGACCTCGTCCTTCCAGATCTTTACCCGCATCGGCGCTTCGACCTGGTCGAGCGCGACGTGCAGCGCCAGCATGCCGGGCGCGCGCAGCACCATTTCAAAATGCTTGAGTTGCGGCTTGACCAGCGCCATGCGCGGCAATTCGCGCTGCGTCAGAAAGCGCCCCGCCGCATCGACGACCATCCAGGCGCGGTCGAATTCGAGTCCGGTCTCGGTCAAGATCGTCTCCTTGACCTCGACGCCGGCGCAGGATTTGACCGGATAGACAAACAGGCGCGACACGACGGCGGCCAGGTCGCAAGGCGCGCCGGCAGAAACGCTTCCGGCCACGCCCGGCGCAATCGCTCTCGGTGAATGGCCCATGTCTTTGTTCCATCCTTTTGAAAAAGCCGGCGGCCGGCAAAAACCTGTGATTTTGCACCGCCTCCTAAAATGCGCGCATGTCCAAGACCTTTGATGTGTGTATTCGCGGTGGCGGCGTGGTGGGCCACACGCTGGCGCTGCTGCTGGCGCGCGAGCGGCTGCGCGTCGCGCTCGTCGCTGCGCCGCCGCCGCCCGCGCCCGCCAGCGATGTGCGCGCCTATGCGCTGAACGGCGCGTCGCGCGAGCTGCTGCAGGCATTGCGGGTCTGGCCGGAAGCCGAATTCGCCACGCCGGTGCGGCAGATGCAGGTCTGGGGCGACGACGGCGGTTATGTGAATTTCACCGCCGGCGGCGTGTCCGGTGACGCGCTGGCCTGGATTGTCGATGTGCCCGCGCTGGAGCGGCAGCTGGTGCAGGCGGCGCGCTACCAGCCGCAGATCGAATGGCTCGAAGCGCCGGAAAAAGCCGCGCTGACAGTGGTTTGCGAAGGCCAGCGCAGCAGCGGCCGCGATGAATTCGGCGCACGCTGGCACGCCCGGCCGTATCGGCAAAAAGCGATTGCCGCCCGGCTCGAAGCCAGCCGCGCGCACCAGGGCACGGCGCGGCAGTGGTTCGCCGCCAACGGCGACATCGTCGCGCTGTTGCCGTTGTCTGGCGCTGGCGGGAGCTCGCTGGCGCTGGTCTGGTCGGTTGCGGCAGAGCGCGCAAACGAGCTCGAAAACTCGCCGCCGGAGGCGTTTTGCGCGGCGCTGCAGGCGGTGTGCGGCGCGCCAGCCGGCGATCTGCGGCTGACGAGCGAGCGCGCCAGCTGGCCGCTGGCGCTGGCGACCGCCGACCACTGGGTGGGCGAAGGCTGGGCGCTGGCCGGCGACGCGGCGCATACTGTTCACCCATTGTCGGGCCAGGGGCTGAACCTGGGCCTGGCCGACGCCAGCTGCCTGGCCGAGGTGCTGGCAAGGCGTGAATACTGGCGCGGCCTGGGCGAAGAAAAACTGCTGCGCCGCTATGAAAGGGCGCGCAAGGCCGACGTCGCGGCGCTGGGCGCGGTGACCGACGGCCTGCGCGGGCTGTTCGCGCAAACCGACGACCGCTGGCGGCTGCTGCGCAACTGGGGCATGAAGGGCTTTGGCTACAGCGGGCCGCTCAAGCGCTGGGTGGCGCGCCAGGCGGCGGGCAGGTGATTTTTGAAGTCGATCGACTATTGTTGGAACAACCTGGAAACATCATGAAAACGACGAAACCGACCAAGGTCTCGAGGCGTTCGAGCCTCGCGGCGCAGGGGTTGCTCGCGGGCTTGCTCGCGTGCGCTTTCAGCGCCGCATTCGCGCAGGAGGCGCTGATCCGCAAGAACCTGGCCGAACGCCTGCCCAAGCTGCCCCAGATCGACGAGGTCAACAAGACGCCGATGAACGGGTTGTACGAAGTCCGCATCAATGGCAGCGACATCATCTACACCGACGCCGAAGGCAATTTTCTGCTCCAGGGCCAGCTGATCGACACCCGCGCCAGGGCCAATCTGACCGAGCAGCGGATCGAAAAGTTGAGCGCCGTCGATTTCGACGCGCTGCCGCTGAAAGACGCTTTCATCCAGGTGCGCGGCAACGGCAAGCGCAAGATGGCGGTGTTCGAAGACCCGAACTGCGGCTACTGCAAGCGCCTCGAGGCCGACCTGCAAAAAGTGAGCGATGTGACGATCCACACCTTTTTGATTCCGATCCTGAGCCCGGATTCGGCCGAAAAAGCGAAAAACATCTGGTGCGCGAAAGACAAAACCAAGGTCTGGCTTGACTGGATGGTGCGCGAGCAGCCCGCCGCCAAGGCAAACTGCGACACGGCCGCGCTGGAGCGCAACCTGGCGTTCAGCCGGAAGTACAAGATCACCGGAACGCCGACGATCTTTTTCGCCGACGGCTCGCGCGTTCCCGGCGCGATCGGCGCGCAGCAGATCGAGAAGATGCTGGCTGGGGGGAAGACGCCGTGAGGGCGGGCTGGGAAGTTTCCAACGCCAAGGCGCTAAGGCGCTAAGGCGCCAAGAACGCAAAGTATGAAAAAACTTGAAAAAGCTTTGCGTCCTTTGCCTCTTTGCGCCTTTGCGCCTTTGCGCCTTTGCGATGGAGGCTGTTCCCGTGTGCAACCCAGTTGCCGAAAATTACCAATAAATAATGCCATTTCCGCATGATGGCATTTAATAGTTAGCTACGTTTTTAATAGCAAACCGGTATTTGCCGGTCCATCGCCACTGCCACCCAAGCCATGCCCGCACCGCTTCATTACCGCGTCGAGATCGGCCACCTGCATGCGCATCTGTTTCGCGTCACGCTGACGATCTCGGAGCCGGCGGCGCCGCAGCGGGTCGCGCTGCCGGTGTGGATCCCGGGGAGCTACCTGGTTCGCGAGTTTTCGAAAAACCTGCAAGGCTTGCGTGCGACGCAAGGCGGCACGCTGATCGGGCTCGTACAGCTGGACAAATGCAGCTGGGAAATCGCCTGTTCGGCGGGTGAAGCGCTGCTGCTCGACTACGAAGTCTATGCGCACGACAATTCGGTTCGCAGCGCCTGGCTGGACGCGAACCGCGGCTTTTTCAACGCCACCAGCCT
>CAXSGT010000185.1:4997-6377 GCA_964236835.1 uncultured Polaromonas sp.
CGGTTCGCAGCGCCTGGCTGGACGCGAACCGCGGCTTTTTCAACGCCACCAGCCTATGCCTCATAGTCGATGGCCGGGAAGCGTCGCCGCATGTGTTGGAGCTGCCCGCCGCGGGTTCGTTTGCGGGATGGTCGATCGCCACCGGCCTGGCGCCGCAAGAAATCGACGGCCAGGGCTTTGGCAGCTATGCGGCGGCCGATTACGACGAACTCGCCGATTGCCCGGTGGAAATGGGGAAATTCTGGAGCGCCGGCTTCAGCGCGCGCGGCGTGCCGCACCGCCTGGTTGTCGCCGGCGCGCCAGCGAGCTTCGACGGCGATCGGCTGCTCGCCGACGCGCAAAAAATCTGCGAGGCCGAAATCGGCTTCTGGCACGGCGCCGACGGCAGGCCGCCGTTCAAAAATTATTTGTTCATGCTCAACGCCGTCGATGACGGCTACGGCGGCCTGGAACACCGCAACTCGACGGCCTTGATTTGCAGCCGCAAGGATTTGCCGCGCCGGGGCGAAACCAAGGCGCCCGAGGGCTACACGACGCTGCAAGGCCTCATCAGCCACGAATATTTTCACGCCTGGAACGTCAAGCGGCTGCGGCCTGCCGAGTTCGAGAGTTACCGCTACGACCGCGAGAACTACACTTCGCTGCTCTGGTTTTTCGAGGGCTTCACCAGCTATTACGACGAGCTGCTGCTGCGCCGCGCAGGGCTGCTGGACAACGCGGCCTACTTGAAGCTGCTGACCAAGACGGTCAACCAGGTGCTGCAGGCGCCCGGCCGGCGGGTGCAGTCGGTCGCCGAGGCGAGTTTCGACGCCTGGGTCAAGTACTACCGGCCCGACGAGAACACGCCGAACGCGACCGTCAGCTACTACGCCAAGGGCGCGCTGGTGGCGCTGTGCCTGGACCTGACGCTGCGCGCCGCAGGCCATGGCGCAACGCTCGACGACGTGATGCGCGGCCTCTGGCTGGCGTGCCGGTCCGGCGCGATGCGCGAGGCCGATGTCGCAGGCGCGCTCGCCACCGCGGGGCGGCGCTCGTTCGCGCCCGAGCTCGCCGCCTGGGTGCATGGCCGCGAGGAGCTTCCGCTGAGGGAATTGCTTGAGGCGCGCGGCGTCGCGGTGCTCGACGAGCCGGCGCAGCTGGCGCAGCGGCTCGGGCTGCGCGTCGGCGAAGGGCAAGGCGTGCAAATCAAGACCGTGCTGCGCGGCGGCGCGGCCGAGCACGCCGGCTTTGCCGCGGGCGACGAGTGGCTCGGGGTGGAAGTCGATGCCGCCGGCTGGCGCATGAGCCGGCTCGACGACCTGCCGCTGTATGCCGGCACGGCGCCGCAAGTGACGGCGCTCGTGGCGCGCGACAAGCGCCTGCTGCGGCTTGAATTGACGC
>CAXSGT010000186.1:0-5143 GCA_964236835.1 uncultured Polaromonas sp.
GCGGCGGCGCCACCGACCACCATGCCGACGGCTGGGGCATCGCGTTCTTCGAGGGGCGCGGCCTGCGCCACTTCGTTGATCACCAGCCGGCGGCCGAGTCGCCGGTGGCCGGGCTGATCCGCCGCTACCCGATCAAGAGCAAGCACGTCATCGCCCACATCCGCAAGGCGACGCAGGGCGAGGTGGCGCTGGAGAACTGCCACCCCTTCGTGCGCGAGCTGTGGGGCCGCTACTGGGTGTTCGCGCACAACGGCGACCTGAAGGACTTCCAGCCCCGCCTGCACGCCGCCTTCCGCCCGGTGGGCGCCACCGACAGCGAGCGCGCTTTCTGCTGGCTGATGCAGGAGCTGGCAAAAAGCCACGCCGGCGTGCCGAGCGTGGCCGAGCTCACGCTCACGCTGCGCGAGCTCAGCGCCCAAATCGCGCGGCACGGGCCGTTCAACTTCCTGCTGTCCAACGGCCAGGCGCTGTGGGCGCACTGCGCGACGAACCTGTGCTATGTCGAGCGCAGCCATCCCTTCACCCATGCCCAGCTCAAGGACGACGACCTGGCGGTCGATTTTTCGCGCAACACCACGCCCGACGACCGCGTGGCCGTGGTCGTCACGGCGCCGCTGACGACGAACGAGGCCTGGACGCAAATGCGCGCGGGCGAGCTGCGGGTGTTCCAGGACGGCGCGGTGGACGCGCAGCTGAACTGAAAGCCGATTGCCCATGGCCTCCACCGCCGATTTCGTCACCTATGCCCTCGACCAGCTGCGCGGTGCCGGCGCGGTGAGCTCGCGCAAGATGTTCGGCGAGTACGCGCTGTACCTTGGCGGCAAGGTGGTGGCGCTGGTCTGCGACGACCAGTTCTTCGTCAAGCCCACACCGGCCGGCCTGGCTCTGATCGCCGAGCCGATCCTGGCGCCGCCCTACCCTGGCGCAAAGCCGCACCTGATGGTGAACGAACTTCTGGACGACGCGGGCCGCGTGTCGACGCTGCTGCGCGCCACGGCCGAGGCGCTGCCGATGCCCAAGCCGAAGCCCCGGCGCGCCGCCGTCAAACGCCGAGCGCCGCCTCCTAGAACGCATTGAAAAGGGCAAGTCCACGCGGATGAACCCATGCCGGGCGACTGGCCGCGAGCGATGTGGCAATCGGCAGTCCGATCTGCACGGTTTTCGGCGTGTGAACTCATCAAAACCAGCTAGCGACCATTGTTTGATTCGATTCCTGCAGCTGAATCCGGAACGGAAGCTTAAAGATGTGTCGTTACTGTCGCTCGATATTCGCCGTCGTCACCCATCCGCTCCAACGCGCAATGTCCTCTACGATAAATTTTCGGAGCTGATTCGGCGTCATCGGTGAAATGTTCAAACGACGACTCTCAAGCGTTTTCTTGAATGTCGGGTCGGCCAAGGCGTCTTGCATCAGTTTGTTCATGCGGTCAATGATCACTTGCGGCGTTTTCGCTGGTGCGGTCAGTCCAAACCAGCCCAGGACTTCATAACCCGGGTAGGCCTCGGCGACAGTCGGCATATCCGGCAGCGAAGGCAGTCGCTTGGGCGTCGTCACAGCGATGGCTCTGAGCCGGTCGTTCTGCAAAGCCGCGTCGGCCGACAGGGTGTCCAGAAAGGCAAAGTCCAGATGCTTGCCGATGAGATCTGTGATGATCTGCGGCTGATTCTTATAGGCAGCACCCTGGTACTGCACTTTTGCGCGTGCTTTGAGCAACTCGGCAGGCACTTGTGCCGATGAGCTGTAGTAGCCAAACGAAATTTTGTCGGGGTGGGATTTGGCGAATTCCACCAGCTGGGGCACGGTCTGAAACTCACTTTCCTTGCGGACGAGAAGCACCATGCCATAAGTGCCGAACATACCGACGGGCTCGAAATCTCGAACGGGATCGTAAGGCAGCGAGCGATACAGACTGACATTGGCTGCATGCGTGGAATTCGTCGAAATCAGGAACGTGTAGCCGTCTGGCGCCGCTTTTTTGACGAACTCGGTGCCGAGAATTCCGCCGGCGCCTGCCTTGTTATCGACAAGCGTTACAGCCCCCGGCAGCGCCTTCGACAAATACGCGGTGAATCCCCTCGCGATGATGTCGGACGCGCCCCCGGGTGCGGATGGAACCACGATCGTCACAGCTTTCTCCGGCCATGGCGCAGCACCTGGCTGGGCCCCTGAACCCGATGATGCCAAGGCAATGGCACATGCGCAGACAAAGGTCGCTTTCGGGAAAGATTTCATGTCGGTCTCCGGTTTTGTTGATGGATGCTGCTCAAGGATCGCTCTACCCTGGCGATCAGCCGATCGAATGCCGCCTGGTATTGCCTGGGGCAGTCGGCCATTGGGGTATGGCCCCCAGGTAAAAACGTCAGCTCTGCGTGAGGAATGCCCGCTGCCAACTCTTCCGCAAAATGGACCGGACGACGCGCATCGTGTTGCCCATGCGCAATCTGAACCGGGCAAAGGATGCGACCGAGATCGGCCGAGAGGTCGAGCTGGCGAACGCCCATCACAGCGTCACGCAACACCGTTGAATCCAACTTCGCCAAGTAGCTTCGAAGCTCACTCCAAAGCGGGTCGATCGGCTTATGGAGAAAACACGCTGCGAGGAAAGCTTCCTGTGCTTCGCTCGTCCACGCGTTGTTGATTTGATCCGGCAGCGTTTGGTCCCCGTGCCCTCGAGCGTGCGCCCCGGAATTCGAAAGCATCAGGCCATGGACGTGGGATGGCAAGGTCAATGCGACGAGCATGGCAATGGCACATCCCGCCGAGTGTCCCAGCACAACCGTTGGGCCAGTCCTGGCCTCAAGAATCTTGCAGAGTCTCCTGGCCACCTCAGGCGGCGTCCAAGGGCCGGGACCATTCGACCAGTCGACGGCAAACAGCCGCGCAGCGCCGGGCATCAAACCGCGATAGATCGCTGGGCTACACCCTGACCCAGGGAGTGCAAGAACCAGCAGTTCGGTCGCATGGATAAGCTCCGCAGGCACCAATGGCATGGCGTTTAGCTCGATGAGCTTTTGAGTATGCATGCGGTCATGTTAGGAGTGTGTCCTTCATGCACCAAGGGACTTAAAATCATCATTTGATAACTTTTTTTATTCGCATGAATCCCGGTCCGTCTATTGCTCAGCTTCGAAATTTTCTTCGTGTCGCCGAACATGGCAGTTTTCACTCTGCGGCAGGCGATGCCTTTCGCTCGCAACCCGCAATCTCGAAATCCATTCAGGCGCTTGAATCCCAGCTCGGCAGGCAGCTATTCGAACCAGCTCATCGGACCGAATTGACGGCGCTTGGACGTGACTGCAAGGCAAGTGTTCGAGAAACCCTCATGCATTACGACCGTACCGTGCAGACCATGCTCTCGTTGGCACGCGGTGAGATGGGATCGGTTGCAGTCGCCGCGATCGGCGGACTTGCAAGCAACTGGCTGCCAAAGGTGGTGGCGAAGTTGATGGAGCTTCACCCGGAAGTCAACATCCAACTGCTGGACGACAACACTCAAAACATCACCCGCATGGTGTTGAGCGGCATGGTCGACTTTGGCTTATGCGCCACTGTGAGCAATCCACAACTCACCTTTACTCCGCTCTTGCAAGACGACTTCGGCCTGGTCTGCCGCGCTGACCACGTCTTGGCGTCACGCAAGTCGATACGCTGGAAAGATCTCGGAAGTTTGCGCCTGGCTGCCACTACGGCCCACCGGCAACTGGGCGACACCCCGGAGCGGGCCTTGCTGCAACAAAAGCCCTTGGAGGTTTTTAACATGCTGACGCTGCTTTCCCTTCTGGAGCAGGGCGTCGCTCAAACCGTGCTTCCGAAGTTGGCGCTTCCGGCAATGATTGCCGGCCTGACGTTTGTGCCGCTCGTCGCGCCGCGCAAGCATCGAGAAATCGGCCTTCTCCGAATCAAGGAAAAGTCGTTGAGTCCAACCGCAGAGCTGGTGGCAAAGATGATCGGTGAACTGGCGAACCAAACCATCGATCGCCATGTCAGAAAAGCGTCATGAATGGTCAAAAATGACTTTTTTAAGGAAGTTTATGGCCGCCAGACGCCGTAAAAGACGCTTGGCTTAAGCGCCACATACCTGTCGAAAATGACTACACGGAAGACGATGCCACAAAGATATTCGACAACACAAAAAGCTTTATACACAAGCTCGCTTCACGCAGGGGCGAGCAGAGACTGCCGTGGCTTAGTCGGATTTACGATTTTTAAAGCGCGTTCAAAACTTTTTTCACTTTCGTCGGCGCCAAGCTGACTCCCCGCTTCCTTGCACAAGAAGCCCTGCCTGAAGCTGCCCCAACAGTTGGTCGAAAGTGGCGTGTACTTTTTCAGGCTCTGGGTGGTTTGCTATCAAAGCCTCAACAACCATGATTAAAACGTTGCTCTGAGCTGTCCAAATATCATGAATCCCGGTGGATGGTTCCTTGCTTTCGTTTATCGCTTGCTTACTGGTTGGCCTGCCTTTCACCAAGATTCATCCTCAAGCAATCGTCTGATAAGTCAGCCGCTTGCCCACGGCCAAGGCGCTGCCGATGCCCAAGCCGAAGCCCCCGCGCCGCCGTCAAGCGCCGAGCGCCGCCTCCAGCGCGTCGATGAACATCGCCGCCACGTCGAAGCCGGTCTGGTCGAAGATTTCCTGAAAGCACGTCGGGCTGGTGACGTTGATCTCGGTCACGCTCTCGCCGATGACGTCGATGCCGGCGAGCAGCAGGCCGCGCGCGGCAAGCACCGGCCCGAGCGCCTCGGCGATTTCAAGGTCGCGCGGCGATAAAGGCCGCGCCACGCCCAGGCCGCCGGCGGCCAGGTTGCCGCGCACCTCGTTGCCCTGCGGAATGCGCGCCAGGCAAAAAGGCACCGGCTTGCCGCCGATCACCAGCACGCGCTTGTCGCCCTGGGCGATCTCGGGCAGGAACTTCTGCACCATCACACTGGCGGCGCCATTTTTATTCAATGTTTCGATAATGCTGCCGAGGTTCATGCCGTCGGCCCGGACGCGGAAAATGCCCATGCCGCCCATGCCGTCGAGCGGCTTCAGGATGATGTCGCCGTATTCGGCGTGAAAGCGCCTGATGTCGGCCGTGCTGCGCGTCACCAGCGTCGGGCCGCTGAATTGCGCGAACTCCAGGATGGCGAGCTTTTCCGGAT
>CAXSGT010000186.1:5153-6361 GCA_964236835.1 uncultured Polaromonas sp.
GGCGCCCTCGCGCCCGGCCTGCTCCAGCAGGTGCGTGGCGTAGAAAAACTCGCTGTCGAACGGCGGGTCCTTGCGCATGACGACCGCGTCGAATTCGGCCAGCGCCCGCACGCCGCCGCTGCGCGCCGCATCGTCCGCAAACCAGGCGACGGCATCGGCGGTGAGCGTGATGTGGCGCATTTTCGCCGTCACCTTGCCGCCGGTCTGCCAGCTCATGTCCTGCGGCTCGCAGGCGCTGACGCGGTGGCCGCGCCGCTGCGCCTCGCGCATCATGGCGAAGGTCGTGTCTTTGTAGATCTTGAACGATTCGAGCGGATCGGCAATGAAAAGAAAGTTCATGGATTTGATGTGGATGTTTTGGTTACTGGATTTGGCGCTGACCCGGAGGCGTGGCGTTTCTGCCGGTATTGTTGTTCACACAGCGCTGTCTCTGGCGCCGGTAGTTTGACCGGCTGGGCGCAGGTTTTGCGGCGAGGAGCGGGATTGATGCTGCTTTTAGGGATGTTTTATGGGTTTTTCGCTTGCCCTGATTGCTTAGATAGCTATTTAATTGATAGCGACCTGCTTTTCGGTGACCTGTTGGCCGGTCTCGCCCGGCGGGCGCCTTACTTTTCTTTGGCTATCGCCAAAGAAACCTAAGGAAAAGAAAGGCGACCCTGCTGTCTGCGTCCCTGCGCTTCGCTGCGGGCAGCCTGCGGTACTCGCTTCAGGCGGGGTCCGCGCAAACTTAGCCAAGGCTCAAACAGCGCGCGGCCCTGATCCGCCCGAAGCTGCGTTCCTCGGCGCAGACAGAAGGGGTGGAGAGTCAATACGACTACCAACACCGCTGGAGCCATGCGCATGCTGAACCCGCAGTTGCTATAAATTCAGTAGCTGCTCGCGCATATCCCACCTGAGAAAACGGCATTTTTTTGGAAATATGTACTTGACAAACCCTTAATAGGGTGAATAATACAGCCATACCGAAAGAAAATCATGGCTGAAGCAATCCTAAATCAACCCCAGTTCCAAGACGCTGACAAGGCCCGCGAATACCTTGAAAACCTTCGCTGGGCCAATGGCGTTGTCTGCCCTCATTGCGGCGTTATCGGCGCTCACTACAAGCTGCAAGGCAAGGCAACCCGTCCCGGTGTTTACAAATGCTTCGCATGCTCTTGACCTGCCCCCTTCCAGCCGTACCAGTGTAATTTCCAGGAGGTCCGTCAACC
>CAXSGT010000187.1:0-6298 GCA_964236835.1 uncultured Polaromonas sp.
CCACACCGCTTCCGGGGTTTCGACGATAAAGGTCGAGGTCGCGCCATCGAACTGGTAGGCATGCGCCGCGAACCAGCCGTGCTCAGTCTGCTCGAAGGCGAAGGTGAAGGCGTCGAATGTCTTGTGCGTGCCAAGCCAGACGAAGCGGCAGTTGCGCAGCTCGACATCGGGCTGGAACGTCTCGGCATAGCGGGTGCGGACGCGGCTGTTCAGGCCGTCGCTGGCGATCACGAGGTCGGCGTCGTACTTCGCTGCTATCGCCTGGTCGTCCTTTACATCGGTTTCAAACACCAGCTCGACGCCCAGTTCAAGGCAGCGCTGCTGCAAAATATTGAGCAGCCGCTTGCGCCCGATGCCGCAAAAGCCGTGGCCGCCCGAGCGCACCCTGGCGCCCTTGAAGAACATCTCGACATCGTCCCAATGGTGGAAAGCGTCGCCGATCAGTTGCGCGCTGACCGCGTCAGCGGCGCGCAGGTTGCCCAGCGTCTGGTCCGACAGCACGACGCCCCAGCCGAAGGTGTCGAAAGGGCGGTTGCGCTCGACCACGGTAATTTGGATAGCAGGGTTTTGCAGCTTCATCAAAAGGCCGAAATACAAGCCTGCGGGACCGCCGCCCAGGCAAAGGATGTGCATGAATGCGTACTGTGTAAATTGATCCGGCGTTGATTGTTTAGGTTTAAAGTAAATTCGTCAAGCGGGTTTTCTCACCCGAATGTCGCGATTCAAGGCGACTGAAATCCATTGCCGCGGTAGGTCAGCACCAGCGTGTCGCGCAACCCGCCTCCGGGCGGCTCGCCATCGGCGGGAAACAGCGGCGTCGTTTCATGAATGACCCGCTCGTCGTCGAGCAGCAGCGCGCTCAAAGGCTCGCGCATGACAAAGCGAACGCCGTCGGGCCCATGGGCGTCGAAGACGCGGGTTTCGCCGCCCTTGACGCCGCGCCGCGCGACCATCAGCACGACGACGAAATCGACGCCGTCGCGGTGCGCGCCTTCGGGCGTCGGCCGACCGACGCCGCCGGCGGTGTCGATGCGGAACTGGTGCGCTTCGATATGCCAGCGCGGCACCGGCTTCACCTGCGCGAACAGCCCGCCAAGACCGAGCAGCAGCTCGCGCCACGCCGGCGCGTCGGCGACGGCCGGCTCAATTGGATCGAACCAGCGCTCGAAGCCGCCGTGCAGCGCGTTGTAGTCGGTCGGCTGCCAATGCGCCCGGTGCGGCGTCTGCGCCAGGGTGCCGCCCGCCAGGTCCTGGATGAAGCAGGCGTGGCGGCGGCGCCGGTAATGCCCGCCGTCCTTCAGGTGGGCGTCCAGCGGCAGCCGGTTCCAGGAAGCGCTCAGCGCGTTCCATTCGTCGGCCCAGCGCGGCAGCGCAAGCGCCAGGCTGGCCTGGAAATCAGCCGGCGGCAACAGGCTCAGGCCATCCTGGCGAAGCGCCTGAACCGGCGGCTTTTGAACGGTGGCGATATTGAACATGGCGGTATTTTGCTTGACGCCCGACGGCGTCCGGAACTGGTGTCGCACACCTACACATCGCGACCGCAAGGCTGCCGATAATGGGCGCGCTGCATTAACCCCAAGGAGCCAGCGATGCTGTACAAGTTCAAGTCAAAAGAAGCCGGCGACGTCATCATGCTGGAGGGCAACGGCCGGCAGATCCTGGAGATCATCGGCAAGGACCCGGCGCCTCGGGGCATCATCCTGCCCGAGCAGATGCCGGCGGCGCTCGCCGCGATCGACGCCGCCATCGCGCAGGAAAAGGCCAACGCCCAGGAGGCGGGCGCCGCGCATCCTGAAGGTGTGAGCCTGCAGCAACGCGCGCTGCCCTTCATCCAGATGCTGCAGGTCAACCACAAGGCCGGCCAGGACGTGGTCTGGGGCGTCTGAGGCGCGGCGGCCCGACCGGCGCGGGATTTTTATGTCAATCGACCTTGGCGCCCGACGCCTTCACCACCTGCGCCCATTTGACGTGTTCGGCGTTGATGAAGGCGGCGAACTCGCGCGGCGTGCCGCCACCCGGAATCGCGCCCTGCGCCAGCAGCTTTTCCTTTACCGCCGGCGTGTTCAGCGATTTGGCGACCTCCTGCTGAATGCGGCTGACGATCTCGGGCGGCGTTCCGGCCGGCGCCAGCAGGCCGAACCAGGAACTCGCCTCGAAACCCTTGAGCGTCGGACCGCCCGCCTGCTCGACCGTCGGCACCTCGGGCAGCGCCGCCGAGCGCTGCGAACTCGTCACCGCCAGCGCCTTGAGCTTGCCCGACTTGATGAGCTGCATCGACGACGGCAGGTTGTCGAACATCACGTCCATGTCGCCGCCGACCAGCGACAGCAGCGCCGGACCCGAGCCGCTGAAGGGGAAATGCGTCATGAAAGTGCCGCTCATCGTCTTGAACAGCTCGCCGGCCATGTGGATCGACGTGCCGTTGCCGCTCGACGCCATGTTGAACTTGCCCGGACTCGCCTTCGCGGCGCGGATGAAGTCGGCGACGCTGTTGATTCCGGCGGCGCGCGCTTTTTCGGCGTTGACGACCATCACGTTCGGCACGCCTGCCACCAGCGTGATCGGCGCGAAGTCCTTTTGCGGATCGAAGGGCAGTTTGCGGTAGAGCGCCTTGTTGATGCCGTGCGTGCCGACGGTGCCCATCAGCAGCGTGTAGCCGTCGGGCGCCGACTTGGCGACCACGTCGGCGCCGATATTGCCGCCCGCGCCGGCGCGGTTTTCAACGACGAACGGCTGGCCGAAAGCTTTCGACAGTTCGGGCGCCATGGCGCGCGCCAGGATGTCGGTCGTTCCGCCGGGCGCGAACGGCACGACGATCTTCACCGGCCTGGCGGGCCAGGCGCTTTGCGCCCACACTGGGCTTGCTATTAAAAAAATAGCTGACAACGCACACCAGGAAAGCGTGAAACGCCGATTTTGTTGGAAAAATGGCTTCACGGCAGTCTCCGGTGGCGGTTAGCGATGGGTCAATCAGCGAATTTGCCCGCGGCTTCGATCACCGGCCTGAGCTTGGCGATCTCGGCCGTCACAAAGGCTTTGTGCGCCGCCGGCTCGACGCGCTTGTCGGTCACCACGACCGCGCCCAGGCCTTCTTCTTTCTTGATGAAATCCGGGTCTTTCAGCGCCCGCTTCAGCGCGGTATTGAGCTGCGCCAGCACCGCCGGCGGCGTGCCCTTGGGCGCGTACAGGCCGTGCCAGATCGTCAGGTCGAAGTTCTTCAGGCCGACCTGCTGCAGCGTCGGCAGGTCCTTGAGCAGCTTGTTGCCGGCCAGCGGCTTGGCTGTGGTGACGGCGTAGGCCTTGACGCGGCCGGCTTCGATCTGGCTGGTGGTGTTGGTGGTCTGGTCGCACATCATGTCCACCTGGCCGCCGACCAGCGCGTTCATCGCCGGCGCGGTGCCGCCGAAGGGAATCGTCGTCATCGCCTCGCTGGCGTTGATCGCCGACTGCCACATCAGGCCGCACAGGTGCGACGCCGAGCCGAGCCCGGCATGCGCGATATTGAGCTTGCCGGCGTTGGCGCGGATATAGCCTTCGAGTTCGCGGTAGTTCTTGGCTTCGAGCTGCGGCTTGCCGATCAGCGTCATCGGCACCTCGTTGATGAGGCCCAGGAACTCGAAATCCTCCAGCGTCTTGTACTGCAGCTTGCGGTACAGGCTCGGCGACGACGCCATGCCGATATGGTGCAGCAGCAGCGTGTAGCCGTCGGGCGTGGCCCGGGCGACCTTGTTGGCGCCGATGGTGCCGCCGGCGCCGTTGACGTTTTCAACGACGAAATTGGCGCCATTGCCCATCGCCTTGCGCATCGCCTCGGCCAGGTCGCGCGCCACCCGGTCGGTCGGCCCGCCGGCGGCGAAGGGAACGACGATGCTGATCGGCTTGACGCCCGGAAAGGTTTGCGCCTGCGCGGAGAAAAGGGTTGCCGCTGCGGCGGCCAGAACAAGTAAGCGTTTCATTGAATAGTTCCTTTTGAATCAGTCAACCAGTTTAGAAGCTGACGGGTTAATGGACATTGCGGCAATTACCTAGGCCAGGCGTTCTACCGTTCGCCTTGAGCCTGTCGAAGGGCTTTCCCTCTGGTGACACGGCTTCGACAAGCTCAGCCCGAACGGTTGATGGAGGGTGAGTGGTGTCGATTATTCATAGCTGCGCGCCGCCGACAGCGCGCAGGGGCAGGCGATGACGTTTATGGGCGTGCCGCCGGGCGGCTGGTTCGGCGCAGGCACGGCGCTCAAGCGCGAACCCTACCGCTCCCACATCCAGGCGCTGCGCAAAAGCGTCGTCGCCGGGCTGCCGGTCGAAAGCTTTCACTGGCTGCTCGACCATCCCAATAGCCCGCTGCGCTACGGCCCTTTCGCCAATTGCCTGGCCAGCCAGGGCACGACGACCTCGCGAAAGATCCGGCCGTCGGGCCAATCCGTGGACCGGCCCATATGGCCTCCCACAGGATTGACCCATGCCTCTTTCGGCGAGCCGCTGTGCAGCAACAGATCCAGATCGGCGATGGGAACCTGGCTGTCCTTCACACCGTTGATGAGCAGCATCGGCGGCGTGGGCTTGTCGATGAGCCCCTCGTTCACAAGCGACAGGCGAGGACCATAGCGCAGGAAGTCCTCAAGCGACTCGACGCCATAGACGGAAGCCCGTGCCGGCAGCAAATCGAACAGGTACTCGCGCGTGCCTAATGCCTTGGTCTGCCACTCGGGCGTGAAGTAGCCGTGCACCGGCCCTGCCTGCGACACCACTGCCACAAGGCGCGCGCGCTCGACAATCGCAAGTTTGGTTGCCCAGTAGCCGCCCCAGCTGCCCGCCTGCACGGCAATGCGCTTGGCATCGATCCGCGGTTGCGACTGTAGATAGTCGAGCGCGCGAGAAAACATCCGCTCGGAGCCTTCATCGCCCTTGACCGGCGCCTCTCCAGTGCCGGGCATGTCGAGCGAAAACGTGCCGATGCCGCGTGCGATATAGGCGTCGCTCTGCTCGACGCCTTCTTCTTTGCGGCTGTCAAGCGCGCTGATCGTCATCACCAGGGGCGCAGGCGCGCCGGTTTCCGGCAAACGCAGATAGCCCACGATTTCTTTGCCTTCGAAAGGAATGCGGACCACTGTCGGCGCTGGGCTCATAAAGCGGGCATGGTTTCGAAAAGCCTCCAGCGACAATTGATAGGCTTTCAATTTCCTTGGCGAATTGGTAGTGGGCCAGCGGGCAAATGAATAGTAGCGCCAGGCTTTCAGGTATTCCTCACTGGCGTCCTTGCCGCGTCCGGCGGCCTCGGCCGCTTTGGCTAATTGCATGTGCTGCTCGCCGATGCGGCTCCACGCGGCGGCCCATTCATCGCGGTCCAGGCTGGAGATAGTGCCCAAAGCCTGGGCCACCGACGCCGTGTCGAAGCCCGTCAAGGGATAGGCATTTCGTGCCGCCCGCGCCGTGATTTCCGCCTTGAGTTCATCAATGGTCCGGGCAGGCGCTATCTGTGCGGTGGCCGTAGCGTGCGCAAGAAGCATCGAAGCAGCCGCAAGCAGCGGGGAAATCAAGCGTCGGTATGCAAGCATGGTTGGCATCCTATTTTTTTACCTAATAATCTTAGGCGGATTCAACTACGAAGAGCAACAGTTACAGCGCAACAGCGGCGCTGCCGGTAAACGTCAGCCGGTTGCCGAACGGGTCTTTTACCGACAAGTCCCGGCTGCCCCAAGGCGTGTCTTCAATCCCCGGCCGGGCGTATTTGTAGGCTTTTGCCAGCAGCTCCGCCTGAAAGCCGTCAAGGTCGGCGGTTTCTATCCGCAGCGCCGCGCCGGGGCTGCAGTCGCCGTGGTGCTCGGAAAGATGAAGCACACAGCTGCTTCTTGAAACCTGCAGGTAAAGCGGCAGGCCCGCCTCGAAGCGGTGTTCCCAATCGATTTTGAAGCCGAGAAAGCCGACATAAAACTCGCGCGCCCTGGCTTCGTCGAAGATGCGCAGGATGGGCGTGGCGGGCGCGAAGGTCATGGCTTGAAAGTATTGATTTTCAGGGCTTCAATGGCCTGAAAATGCTTGATGTTGGCCGTCAGCAAGGGCAGGCCGTGAAGCGATGCCGTCGCCGCGATTAAGGCATCGGCCAGATGCACGCTGTGTGAAAGACTATATTTTTCAACCAGCGTACACGCCAGATCGCTGATGCCTTGCGTTACCGGCAACACGCCATCGTCCGCCGACTTCAGCGCCTTCTGCGCGGCTTTGAGTTCCGCCTTGTTGCGGCAACCTTGAACTAGTGGCCTGTAACGATTGAATCGGGAGTAATGCGTCGGGTCGTATCGAA
>CAXSGT010000188.1:0-6291 GCA_964236835.1 uncultured Polaromonas sp.
GGCCTGAAAATCATGGGCGTTCCGGCGAATTTGCTGAGCCTGGGGGCGATGGACTTCGGCATCATCGTCGACGGCGCGGTGATCGTGATCGAGAACATCATGCACCGGCTGGCCGAGCGCCGCGAAGCCATGAGCGACGGCGAGCGCCGCGAAGTCATCATCGACGCGGCCAACGAGGTCGGCCGGCCGACGCTGTTTTCGATGCTCATCATCATCGCCGCGCACATCCCGATTTTTGCGCTGCAGCGCCACGAGGGCCGCATCTTCCAGCCGATGGCGCTGTCGGTGACGACGGCGCTGGTCGGCTCGCTGATTTTTTCGCTGACGCTGGTGCCGCTGCTGGCGTACTGGATGCTGCGCAAAAAACTGCCGCACGGCGACAACCGCGTGGTGGCGGCGAGCAAGCGGCTGTACGCGCCGGTGCTGGACTGGGCCCTGAGCCGTCGCCGCACCGTCGTCGCGATTGCGCTGGGCGTGTTTGCGCTGAGCATGGTCGCGGCCAGCCGGCTCGGCTCGGAATTTCTGCCCGAGCTCAACGAAGGAACGATCTGGGTCAACCTGCGGCTGCCGTCGAGCGTGTCGAACGACGAGGCGACGCGCATTTTGCGCAATGTCCGCAAGGTGCTCTTGACCGTGCCCGAGGTCCGCACGACGGTGTCGAAGGCCGGCCAGCCCGAGGACGGCACCGACCCGAAAACCATCAGCATGGCCGAGGTGTTCGTCGATCTGAAGCCCGAGGAGCAATGGCGCCCGGGCCTGACCAAGGCGCAGCTGATCGACCAGATGGACAAGGCGGTGTCGGCGCTGCCGGGCATGGAGCCGAGCTTTTCGCAGCCGATCCGCGACAACGTGCTCGAATCGATTTCGCAGATCGACGGCCAGATCGTCATCAAGGTCGCCGGCGACGATTTGGTCGAGCTCAAGCGCGTGACCGAGCAGATCGAGCGCGAGATCAAGCAGGTGCCGGGCGTCTACCGCGCCGAGATCGACCGCGCCGGCGACCTGCCGCAGCTCGTGATCGACATCGACCGCGACCGCGCCGCGCGCCTCGGGCTGAACGTGCAGGACATCCAGGACGTGATCGAGGCGGCGCTGGCCGGCAAGGCGGCGACGCAGCTCTGGGAAGGCGAGCGCAAGTTCGCCGTCGCCGTGCGGCTGCCCGAGGCCAAGCGCGCCATGGCCAGCCTGCCGCAGACGCTGATTCCGACGCCCGACGGCGGCTACGCCCAACTGGGCAGCGTCGCCAAGATCCGCGAAACCAGCGGCGCGATGAACATCGCGCGCGAGGCCGGCCGCCGCACGGCGGCCATCGGCATCTTCATCAAGGACCGCGACATGGGCTCGGTCGTAAAAGACATGCAGGCGCGGGTCGAGAAAAACGTCAAGCTGCCGGCAGGCTATACCGTCGGCTGGTCGGGCGAGTTCGAGAACCAGGAGCGCGCCATGCAGCGGCTGTCGGTGGTGGTGCCGATCTCGCTGCTGCTCATTTTCGTGCTGCTGTTCGACGCCTTCAAGTCGTTCAAGATGGCCGGGCTGATCCTCGTCAACGTGCCGCTGGCGCTGATCGGCGGCTTCGTGGCGCTGTGGATTTTCGCGATTCCGCTGTCGGTGTCGGCGGCGATCGGCTTCATTGCGCTGTCGGGCCAGGCGGTGCTCAACGGCGTGGTGATGCTGTCGGTGTTCCAGCAATTGCAGCAGGCCGGCCACAGCGTGGAGGGCGCCGTCAAGCTCGGCTCGATGCAGCGCCTGCGCACCGTCTTGATGACGGCGATGCTGGCCGCGCTCGGCCTGCTGCCGATGGCACTGTCGCACGACATCGGCTCGGAGACGCAGCGGCCGCTGGCGATCGTCGTGATCGGCGGGCTGATCACGGCGACGATGCTGACGCTGGTGGTGCTGCCGGTGTTGTATGTCGCCTGGTTCGGCAGGCGCAAAAAGCCGGTAGTGGCTACGGAGATGGCTGCGGCCGAAGGCGTGGCATAATTCGCGTGATGCTATAAAATTAGTAGCATACTATGCTTATGGGATAATCGACCCAGGCCCTTTTGATGCTTATTTTGCGTCTTGAGTGCGGGACGGAAGTCATTCAACGCGGAGGAGAGTAGCGCGCGGAGGACGCGAAGAATGCGAAATCGATTGATTTTTATCGTCTTGACTCATTCCTCCTTTTACTCCGCGTTGAATCTTCTGCAAAAGTGCAAGCTGAGCAGCCATTTCAAGCGGCCGGCTTCACAGTGAGCGCCAGGCCCCGCAGCGCGGCCTGGCGCGGATCGGCCGCCAGCGTCACCGCGCTGACGACCGCCACGCCCTCGACAGCGCAGGCCAGCACGCCGGCAATGCGGTCCAGCGAGATGCCGCCGATCGCCACGACCGGATACGGCGCGGCCTGCGGCGCCCAGAGTTTCAGCCGCTCCAGCCCGACCGGCTCGTAAGGCATGACCTTGAGCGTGGTGGGATAAATCGGGCCGATCGCCAGGTAGGAAGGCCGCACCGCGTAGGCGCGCGCCAGCTCGGCCGGGGTGTGCGTGCTCAGGCCCAGGCGCAGGCCTGCATTGCGCAGCGCATCCAGGGCCGCCGTGTCCAGGTCCTCCTGGCCCAGATGCACGCCGTAGGCGCCCGCTTCAAGCGCGTACCGCCAATGGTCGTTGATAAACACCTGCGCGCCCGGAACCTTGCGGCCCGCTTCAACGGCGGCTTTGACTTCGCGTTCGATTTCTTCAGGCGTGTGGCCGGCAGCCTTGAAGCGCAGCTGAATGGTGCGTACGCCCCAGTCGAGCAGATGCCGCACCCAGGCGGCATCGGGAACGACGGGGTAAAAGCCGATGCGGGCGATGAGGAGCGGGAATTGCGTCGGCATCATGCTGTGGACCTGTATGGGCGGGAATGGAGCGGATTCATTCAACGCGGAGAAGAGGAGTGCGCGGAGGACGCGGAGGGCTGCGGAAAAATCTGCAAAACTATTTTTTTACTCTCTTTCCTCTGCGTCCTCCGGTTATTGCTCCTCTCCTCCGTGTTGAAAAAACTTTCTTTTGCAAGCGTTTCACTGCGCATGCCAGAACGGCACGCCGACCGTCGGCGTCGAGGCCTGCGCGGCGGCGCGCTCGGGCATCGGCGTCGATTCATACGCCGCCCGACCGGCCGCGACGCCGTCGGCAAAGGCGCGCGCCATCCGCACCGGGTCGCCCGCCTGCGCGACGGCCGTATTGAGCAGCACCGCGTCGAAACCCAGCTCCATCACCTGCGCCGCATGCGACGGCCGGCCGAGACCGGCATCGACGATCAGCACCGCGTCCGGCAGGCGCCGGCGCAATGTTTCCAGCGCATACGGGTTCAGCGGCCCGCGTCCGGTGCCGATCGGCGCGGCCCACGGCATCACGGCGGCGCAGCCGGCGGCGTGCAGGCGCTGCGCCATCACCAGGTCGTCGGTGGTGTAGGCGAACACCGCAAAACCGTCTTTCGCCAGCGCGGTCGCCGCCTCCAGCGTCGCGACGGTGTCGGGCTGCAGCGTGTAGTCGTCGCCGATCACTTCGAGCTTGATCCAGGTGGTGCCGAAGATTTCGCGCGCCATTTGTGCCAGCGTGATCGCTTCGCCAGCACTGTGGCAGCCGGCGGTGTTGGGCAGGATGCGGCAGCCGAGCGCCTGGATGCGCTGCCAGAAGCTGTTGCCGCCGCCGCTTTCGGGCTGCAGCCGGCGCAGGCCCACGGTCAGCACTTCGGTCCCGCCGGCGCGCACCGCATCGCCGAGCACCTGCGGCGACGGGTAGTGCGAGGTGCCGAGGAAAAACCGGCTCGAAAGCGTGGTACCGGCGACGGTCCATGCGCCGCCGTGGGCTATCGGGCTGATCGACATATCGCCCATATCAACCGCCCGTGATTGGCGTCACGACATCGATGCGGTCGCCGCCTTGAAGTCCGCGCGCCGGCCACTGCGGGCGCGGCACGAAATCGCGGTTGACCGCGCAGGCGAACGCGCTTTTCAGCTCGTAGCCGCGCTCGACCAGCAGCGCCTGCAGCGTCGGCGCCCGCGTGGCGATGCGCTCGCCGTTGAGGGAAATTTCAAACGTCGTCATGCCATCTCCTTCTCATCGCTTGTTTGCAAAATTTCATGCGCCAGCGCATCGACCAGCGCCGGCGCGCACAGATAGCCATGCCGATAGAGGCCGTTGAGGTGCCAGACGCCGCCGCGCAGCGCCAGCGCGGGGCGATGGTCGTCCAGCGCCGGGCGCAAGGCGGCCGCAAGGCGCAGCACCCGGGCCTCACCAAACGCCGGATGCAGGCTGTGCAACGCGCTGCCCAGCTCGAGCGTCGAGCGCAGCGTCATCGGCCCGGTGTCTTCCGATTCCAGCTCGGTCGCGCCGACGACGAACTGATGCTTAGGGCGTGGCGCGACATAGAGCTGGTAGCGCGGATGCATCAAGCGCACCGGCCTGCGCAGCTCGACGCCGGCGCATTCGACCGTCAGCACCTCGCCGCGCACGCCGCGCAGCTGCGGCCACTGCGCCCGGCTGCCGACGCCGCGCGCATCGACCACCACAGCGACCGCCTGCGACGCGTTGCCGCAGACGATGCGGCCCGCGGCTACGCTTTGCACCGCCTGGCCTTCATGCCAGTGAACGCCCAGCCGGTCGAGCTCGGTGGCCAGCGCCGCCATCCACTGGCCGTTGTCGAGCTGGCCTTCGCCTTCGAGCAGCAGCCCGCCGCCAAAGCGCCCGGCCAGCGCCGGCTCATGCTCTGCCAGACCAGCGGCGTCGAGCGTGCGCACCTGCGCGCGGCAGGCGTCGGGCAGCTTGTGGTTCAGCAGGCGCGTGAAATGCGCCAGCGACGACTGATCGGGCGCATGGGCGACGACCAGCGTGCCTTGCTGGCGGAAATAGACGGCGTCCTGACCGTTTTCGGCGAGCTCGGCGATCCAGCGCGGCCACAGTTGCATCGAGCGCTGGCCGAGGGCGAATACCGCCTCATCGGACACCGCCAGCTCGACCAGCGGCGACAGCATGGCGGCCGCCGTCATCGACGCAGTGTCCAGCGCGTCGCGCAGCCGCGAATCGAACAAACTGACGCGGCAGCCGCTTCTGGCCAGGCGCCAGGCCAGCGTGCGGCCGGCCAGGCCGGCGCCTGCGATGCCGATGTGTAGCGGGTTCATGACAAAGATATGCCTGTGTTATTGCCAGGAATTTTTTTACCGCAGAGGCGCAGAGAACGCAGAGGGGCGCAGAGACAAAAAATATGAAATTTCCTCTGACTTTGAACTCTGCGTACTCTGCGCCTCTGCGGTGAATGCCTTTGTACTTTCGCGCAGTAGCTGGCAGCCTTACGAGTAAATCTCGCTTCCGCCCTCGCGAAACTCCTTGGCTTTTTCCTCGAACCCGCTGCTGATCTGCTGGATCGCGATCACGCCCGGCGCTTTCGCCAATGTGGTCGTCGCCGGGTTCAGCCGCGCGAACTCGCGCACTTCCTGCGAAATTTTCATCGAGCAGAATTTCGGCCCGCACATCGAGCAGAAATGCGCCACCTTGGCGTTTTCCTTCGGCAATGTTTCATCGTGATACGCCATCGCCGTGTCGGGGTCGATGGCGAGGCGGAACTGGTCTTCCCAGCGGAACTCGAAGCGCGCCTTGCTCACCGCGTTGTCCCACATCTGCGCCCCCGGATAGCCTTTGGCGATGTCGCCGGCATGCGCGGCGATCTTGTAGGCGATCAGGCCCTGCTTGACGTCGTCGCGGTTCGGCAAACCCAGGTGCTCCTTCGGCGTGACATAGCACAGCATCGCCGTGCCGTACCAGCCGATATTGGCCGCGCCCATGGCCGACGAAATATGGTCGTAGCCGGGCGAAATGTCGGTAATCAAGGGGCCGAGCGTGTAGAACGGCGCCTCGAAACACGCTTCGAGCTGCTTCTCGACGTTTTCCTTGACCAGCTGCAGCGGCACGTGGCCCGGGCCTTCGATCATCACCTGCACGTCGTGCTTCCAGGCGATCTGCGTCAGCTCGCCCAGCGTGTGCAGCTCGGCGAACTGCGCTTCGTCGTTCGCGTCGGCGATCGAGCCGGGGCGCAGGCCGTCGCCGAGCGAAAAGCAGACGTCATAGGCTTTCATGATCTCGCAGATCTCGTCGAAATGCTCGTACAGAAAGCTCTCTTTATGGTGCGACAGGCACCACTTGGCCATGATCGAGCCGCCGCGCGAGACGATGCCGGTCAGCCGGTTCGCCGTCAGCGGCACATACGCCAGTCGCACGCCGGCATGGATGGTGAAATAGTCCACGCCCTGCTCGGCCTGCTCGATCAGCGTGT
>CAXSGT010000189.1:0-6230 GCA_964236835.1 uncultured Polaromonas sp.
GCGAAAAAGTCGCTAGTCCAGGCCAAACACCGCGTCGGGCGCGTTGCCCTCGGCGGCCGGCTGCGCCAGCGCCATGAAAAAACTCGCGCCCGCCTGCTCGTTGCTCTCGGCCCAGACCCTGCCGCCGTGCATTTGCGCGACCCGCTTGACGATGGCCAACCCCAGGCCGTTGCCGGGAAAGTCGGCCGACGAGTGCAGGCGCTGAAACGCGGTGAAAAGCTTGCCTTCGTAGGCGGCGTCGAAACCCGCTCCGTTGTCGGACACATGCAGCAACAGCTCACCGGGCGCCTTGCCCGGCAGCAGATCGATCTTGATCCAGGCCTCGGTTTTCTTGGAGGTGAATTTCCAGGCGTTTTCCAGCAGGCACGCCATCGCCGTCGCCAGAAATTCCTTGTTGCCCGTCACCGGCAGGCTCGCTTCCATCTCGATCGCCACCTCCCGGCCCGGATTGCGTTTGCGCAAATCCTCCACCAGCGCATGGCACAAGGGCGCCAAGTCGATCTTTTCAGCGCCCCGAAGCCGCAGCGGCAACTGGACCAGCGTTCGCAAGTCGTCCACCAACTTGGTCAGCTGGCGAATGCTGAGCTGGATGCGGCTGACGTAATGCCGGCCGGAGTTATCCAGGACGCTTGAATACTTTTCAGCCAGTCTTATGGTAAAGCCATGGGCCGCATGCAGGGAATCCTGCAAATCGCTCGACACCGCCTGCGTGAAGGCCAGCAAATCCTTCCGGGTGGTTTTCAGCTCTTCCTGCTGCAAGGCCAGCGCCTGGCTCAACTCCGCATTGGCCCGGCGCAAGGCGCCATCGGCAAGGTGGCGCTCGCTGACATCGACGATGCTCACCAAAATCGCCTGGTTGCCATCCCAGTCGATGGAACTCCAGGCCAGCTCGACCAACGCCTGCTGGCCGTTCATCTTGCGTTGCTTGCACAGCAGCAGCTCGGGCTCGCGTTCCTGCCCGTCCTTGCCGGAGCGCAGCGTGCGCAGCAGCCCGGCGCCCTCTCCTTCGGGAAAAAGCGCCTCCATGCCCAGCGTCATGAACTTCTTGCGCGCAATGCCGTAAAACCTGATGGCCGCCTGATTCACCGCGAAAATTTGCAGCGATGCGAGATCGAACACCCACATCGCGTTCGGATTGGCCTCGAAAATCAGTTGGTTGTAGCGTTTGCTGTTGTCGAGCTGCCTTTGCAATTTTTCGGTTTCGTCAGCTTCCTTGAAGGTGACGACATAGCCCGAAGACCGGCGCCTGAAAACGTACTCGATCGAAGTGTTTTCAAACTTCCGGTGGGCGACGAAGCTGTGCATTGTCGAGTCCAGCAGGGCCTGGTCCGTCGCCTCTTGAAATTGCGCCGCGGTCTCCGGCGGCACCGCATCCCAGAAATCGCATCCCGACATGTCCGGCAGCGTGCATTGCAAAAGCGCCAGCGCCCGCGCATTGGAATGGATGATGACGGCTTTTTCGTCTAGCACCATGATGCCATCGGAGCTCAAGTCCAGCACGTCCCAGGCTTCCCGGGACTGCTCCGGCGGCGAGACGGCGCCGGCGGCCCGCGCGCTGGGCCAGTCGGGCGCTTCCAGGTCATTTACCCGCAAACTGTTTTCGGTGCGCATATCGGTGCGGAATTGTTGGGTTCAATAAATCGGGTGAAAAACGCCAGGCGCGGCGGCGTCAGGCCGCCGCCGCGAGATGCTCATTGACACCCAGCCAAAAAGCCTGCAGGCGATCGAGCTTTTCGGTGAAATCGGCAAAATCGACCGGTTTGCGCACGAAGCTGTTGGCACCGCTTTGATAGCAGGCGGCGATATCGGACTGCTCGCTCGACGATGTCAGCATGATCACCGGCACCAGGGCCGTCAGCGGGTTGCGCCGCACGCTGCGCAGCACATCGAGCCCCGACAGCTTGGGCAGCTTCATGTCGAGCAAAACGAACCCCGGTTGCCTCTGGGTGTCGCGCCCCGCATGGTGGCCTAGGCCAAACAGGTAGTCGAGCGCCTGGGCGCCGTCGCTGGCCACCGCGATCTCCGCGCTCACGCCCAGCTCCTCCAGTGTGAGCACCGTTAATTCCAGATGGTCTGGATTGTCCTCGACGACAAGGATCAGGCTGTTGCTCATTGCGGCGTCCCAAGGTATAGATACAAATTGTAAGTTATTTAATATTTTACTTATTTTAGTACGTCTTGGCGCACGCTGGCAGCTTTTCAGGCAAACCAAGGACTTACCAGCGAGCGCCGGTTTCACCCTTGAGCTGTTGCCGCAACACCACATAGTCCGGAATCGCCTCGCGCACGACAGCCCAAAAGCGCGGGCTGTGGTCCATCACGCGCAGGTGGCTGAGTTCATGAACGACCACATAGTCGATCACTGGCAGGCTGAAATGCAACAGCCGCCAGTTCAGCCGGATGGCGCCGCTCGCGCTGGCGCTGCCCCAGCGGGTCGCGGCGCTCGACAGGCTGAGCTTGCGCCAGCGCACGCCCAGCCGCGGCATGAAATGATCAAGCCGTTCGGTAAAGATGACGATCGCCTGCGACTGCAGCCAGCTGCGCACGGCGCCGCGGATTTGATCGGGCGTGGCGGCGGCGGCAAGGGGCAGGTGCAGACTTTGTTCACGCAATTCGTCCGCCACCGCCGAGGCTGCGCCACGAAGCGCGGCATGGTCGCACAGCGGATCGAGCCGCAGCGTGACCGGCTGGCCGAGGAAGGGAAAGGCCGCACCGTCCTTCCACTCGATACGGGACGCCGCACGGCGCAGGCTCAGTTCGCGAGTCTGTTGCAATTTTTTCAGGATCCAGCTCGATTTGGCCTTGACGGCGCGATCGATTTCATACAGCGGCACCCATTTTGGCGCACTCACCGCCAGCCCCTGGGCGCCGACTGTAAAACCGATCGTGCGGCGCTTGCCACGCTTGATCTCGTAGCGCAGCAGTTTGCCGTCCAACAAGACTTCACGCGTCGCGCGCGCATGGCGCCCAGGGTCGGCCGCCGCGGGCGGTTTTTGCAACGGTTCGTTGTTTGCTATATTTTTTATAGCTACAAAGTCAATACCATCATGCGAAAAAGGCGTTTTTCTTGCCAAATCGGGCGTTGCGACGGCGCTGGCGGGCTCGTCCGCCTGGGCAGGCGGCTCGGGTTGAAAAAGATCGAGTGTGAAGCGCAAAAGACGTTTCATGGTGGCATTTCACATCGCTGACGGCTTGGGCGTCGCGCTCAGAAAAGAGTCGAAGCGGCGGGCACTACAGCCTCGCCGGCTCCATAGCCATCGGGGTCGAGCCGGCGCATTTCCACTTCGATCCAAGTTTCGACCTCGCGCATCAGCTCGTCGGGCTTGCGGCCGGTGCTTGGAATCGGCTTGCCGATCGAGATATCGACAATCCCGGGGCGCTTGATGAACGCCTTGCGCGGCCAGCATTTGGCCGACGTCACCGCGATCGGCACCACCGGCACGCCGGTTTCAATGGCCAGCCGGGTGCCGCCCGACTTGTACACGCCTTTTTGGCCGCGCGGAATCCGTGTTCCCTCGGGGAACATGATGACCCAGGTGCCCTGCGCCATCAGCCGTTTGCCCTGCGCCACGACCTTGCCGAAGGCTTTCGAGCGCTGGCTGCGGTCGATGTGGATCATGTCCATGCGCGCCATCGCCCAGCCAAAAAACGGGATGTAGAGCAACTCCTTCTTGAACACATAGGCCAGCGGATGCGGCATGATCGCCGGCATGGTGAGCGTCTCCCAGGTGGACTGATGCTTGACCAGCAGGACAGCGCCGCTCAGTTCGCCCGAAGGCAGGTTTTCCATTCCAGTGAGCCGGTTCTCGATGCCCAGGATGACGCTGCCGCTGTCGACCGCCAGCTTCAGCCAGCGGGCGCACATCCAGTACATCGTTGTGCGGCTGACAAAAAGCGACGCCAGCACGGCGAAAAGCGCCCAGGGAATGACCGTCAGGACCATCCACAGCATGTGCACAACGGAGCGGATCAGGGGCATGGCGGGAAGTTCCGGTGGACAAAAATCGAAGTCGGGTCGGCGGCGGGTCAGGCAGGTTTTCACAACCGATTTAGAGGTGTTTAAGCGGTTTTTCGCATGCTGCACGGGCACAGGTAGCTGTTGCTTTCATAGCGATTGAGGCAAACCGCGAGCACTGCGCAGCAAAATAAAATCCGCAAACGCCGCCAAGTCCCGATGCACCAGCGTTCCCGGCGGCAAGCCGTCGGGCGCGGGCAGGCCACGGTACTTTTCCGATTTGCCGGTCAGCACCAGGTGCGGCTCGCCCCCGGCGGCAGCGCCGGCAAGCACGTCGCGCAGCGCGTCCCCCACCACGGGAACGCCCTTGAGCGCAATACCCAGGCGGGCGCCGACCTGCTCGATGAGGCCCGGCCGCGGCTTGCGGCAGTAACAATCTTCCTCGGCGGTATGCGGACAATAGAACACCGCGTCGATCCGCCCGCCCTGCAGCGCCAGCAGCTTGTGCATCTTGGCGTGCATGGCGTTGAGCGATTCGACATCGAACAGGCCGCGTCCCAGCCCCGACTGATTCGAGGCGACCACGACATGCCAGCCGGCATGGTTGAGCCGCGCGATGGCGTCGAGCGCACCAGGCAGCGGCAGCCATTCGTCAGGCGTTTTGACGAAGTCCTCGCGGTCGCTGTTGATGGTGCCGTCGCGGTCGAGGATGACGAGTTTCATGGTGTGCAAACAAACAGCCAGCCTAGACGGCCAGTTTTGACAGATCGGCGACGCGATTCATCGCCGCGTGCAGGCTTTTGAGCAGGCCCTGGCGATTCAAGCGCAGGTCGGGTTCTTCAGCATTGACCATCACGGCGTCGAAGAACGCATCGACCGGCGCGCGCAGCGCCGCCAGGGTTTGCAGCGAAGCGGTGTAGTCGCCGGCGTTGAATTGCGTGTCGGCTTGAGGAAGCACGTCGTTCATGGCCGCGTAAAGCGCGATTTCAGCTGGTTCCTTGAGCAGCAGCTCGCTGACGTGGGGATCGACTTCCAGCACTTTCTTGAGGATATTGCCGATGCGCTTGTTGGCTGCGGCAAGGGCCGGAGCTTCGGGCAGCGCGGCGAAGGCGCGGACGGCGGACAGGCGCTCACGCACTGCTGACCAGTGGGGAGTTCCTTGCACAGCAAGAGCTGCGTGAATATGGCTAGGCTCATATCCTTCACTCTCAAGTAGCCGAACCAAGCGCTCTTGGCAAAATATTTCAAGCGACCCATCCATGGGATACAAGGGATTCAGCACACCTTCGGGGAAAGTTTTGTAAGCACTGTGAATCAAGTCAATTAACTTAATCGGAAGCTTGTGCTCTACCATCATGCGAACAACGCCCAAGGCATGCCGCCGCAGTGCAAACGGGTCTTTTTCCCCCGTGGGCGTATTCCCGATGCCGAACATGCCGACCAGCGTTTCGAGCTTGTCGGCCAACGCCACCACCACGCCGGTCCGATTTCGAGGAAGTTCATCGCCCGCAAAACGCGGCTTGTAATGGTCTTCAATCGCATCGGCGACTTCAAGGCTGAGCCCATCGTTAAGCGCGTAATAGCGGCCCATGATGCCCTGCAGCTCAGGGAACTCGCCCACCATATCGGTGACCAGATCGGTCTTGGCGAGTTGCGCAGCCTGGTCGGCTTGCGCGACCAGCGTCGCGTCGCCCAGTTGCGTCGCAATCGCCCTGGCAATCGCGCGCACCCGCATTGTTCGCTCGCCCTGAGAGCCAAGCTTGTTGTGATAAACAATCCTGTCCAGTCCGGCCACGCGCGACGCCAGCGTCTTTTTGCGGTCCTGATCGAAGAAAAATTTGGCATCGGCCAGGCGCGGGCGGACCACCCGCTCGTTGCCGCCGATCACCGCGCTGGGATCGTCCGGCGTGATGTTGCTGACGACAAGAAACCTGTTCGTGAGTTTTCCCGCCGCGTCGAGCAGCGGAAAGTATTTCTGGTTCGCCTTCATCGTCAGGATCAGGCATTCCTGCGGCACGTCCAAGTACTCGTTTTCAAATTCGCAGACGAGCACATTGGGTCGCTCGACCAGCGCGGTGACTTCATCGAGCAGCGCATCGTCGTCGATTGGCTTGGCGCCGCCGCCGGCCTTGGTGGCAGCCGCCGCGAGCTGTCGAACTATTTCGGCGCGGCGTTCAGCAAAGCTGGCGATCACGGCGCCTTCGTCGCGCAACTGAGCGGCGTAGCTGTCAGCGCCGCGCAAGATAATCGGGTCGATTCGCGCTTCGAACCGGTG
>CAXSGT010000190.1:0-6210 GCA_964236835.1 uncultured Polaromonas sp.
CGAACCACACGAAGTGGGGAGCGTGGGGGCCATCCACCACATCCAGCCTGCGATGGTGTCGATGGCGTTGTGGCGCCCCACATCCTCGACGAACAACAGCATTTCAGGCTCGCCCGAGACCGTCGAAAACAGCGCGCAGGCGTGCACCGAGCCGGCCGACTTGTAGGTCGTTTCCTTGAGCCGGATGGTGTCGACCAGGCTGTAGAGCTGGCTTTGCGTGATGCCGGCTTCCAGAGGCAGTGCGATCTGGTCGAGCTCGTCCATCAGGCCGCCGAACACGCTGCCCTGGCCGCAGCCGGTGGTGACGACGCGGCGCGCCGTTTTTTCCTCGATGTTTTCAATGCCGCGGCGCGTTCTGACCGCGGCGGCGCCGACTTCCCAGTCCACGGTGATCGACTCGATGTCTTCCACCGCCCTGACCAGCCGCTGGTTGCGCAAATACCCCAGCACCAGCAGCTCCGGGTTCGCGCCCAGCGTCATCAGCGTGACCAGCTCGCGCTTGTCGACATAGACCGTCAGCGCGCGCTCGGCGGGAATCGACACCCGGCGCAGCTCGCCGGACTCATCGATGGCGTCGATCTCGCTGGTCAGGGGCGCACGGGCCTGCGTCAGGTAGGGAAGCGTCATGAGTCTTCTACAGCGTCATCCAGTTCGAAGTGCCGGCCCAGGTGCGAAGCAGCTCGGCGATGGTCGCGGGATCGGCCGCGTAGGCATCGAGCGCGCGGTCTGGATTGAAGCGGCGAAAAATCGCCTTGGTTTCGTCGTTCCAGGTGAGCAGGGCCATGTCCCATTTCGGAAATTCGCGCGCGCCGATCGGTTGCCGGTCGAGCACCTTCGAGCCGGTGTGACGGCTGTCGTTTTCGATTTTTTGGTAAAGACCGTCAACCGCGGCGGCCTCGCCTTCCAGGTACTGCAGATAGACGCCGTCGATGAAACACATGGCGCCGCTGATGCCCAGGATGGGATTGTTCTTTCGGGCCGCGGCCAGAATGTCTTTGAGCTCAAGAGGCAGCGCGGATTTGGCGCGACTCACGTAAATCAGGCGGATCAGCATGGAATAAAAACCTTAAAAAAGGGAAAACAGCGCCGAAACCGCGGCGCCAGGGCAGGAACAGGTGAATGGTGCGGCGTTGTCGAGCGCTGCCGCAAAGGCAAGGAGTCTTGCGCTCGACCCGTGGCAAGAATACACCGCAATATGCTGAAAAGGCCGGCGCTTCACGGCGCGCAGCGCACCGGCCGCCTTGGCAACGGCTTCTTTCCACCGGGTTTGGGCTTTTGTTGTCCGCCGCGCAGGCCGTGAAGGCCAGGATTGCGGCAATTCACCATGAAGGTTATGAAAGTCCGCACCCTGCGCGCTGCGGGATATGCGCCTGTCTTTTTGTGGAAGGCCGGAATGATTCTCATTTGCATCGTAGAATCCGACTTCAATCCACGCAGTCCCCACGAAGCAACACCATGAGCGATCAAACCCCAGCCCGCGGCCGTCCCGTCGCCCGGATGCGCCGGCGCACCACGGTCGCGCTGGCAGTCGCAGGCTTTTTCCAGCTCCTGGCGGCATCAGCCTTCAGCCAGGTCGTCGCGCAGGGCCAGCTGCCCGAAGTGACCGTCCGGGAAACGGCGGAGCGCGCCGACGGCCCGGTGCAGGGCTACAAGGCGAGCCGCAGCGCCACCTTCACCAAGACCGACACGCCGCTCAAGGAGGTGCCAGCGTCGGTCAGCGTCGTGCCGGCGGAATTGATGAAGGACCAGTCGATGCAGAGCATGGCCGACGTGTTTCGCTATGTGCCAGGCGCGCTGGCGCACCAGGGCGAAAGCAACCGCGACCAGGTGATTCTGCGCGGCAACAGCACCAGTTCGGACTTCTACGTCGATGGCGTTCGAGACGACGCGCAGGTGTTTCGCGACCTCTACAACCTCGAGCGCGTCGAAGTCCTCAAAGGCCCGGGCGGCATGGCTTTCGGCCGGGGCGGCGCCGGCGGCGTCGTCAACCGGGTGACCAAAATGCCGGTGTTCGGCAGAATTGCCGAGGCCGGCCTGACCGCCGGCAGCTATGGCCAGCTGCGCGGCACCATCGATGTCGGCAACAAAGCGAGCGATACGCTGGCCTGGCGGCTGAACGCCATGGCCGAGCATGCCGACAGTTTTCGCGACGGCGTCGGCTTGAACCGCTATGCGATCAACCCGACCGTGACTTATGTTCTGGACGCCAGCAACGTCCTGACCGGCGGCTATGAGCACCTGGTGGACAAGCGCACGCCCGACCGCGGCAACCCGTCCTTCAACGGCCTGCCCTTCCTGCTTCAGCGCGGCACGTTCTTCGGCAATGCGGCGCAAAGCCATGCCGAATCGAAAGTCGATGGCCTGTACGCGATCTTCAACCACGACTGGGGCAACGGCTCGCAGCTGCGCAACACCTTGCGCGTGACGCACTACGACAAGTTCTACCAGAACGTCTATGCCGGCAGCGCGGTGGGTGCCGACGGCAGCTTGACGATTTCGGGCTACAACAACTACAACCGCCGCACCAACACCTTTAACCAGACCGACGTGACGACGCGCTTCTCAGCCGGCGGGATGGAGCACACGCTGCTGACCGGCGTCGAGCTCGGCCATCAGGACAGCTACAACCGCCGCAACGACGCCGTCTTCGGCAACGCCAGCTTTTTGAACCAGGCCAATGTGTCCGCCGCCGCTCCGCTGGCGTTGGCGACGCGATTCGCGCCGAATCCCAACGGAAGCAATGCGCAGAATCAGGTCAAATCCAATCTTTTCGCCGCCTATGCGCAGGACCAGATCGACCTGGCCAAAGACTGGAAATTGCTCGCCGGCCTGCGTTATGACCGCTTTTCGGTCGATTTCGACGACCAGCGCAGCGTCACAGGCAGCATACCGCTGGCGAGCCTGGGGCGAACCGACAGCGCGGCCAGCCCGCGGCTCGGGCTGGTCTGGTCGCCGACCGCCGCCCAGTCGTATTACGCCAGCTACAGCTACGCCTTCCTGCCGTCGGGCGAAACGCTGAGCCTGGCGGTGACGACGGCGAGCCTGGCGCCGGAAAAAGCGAAGAATTACGAAGTCGGCGGCCGCTGGGACGTGCTGCCGAATCTGCAGCTCTCCGGCGCGCTGTTTCGCACCGACAAGACCGATGTGCGCGTCGCCGACCCCGACAACGCCGGGTTTTTCTTAAAGACCGGCAAGCAGCGCTCGACCGGCTTCGAGCTCGGGCTGCAGGGCGAAGTCGCACGCGGCTGGCAGGTTTACGGCGCCTACACCGATTTGAACGCCCGCATCCTGCAGCCGATCAACACCGGCACGGCAGCGACGGCGTCGTCGATCATTCCGGCCAACCGGCTGCTGCCGTTGACACCGCAACATGTGCTGTCGGTCTGGAACAAGGTCGATCTGGGCGGGGGTTTTGGCGCCGGGCTGGGCGTCATCCGCCAGTCCGAATCCTTCGCCACCGTCAGCAACGCGGTCCGGCTGCCGGCCTTCACCCGCATCGACGGCGCGTTGTATTACGCTTTTGCCGGCGGCAGGACCCGGCTGGCGCTGAATCTGGAAAACCTGGCCGACAAGACCTATTTTCCGACCGCCGACGCCGACAACAACATCACCGTCGGCGCGCCGCGCACCGCTCGGGTCACGCTAACGACGCGGTTTTAAGGGCTGGAACGAGCCCTGGGTTGTGCTGCAAGCGGCCGGGGCCGGAATAAACCCACGTTTTGCTGTCATAGTCGCGGTATGGGAGAGCCTACATGACCAGCGCAAGCGACCAGACAAGTGGCGGCATTGAAAAGCTGTCGGCGACATCGCAAAAAATGCTCGAACTTCGGGACGAAGTTTTCGTCGAATGGGAACAGCGCATTCGCAGCACCATTGCCCAGGCAAGCGCCCTGCGCCCACCGATACTCATCGACACCCTGCCGGCCTTCTACGACAACCTTGCGCAATCGGTCACTCCGGCTTATCCAAGGCTGAACGCCGTCAACACCACGACGATTGCGACCGAACACGGCGGCGAGCGCGCGCGGCTGACGAATTACGACCCGAAGGCGATCATCCTCGAATACCAGCTGCTTCGGGGCGCCTTGCTCGACGTGCTCAAAGCCCGGGGCGTCGCGCTCGACGACGCCGAATCGCAAGTCGTCAACGCGTCGATCGAAAGCGCGATCAGGGAGTCGGTGACGGCCTATGTGTTCGCGGTCACGGCGTTGCGCGAGCGCTTCATCGCCGCCGTTATGCACGACCTGAGAACGCCGCTCAACACCGCCAGCCTGGCGGCGCAAGCCATCGCCCAGGCGCCCGAGGGGCCGAGGGTCAAGGCGATGGCCGACATCATCGTCAAGAACCACGGCCGCATCGACGAAATGCTGCATCACCTGCTCGACACGATGGTGTTCCAGGGCGGCGGGCGGCTGCGCCTCGATCTTCGCGGCTTCGACATCCTCGAACTCGTCGAAAGCGTTCGCGACCAGGCCGAGGAGTCGCAGCGCGCCCGGCTGCGCATCACCGGCGACGCGGTCGAGGTGATCTGGAGCCGCGAGGAAATCAGGCGGGCGCTGGAAAACCTGATCGCCAACGCCGTCAAGTACGGCGACGCGGACACGCCGATCACCATCAAGCTGGACCGGATCGAGGGCCGCTTGATGCTGTCCGTCCAAAACCAGGGAAATCCGATCGCCGCCGAGGAAATAGAGGACATCTTCCAGTTCTACCAAAGGGCGCGGGCCGCCGCGCAGGGCAAAAAAGAGGGCTGGGGAATCGGGCTGCCCTTTGTACGCGCGGTGGCCGAAAGCCACGGCGGCAGCGTCACGGTGGACAGCTCGCTGGAGCGCGGCACGACGTTCTTGATCGACATTCCGATCGACGCCCGGCCCTTTCAGGATGCGCCTGTGTTGGGGTGAGCGGCCGGCTGGAAGCGGTTTTGTCGTTCAAGCGTTGGTTTTGGCATGAAAACCGCTGCCAGCGCAATGGGGTAAGCACTTGCACTTCAATCCGAGTTGGAAACAAACAAATCCGATCTTGAATCTTTGAGAGGAAGCCTCGTTTCTTTAGTCGTCACCATTGATAGTACGAAAGGCAGTACGTTTTTGATGAAAGAATCTATTGGGAGTTTTCCTCGCCTCATTAAAGAACTCAACTTAGCCAAGCGTGCTGTCGTTTCCCGGCTTGATTTGCTGCTGTATGAATTTGAAAGCACCAGTTTCACTGTTAACAATGTGATAGTAGCAATTGAGCGGATGCTGGGTGCAAATGGGGCGGGCGATACCGCTAACCGAACTCTTTAATTAGTTGGTTTTTATCACCCCGACCTACGCAAGCTTATTGATACTGAAACGTTTATGGGTTTAAGAGGTTGGCCAGTTGAAGTTTTTGTTGCGAAAAATATCCAAATTGCTTCATTGATCTGAAGTTAAGAAGCGCATCACCGCAACAATTCTTGGTCGCGTAGCTCGTGCGAAGTGCCATTGCGCGATTGGGGCAACCAGTCAACGCTAGCAGCAAGCAGGTTTATCTAGCTTCCTGAAAAAAATCTTTGTCCGGCACTGGTCGCAAATCTGAATCAAGTGTTTTTGGAAATCGTAATCGTCGGAAACTTCGCCGAAAAATCCTTTGCCTTAGCCGCCACGGTCACCGCCACCTTGCGCGCCACCGCCTTGTAGATGCCGGCCACGTCGCCGTCCGGGTCGGCCACGACCGTCGGCTTGCCGCTGTCGGCCTGCAGCCGGATCTGCATGTCCAGTGGCAGCGCGCCGAGGTAATCCATGTGGTAGTCAGCGGCCATTTTCTTGCCGCCGCCTTTGCCGAAAATGTGCTCGGCATGGCCGCACTGGCCGCAGATGTGCACCGCCATGTTCTCGACGATGCCCAGGATCGGCACGCCGACCTTCTCGAACATCTTGATGCCTTTTTTCGCGTCGAGCAGCGCGATGTCCTGCGGCGTCGTGACGATGACGGCGCCGGTCAGCGGCACGCGCTGGCTGAGCGTCAGCTGGATGTCGCCGGTGCCGGGCGGCATATCGACGATCAAATAGTCGAGGTCTTTCCAGTGGGTCTGGCGCAGCAGCTGCTCCAGCGCCTGCGTCGCCATCGGGCCGCGCCAGATCATGGCTTCGTCCTGCGCCACCAGAAAACCGATCGACATCACCTGCAGGCCGTGGTTTTCCATCGGCTCCATGTGCTTGCCGTCCAAGCTTTCGGGCCGGCCTTCGA
>CAXSGT010000191.1:0-6200 GCA_964236835.1 uncultured Polaromonas sp.
TCGACAAGATCGCCTATATCCGCTTCGCCAGCGTGTACCGCAGTTTCGAGGATATCGACGAGTTCAAGACGCTGGTCGATGAAGTGCGGCGGTGATTTCGCTCTAATTCAAACGTTTTGATACCGTTTAGCCTTTGAATCGTTCCGTTCATCGGCAGGCATGGTTGGGTTTGGTTACGCATGTAACAAAATCCACGCATGACGACAGCTTTTCAATCCTCTAGCTCAAAGCTCGGCTCCAAAGGTTTTACCTTGATCGAGCTGATGGTGGTCGTGGCGCTGGTGGCCATCATCACCGCGCTGGCAACGCCTTCCTGGCAGGAGATGATCGTCAATAGCCGCACTCGGGCAGCGGTGAACGACTGGATCGCCTCGCAGCAGTTTGCGCGCGCCGAGGCGTTGCGTTTGAACACAATGGTCACCTTATGCCCTAGTGCCAACGGGACTACTTGCTCTGCGGTTTCCACTGACGGGTACGAGGTGGGATGGATTGTGTTGAACGCAGCATCGACCACGGTTCTTCAAGACAACCTTCCCAATGCGAACGTCACCATGACGCTTAGCGCAGCCAGCGTGAGCAATATTACTTTTCTACCAAACGGTTTGCCTAGGTCAAATTTCAATGGCGGCCGCCTGTTAGTCCGTGATGCAGACCCTTTAACGCCCAGCCGGCTTGACAAGTACATCTGCATTGCCAGAACGGGGCGGACTCGCGTGTACACCGAGGCGCAATGGCTGGCACTCATCGGTTCTGGTTCCTGTGCTGCTGCCTGAAATCATGTCACAACCAAAGCACCGCCAACGCAAGCGCCTTCGTCAACAGGGCGTGACGCTGATCGAAATTCTCATCACGATGTTCGTCGTCGCCGTCGGACTTTTAGGCTCCGCCGGCCTGCAGCTTGCATCCACCCGCTTTCAGCAAACTTCCTATACGCGCGGCCAGGCATTGGTGCAAGCGCAGTTCATCGCTGAAAAGATTCGGGTCAACAACAGCGCGTTGACCGCCGCCGCGCCAGCGGCGCCGGCGAACCAGTATCTGGAGCCCAATACCCATGCCGCCGCGGGAGTGGTTGGCTCCTGGCCGGCGAACCCGAATTGCGGCCTTGCCGGGCAGGCTGTCTGCACCAACCAGCAGGCGGCGCAGCGCGATGTGCTGGAATGGCACCAGTCGCTCGCGGCGCGGCTTCCCGGCGGACGCGGCGCCATTTTGCAAATCGCCAACCCAGGCGGCCTGCTCGACCCGACCGCCCGCCGCATCGTCGTCATGTGGCGTGAAAAGCAGCAAAGCGAAACCGATGACGCGGCGGCTGAATTCATCGACCGCTTTTGCCCCGCCGCGGTGGCCGCGCCCGCCGGCGTTCGCTGCATCGACATCGTGGTGACTCCATGACTCATCCCGCCCACTCTCGCCCCTCGCAGCGCCGGCACAGCGGTTTCACGCTGATCGAAGTCATGGTCAGCCTGGCCATCGGCCTGGTCATCCTGATCGCCATCGGCACCGTCTTCATCAGCAGCACCAACCTGACTCGCCAGCGCGAAAACCAGGCCGACATCGATCAGCCTGCGCGCATCGTCCTGCGCCAGCTGCAGCACGATTTGTCGGTGGCCGGCTATGTCGATATTTTCGATTTGAACGGCCTTCATCCGTCAAATCCAGGCGTGATCAACACCCAGGCGCAGGCGTCGCAACTTTTCGACTCGCGCACGAATGTGCTCGCCAATCTTTATCAACGGATGAACACCGGCGCCGCGCTGCCCACGCCTTTGAGCCAGATTTTCCCGGGTTTGCAAGGGGTGTTCGGCTGCGACGGTGCGATGAACGGAACGCCGAACGGCATTGTGACCGGACCGCCGAATCCAGTCCTCTCCTGCGGAGCGGCGAGCGCCACGCAGCAGACGGTGCAAGTCGCGTATCAGATCAACCTCACGGTGCCTGCGCTTCCCGCCCTGCCAAGCCCGGTTGTGAGCTTGACGGGAGTCGATACCAATACCGGTGAAGGCTTGGATTGCCTCCAGCAGAATCCACCAGGCGCTCCCTTCCCTGCCGATCTTTCGCAGCTCAAGTTCGTGGTGAACCGATTCTTCGTGCGGGCAAGCCCAAGCGACGGCACCAACGAGCTTTATTGCGCCGGCTCTGGCAGCACAACCCCTCAGCCATTGGTGCGCGGCGTCGAGGAATTCGTCTTGCGTTATCAGCTGGGCGCTCCCACACCGCCTCCACTCGCAGGCCAAATAGCGCCAGCCGCCGGGAGCGTACAAGCCCAGTATGTCGGCGCGGCCAATGTGGTGTCGATCACGAATCCGTCCGGCTGGGCGAACGTCACCGCAGTTGAGGTGTGCATCGTTTCAGCCACCGCGGCTATTGGTGGCGCGGCGGCGCAGGGCACCCGGCAATTGCAGCCTTCGCTTCCCACCTGCGCCCGTGATGCAAACACGGGGACGTTTTTACCCAACGTGGCGCGGCCCGCCGGCGACAACCGTTTCTGGAAGCGATTCACCAGTGTGATCAGCGTCCGCAATGGCGTGTATGCAACGCCGAACTGAGCCTTTCGCCATGACTACCAGACCTCATTCGCGCCCTCAAGGCTTTGTGCTGGTTACAGCGCTGATTTTTCTGCTGGTACTGTCAATGCTAGGCGTGGCCGCCGTGCGCAGCAGCTTGTTTGAAGAACGCTTGTCCGGCAACGACACCGATCTTGCCTTCGCCCGGGAAAATGCGGAACTTGCCTTGCGGGATGCCGAGCGCGATATCCTGGGCATCAGATTCGACAGCACCGGCAACACGCCCGCCACGCGCAAATTTTGCGCCGAAGTCGCCTGCACGCATCAGCGGCCCGCGGACACGCGGCCGACGAGCGACGCGCCCGAGACATTTTGGAGCGCGCTTAGTCTCGATCTGGACTTTGTGGCGGTTGAGGTCGACGACCTACCTGCCACGACCGATCCCTTGAGGCTGGGTATGTACAACGCCAGCAACGGTGAATTGGCGGAAGCATGCACTCCTTTGCCTCCCGCGGCACAAATACCGGTGTGGAGCGGCGCCGATTGGCAAGACGGGCGCTCCAGGCCTTGTGCCGGCACCGGGCCCAACGCTCTTGCTCAAATGATACCGACAGTGCCGTACGGATATTTCACCGATGCGCCATTTTTAATGGCGCAGCAAGGCGTTCCCCTGCCAAGGTATTTGATCGAAGTATTCAGACTCAGCGAACTGCCCGGCAGCAACAACAACAAGTTCAGCCACAAACTGTTGTTCCGGATCACAGCGGTCGGGTTCGGCCGCAATGCGGGCGCGGGCGCCGGCAACGCCCGGTCGTCCGTGACGCTGCAATCGGTTTTTTCGCCTTCATAAACCTTATAAACCAGGTGTCCGCCATGACTTTAAACGCTATTTTTCTTACGCCTCGACGCCTGGTTCGCAACGCCCTGCTGGCGCTTGTGGGCAGCGTGAGCCTGTTTGCGACGAGCCATGCCTTCACGCCCAGCGACCAGCCGCCGACCACCATCAGCGTTCCCGGCAATGTGGCGCTGGCGTTGTCGGTAGAGTTTCCGACGGGCCTACAGATTTCGTATGCCAACGGCGGGGCCAGCTATGCGTTCAACACCAGTGTCCCGCTGCGTTATCAAGGCTATTTTGACAACCGGGAATGCTATTCGTACAGCAATCCCAACGAAGTGTTCGTTCCCGTCAGCGCCCTAAAAAGCGCCGGCGACTGCCCCGCTTCCAACCAATGGAGCGGCGACGTCTTGAATTGGTTGACGATGACGAACATCGACCAGTTCCGCTCCGTCATGACCGGCGGAACGCGCGACTCTTTTTCGAGCATGTCCGGCGCGTCGCCCGGCGACACCGTGAACCAGACCATCCTGATCCGTTCATTGAGCGACAGGAACAACCAAAGCAACAACCCGATCAAGCAATTGCCGGCGTCCGGCTTCGGCGTGCCGCCCTCGCAGGCCGGCTCCTGGGTCAGCTCGACCGGCTACGGTTCGAAATTCATCGCCAGCCCGTATTATGGCTTTCCAGGCGACGATTACGGAAACTCATGCGCGAATATGAACTTTGGCGGTGGCAACTCATGTTTCAACATTCGGGTTCAGGTGTGTACCGCCATTGCGCCCACTGTCGCCGAACCCGCCGGTGTGCCGTTGGAAGCGAATTGCAAAACGCAGTACACCGGAACGCCCAAGCCAGAAGGGCTTATCCAGCAATACGCCGTAAAAATGCGTTTTGCCGCGCTTGCCTACCTCAACGACAGTAATCAGGGGCGCGACGGAGCGGTGCTGCGATCGGCGATGAAGAGCGTTGGACCGACCGCGACCACCGCGACAACGACCAGCGCCAATGTTGCCAAGGAATGGGACGAAGCCACCGGCATCATTTTTAACAACCCCGATCCCGCGGACGCGAGCGCCAGCGGTGTCGTCAATTCGGGGCTGATAAATTACCTGAACAAGTTTGGCTATACCTCGGGCTATAAAACCTACGACAACGTCAGCGAGTTGTATTACGCGACGCAGCTTTACCTGCGCGGCGAGGCGCCGCCACCGCAATACGCGGACGTTGGCAACGACCCGTATTGGGCCGCTGTCTATAAAGATGGATTTCCGGTCATCACCGGCGCCAGCCTGCAAGCCGGCGGCGCCCGCGACCCGATCATCAGCTCCTGCCAGAAAAATTTCATCCTGGGAATTGGCGACATCAACACCTGGTGCGACGGCAACCTGCCGGGTTCCGTCGCCGGTTTATGCTCTCCAGGCTTGCCCAGCGATCCGGCTGGGCTGAATGTGCAAAACCTGTGGTCCACCGTTTCTGCCCTCGAAGGCTCCGGCGGCGCCTGGACCGGCGGCGCGGGCGCTGCAACACCCTACATGGCGGGGCTGGCGCACTGGGCCAACACCAACGATATCCGCCTGCAAAGCAACATGCCGGGCAAGCAGACTATCAGCACCTATTGGGTCGATGTGCTGGAGTATTACACCGGCACCACGCTCGCTGCGGGCCAGATCAAATCGCAATATTGGTACGCGGCCAAATACGGCGGATTCAATCCTGCCGTGGCGGGCGGGAACGACCCCAACAGCAATGTCGCCTCATGGGATGCGAACGGCGACGGCGCGCCGGACAACTGGTTCGCCGGCAACTCGCCTTCGTCGATGCGCCAGGGCTTGTCGAGCGCGTTCAGCGCCATCGCCGCCGCTTCGGGTTCGTCCGCCGCGGGCAGCGCTGCAACGAGTTCCCAGCGTCAGACCGCGGGCGGCTTGAATTTCAAGGCGACCTATGCCACCAAGGATTGGAGCGGGGGGCTGAGTAGCTGCTCGCCCAGCCAGACCGATGCCCAGTGCGAGAGCACGCCGTCGTGGGAAGCGTCGAACTGGTTCAAAACGACGCTGCCCACGCTTGTACCCACGCCTTTGACGCCGACGACGCGAAAAATATTCACGTCATCGACGCTGGCGGGCTTCACCAAAACGCCGTTTCTATGGGCGAGCCTGAGTCCGGCGCAAAAATCCATCCTCGATGCCACTGACAGCCGGGGCCAGTACCGGGTCGATTATTTGCGCGGCGACCGAACCAATGAAACCACCTTCTTCCGACCGCGCAAGGACACGTTGCTGGGCGATATCGTCAACTCGGGCGTGGCCTATGTCGCCGGGTCCGGCCCGGTTTACTCGGGTCCCTACTTCCCGGGCCATGGTGCCTACCGGACAACGAACCGGGCCCGGCCGGCCGTCGTCTATGCCGGCGCCAACGACGGCATGCTGCATGCGTTCAGCGGTGCCAACGGGAAAGAGCTGTTCGCCTATATTCCGGGCGCTGTGTTCGACAAGCTCCCCGGATTGACCAACCCCACGTTTTTGCACAAGTATTTCGTTGACAGCACGCCGATGTCCGGCGACGTTCAGAGCGGCGCGACCTGGAAAACCATGCTGGTCGGCGGATTGGGCGCCGGCGGCAAAGGCTATTACGCGCTCGACATCACCGGCCAGGCGACTTTCGCCGGCGCCTCCGAAGCCGCCTTGAGCGCTTTGCCAATGTGGGAATTCACCTCGGCGCAAGACACCGACCTGGGTTTTACCTACAACCAGCCATCGCTCGACGCCTTTCGCGCCAACAGCCAGATCGCCAAGGTTGCCAACAACAATGCGACGACCAAAGGCGTCTGGCGCGTCATCGTCGGCAACGGCTACGGCTCGACC